>JBMOMS010000245.1:0-37780 GCA_049324895.1 Chloroflexota bacterium
GAAATTACAGGACGAGTACGGATACACCTTCGGCGACCTGGTCTACGTCCAGATCGTGGTCGCGAACGGCGTCATTTCCGTGACCAGCACCCCGACCGCCACCCCCATTTCCATTTCGACCTCGGTTCCGCCGGGACCGTAGAAAATCCATGTTAAATCAAAACGTCCCGCAGGTGCGCTTGGCCTGCGGGACGTTTTGATTCGATTTTCAGCCGCGGAAGATGCCCAGCGGGTTGTATCCGCTGAAACCGGGGAAAACGGTCTCCAGGTTGGGGTTGCCGAGGCGGGACGTGAGCAGTTCGCCCAGCACCTGGCGGAAGTCGGTGGTGACGGCCAGGTCGGCGTGATCGTACAACTGATCGTTGTTCAACCCGGGCCAGGGGCCGAAGACCTGTCCGCCGTTGACGCCGCCGCCCAGGGCCAGCATGACCGAGCCGTGGCCGTGGTCAGTGCCGTAGGATTCGTTCTGCACCAGGCGGCGTCCGAACTCGCTGACCACCACCACGGACAGGCGCTCGGCGTAGCCCGAGTCGAGGTCGAGGTGGAAGTTGGCCAGGCCCTCGCCCAGGGAGCGCAGCAGGTCGGCCATGTAGCCGTCCGCGCCATCGTTCTGGTACTCGTGCGTGTCCCAGCCGCCAAAATCCACGGCGGCGACCTGCAAGCCCTGGCCGAGTTTGATCATCTGCGCCACGGTTTGGAGCTGACGGCCAAAGTCATCATCGTTGTAGGAGGCGCCGTTGGCGGGAGTGTATTCCTGATCCACCAGCGGTTGAACGAGGTCGAGCGCATCTAGGGTGCGGCGGCCAACCTGTTCGAGCAGGGTGTTGCCGCCGTACATTTTGCGCAGGGCTTCCTGTTGTTGAATGACCGTGCCATTGTCCCATTGCGTAAACTCGGAGGGGGTATTCATGCTGACGGTGGGCGTGTAGTTGAGCAGTGCCGTGGGCAGACCGCTGGTCGAGACGGCGGGGATCAGCCCGGTCGAACCGACAGGCGTGGATTGCAGGTGACGGGTGATCCAGCCCGAGCCGCTGTTCTTGACCCCGGGTGTGCCCAGCTCGATGAACTCCTGCGCGTCGAAATGGCTGCGCGTGTCCACCTGCAAACCCGTGGCCTGGATGACCGCCATTTTGCCTTGCTGATACAAGTCATGCAGCGGCGCGAGCGCGGGATGCAGGCCGAACTGATCGTTCAGGCGCAGCAGCGTGTCGGCGGGAATCTTGATGTCCGGGCGGGCCTTCTCGTACAGGCCGCGGTCCTCGCCGTCGATGGGCACGACGACGTTGAGCGAGTCCCATGCGCCGCGCAGGAAGACGACCACCAGCGTATCGGCGGGGTTGTCCTGGGCAAAGGCCAGGCGGCTGAGTCTCGCGCCCGCCATCGAGGCGATGGCGTAGGAACAGCCTTGCAGGAAGTTTCGGCGGGAATAGGTTGGCATGAGAATTTCCTTCTTCCTTCAATACTTCGTCCTGAGCGGAGTGAGGCGGCAGCCGAGCGCAGTCGAAGGACACGTGATAAAAGCAAAGAGCGTTTTCCAGTTACCTGCCCTTCGACTTCGGGCCTCAAAGAGCATTCGGCCCTCCGCTCAGGGCGAAGGTGACATCAACGCATCGAGAAATCGGGACTCATCAGGATCAACTGCGCCATGCTGCGGCCCCAGTAATCGAGGTCATCGTCGGACATTTCATCGTCCGCGCCGTAGCCCTGGCGGACGAAATCGATCACGGCTTGGCGATTTGCGTCCGACATGGGGCGGCCCAGCAGGCGCAGAATCCAGAAATCGGCCAGGGCGGCAGGGGTGCGGATTTCGGGCGGAGTCTGCGCGCGCAGGTCGGTGCGCAGGGTGAAGCCCTGGTCTTCATCGTCCAGCCAGTTATCCACCAGGCCGACGGCGAAGTTCCAGCGATACAGCAGCGACATGCTGTTGGCCCAGGCTTCCATCGTGTCGGGATAGCCGTCGGGCGGGCGGCGCTCGAAGAGCTGCTGGCCCATCAGCGAGGTCATCCACGGGACTCCGCCCGGCAGGCGGGTGAATTCAGTGTTTACGGCGCGCAGCATGGCGATGGTGGCTTCGAGCGGACGCTTGATCTTCTGTCCCCAGGTCAGGCGGAAATCGTCGGAGAGCAGGATGGTCTCGACCACGCGCTTGAGCTGGTCGGGCGCGTCCACGTTGGCGAGGAAGACGTCTGCGGCGGCCTGGACAACGGTCTCAGACGGGGTATCGCTGATGAAACGGCGGGCCAGCTTTCGGGCGATGTAACGGGCCGTCCCCGGGTGGCGGGAGAGCAGATCCAGCACGTCGCGTCCATCCTGCATATCGGGCTGGTCGGCGGGGATGTATTTCCCGAGCACCAGTTTGTTGAAGCGGTCGTGCCAGGGCTTGTAATACAGGAAGCGGCCGGTGATTTCGACGCCGTCCTCCCAGCCGCCGAGGTCATCATCCACGCGCCAGCCGGTGAGACAGCGCGCGGCCTCGTAGATGTCGTTGTCCACGTAGCCAATGGCGATCCCGTTGGCATCCTTCGCGACGGTATTCGGGTCGAGCACGCCGAGATAATTCTCCGCGCCCAGGGTGTGCAGTTCGAACAACTCGCGGGCGTAGTTCTCGTTCGGCCCCGCGTCGGAGCTGTTGTTTTGATTGAGGTAATACAGCATGGACGGATGCTGTGCAACGGCTTCGAGCATCTGGCGGAAGTTGCCAAGCATGTGCGCGCGCAGCGCGTCGCGGTGGTACGAGACCAGCATCGGCACGCCGTCATCCTGCCAGAAGTAGACGTTGAAATGATTGTGCCAGAAATCGGCCAGCACCTCGACCAGTTGTTTGCGGCTGTAGACCGCGCGCAAAAAACTGGCCTCGACCAGTTCGTAGGCGGGCTTGCTGTACCATTCCCAATATTCGTCATCGTTGGAGTCGTAGGGATTGCTGGCGATGTGGTCGGCGTACAACTCGTCGGCAGATTTGTGCAGGGTCTCGAAGCCCGCCGCGGCATAACGCGACTCGAACTCGCTGTCGTCGATGGTATCGGGATTCAACTGCTGGGCCACGTAGGCGCGCAGGCGCTCGTCGTCGCTGGCGCCGAGCGCCTCGAAGGCTTCGACATCGCCAGGCCGCGGGCCGAATCCCATGCGGTTGAGGGCGATGACCGCCAACGGGGCAGACGCGGTGGGCGGCTCCAGCGGCGGGAAGGTGGGTTGGGGCGGCGAGGTTGGGGTGGGGAGACCGGGGAGCGGTGTGGAGGTCGGCGCCGGCTGATTCGGCGCACACGAGGCGGCCAGGCTGGCGGCGGCCAGTGTCCCCGCTACTTTCAAGAAATCACGACGATGGAAGGTTTGGCTCATGGGTCGCTCCTGAATGGCGGAAAATATATCATGGAGATATTGCATCATCAATCACCAAAATGGATGAAGAGTTGGTAATTGTTCAGCCGTCGTTTTATTCCGCCAAGCGTTTGGCGGCATGGTCAAGTACAAAACAGGCTCGAACATGGCAACCATCGTCCGGTGTCTTCAACTGGGTCAGGACAAGTTCCTGTAATTTCCAGCGCATCCCCGCATAGTACAATAGCCCCATGCAGGAACTTCGCCCCATCCTCCGCTCGCGGCGGGAACGCCGCCTGGCCGGCCTCCGCAAAGGCGAGGGACGCGCGCGCGGTGTCATCTTGAGCCTGGGCATGATCCTCTCGCTGGTGCTGGCCGCGCTGATCCTGGTTACGGCCCTGGCCTACGCCGACCTGACCCGCGGCCTGCCCTCGCTCGAACTGCTGCCGCGCCTGCTCAACCCGCCCGACGGACTGCTGCTCCAGCCCACGCGCATCTACGACCGCACAGGCCAGAATCTACTCTTTGCCTTCGCCCCCGACGACTCTCCGCGCGGCTACGTGGCGCTGGACGAAGCCAACCCGCAGCACATCCCGCCTGCGCTGGCCGAAGCCGTGGTCGCGCTGGAGGACCCGAACTTTTGGAGCCACCCGGGCTTCACCGTTGACGGCTGGCAGGATCCCGACTTGCACCCCACCCTGGCGCAGCGCCTGGCCGCCGACTTCCTGCTCTTCGATGAGCCGCCTTCCATCCGCCGCGCCCTGCGTGAACGCCTGCTGGCCGCGCAGATCACCGACCACTTCGGGCGCGCGCAGATCCTCGAATGGACGCTCAACGCGGCGCACTTTGGCCGCTACGCCTTTGGGGTCGAAGCTGCGGCGCAGTTGTATTTTGGCAAATCGGCGGGAGAACTCAGCCGGATGGAATGCGCCATCCTGGCGGGCGTCATGCAATCGCCCAGCCTGAATCCGCTGGACGCGCCCGAGACCGCCCTGCAGCGCGGGCGCGAGATCATCGCTCAATTGCGGGAGGAGGGCCTGCTCCCCGACGGGGAAGCGGATGCAGCCCTGGCCGCCCCCGTTCGATTTGCCGCCCAACCCGATTTCGCGCCCCGGCCGGCTGCCGCCTTCGTCAAGCAGGCCCTGGCCCAGTTGGATTCCCGTTTCAGCCGCGAGCGCATCGAACGCGGCGGGCTGGCAATCTACACCACCCTCGACTACGATTTGCAGCAAGATGCCGCCTGCGTCACCACCACCTTCGCCGCCCGCCTGGAGGGACTGCCCGAAGCGGTCTGCGACGCGGCCGGCCTGCTGCCCGCCCTGCCGCCTGGCGCGGTCCTGACCGAGTCCTCATCCAGCGCGATTATCCTCGACCCGACCACCGGCCAGGTGCTGGCGCTGGTCGGCGAAACGCTCAAAGGGCAGGAAACGCCGCTGACAACGGCGCACAGCCCAGGGTCTCTGCTAACGCCCTTCGTCTACTTAACGGGATTCACCCGCGGGCTGGGACCCGCCTCGCTGGTCTGGGACATTCCCGGGCAGGTCAACCTCCAGAACTACGACGGCTTGTATCACGGCCCGCTGCGCCTGCGCCATGCGCTCGCCAACGATTATCGCGTGCCCGCCGAGACCGTGCTCCAGCAGATGGGCATGGAAAGTGTATCGAAGATCAGCGGCTCTTTTGGCCTGGCGTTGGATGAACCTCTGCGCCTGCTGGAGGTGGCAGGCGCGTATGGCGTGTTTAGCGCGCAGGGGGTGTATTACGGACGGGTGGTGAACGAGACCCTGGGGCCTTCGGCGCTGCTGCGCGTGGAGACCGTCGACCACGCCGTCTGGCTGGATTGGTCGGCCCCCGAGGCGCGCCCGGTCGTCACGTCCGGTCTGGCTTATCTCATCACCAACATCCTGTCCGACGAGGCCGCGCGCTGGCCCAGCCTGGGCAGCCCCAACGCCTTCGAGATCGGGCGGCCGGTGGGCGTCAAACTCGGGCAGACCGCCGATGGGCAGGATGCCTGGACGCTGGGCTACACGCCCACCCGCGTGGTCGCCACCTGGAGCGGCGCGCGCGCAGAGGGAACGCGCCTGCCGCCGCGCCTGCCCCTGGCCTTGTGGAATGCGCTTATGCAACTCGCCAGCCGCGGTCAGCCGCGTGATGGCTGGTCGATCCCGCCGGGCGTGGCCGTGCTGGACGTGTGCGATCCCTCGGGCCTGCTGCCCACCGCCGATTGCCCCAACATCGTCAGCGAGGTCTTTCTGAACGGAAGCGAGCCGACCCAGGGCGATACGTTGTACCGCTCCTACCAGGTCAACCGTGAGACCGGCTTCCTGGCCACGGTCTTCACGCCGCCGCAATTCGTGGAGGAGCGTGTATATCTGATCGTCCCGCCCGAGGCGCAGGCCTGGGCCGAAAGCACCGGCCTGCCGCTGCCGCCCAACTCGTACGATGCCATCCAGCCGCCCAAGGTCGATCCCGAGGTGCGCATCACGGCCCCCGCCCTTTTCGCCGACGTGCAGGGCGCGGTCAAGATCGTCGGCACCGCAACGGGGGAGGGCTTCGCCTACTACCGCGTGCAGGTTGGGCGCGGGCTGAATCCCACCGCCTGGGTCCAAGTCGGCGCGGACGGCCTGACCCCGGTCGAGAACGGCCTGCTGGCCGAGTGGGACACCCGCGGTTTGGAAGGGTTGTACGCTGTGCAACTGGTGGTGGTATATGCCGACCAGCGCGTGGAGACCGCCGTCATCCAGGTGACGGTCAAGCAGCCCTGAGGCGCTCGTCTTGGATTAGAATTCAGCCCATGTCCTCTTTAGCGGATAAGCTCAAATCGCTCGGCGTCAAGGTCGGGACGGCGGACCTGTCTGCCCCCGCGCCGCATCGCCGCGATGGAATCGAGGCCCTCGTCCCGGGCCGCCACCGTCAAACACGGCGCGGCGAGGTCTTTACCGCCGAGCAAACCTTCCCGTCCGAATACCGCCACGGGACGGCCTCTCTTGTCCCGTCTGCGCCCTTCCCGCTCATCGCGCAGTGGGCCGGCGACCCGCGCATCGCGGACCTGCCGCTCGACACTCTGGCCTTCCTCGATACCGAGACCAGCGGCCTGGCGGGCGGCACGGGCACCTACGCCTTCATGGTCGGCGTGGCGCGCTTCGAGGGCGGCCAGTTCCAACTGGCCCAGTTCTTCCTGCGCGACCCCTCGGAGGAACCCGCCCTGCTCGAAGGGTTGATCGATTTCCTGGCCCCCTGCCGGGCGCTGGTGACCTTCAACGGCAAGACCTTCGATGCGCCGCTGCTGCGCACACGCTTCACCCTGCACCACATCCCCAACCCCTTCGCCGATTTCTCCCACATCGACCTGCTGCCGCTGGCCCGCCGCCTGTGGCGCGACCGCCTGCCCAGCCGCGCGTTGAAATATCTCGAAGAACACCTCCTCGGCCTGCCGCGCACATCCGAGGAGGTGCCCGGCTATGAGATCCCCTGGCTGTATTTCGATTACCTGCGCACGGGCGACCCCTCGCCGCTCAAGGGCGTGTTCTATCACAACGCCATGGATGTGGTGACGATGGCCGCCCTGCTCAGCCATATCAACGACATGCTGACCGACCCGTTCAGCGGACGGGTGGAGCATGGCCTGGACTTCGTGGCGCTCGGCAAGCTGTTCGACGATCTGGGCCGCTGGGACGAGGCGGTCAAACTCTACGAGCGCGGACTCGAATCCAATTTAACGGAATCAGATTTCGGGGTGGCCGTGAAGCGGCATGCCGTCCTGCAAAAACGGCGCGGCGACCTGACGGAAGCCATCCGCTGGTGGGAGCAGGCCGCGGAGCGCGGCCACATCTACGCCTGCATCGAATTGTCCAAGCATTACGAGCATCGCGCGCGCGACCTGCAGCAGGCCCTGCACTGGGCCGCCGCCGCGCGCGACCTGGTCGACGGGCAGGCCCTGCCGTCCTATGAGCGCAACCATTGGCTGGACGAGATCGGGCATCGACTGTCCCGCCTGGAGCGCAAGGCCGGCGGATAGCCCGCGGGCCGCATGACACAATCCCAGCCAATGACTCTTGTTTCGATCATCACCCCCTCGTATCATCAGGCCGCCTATCTGGAGCAGACCCTGCGCTCGGTGCTGGAGCAGGAGTATCCCGACATCGAGTACATCGTCATCGACGGCGCGTCGACGGATGGCAGCGTGGACATTATCAAGAAGTACGCCGACCGTCTGGCGTATTGGGTTTCAGAGAAGGATCGCGGTCAGGCCGAGGCCATCAACAAGGGCTTTGCGCGCGCGCATGGCGGGATCGTGGCCTGGCTCAACTCGGATGACTATTACCTGCCGGGCGCGGTCGCCGCGGCGGTGAAAGCCTTCGATGAGCACCCCGACGTTGTGCTGGTCCATGCGGATATGCTGGCCGTGGATGAGCACGGCCAGACCACAAACATACTCAAGTATCAACAACTCACCTTGGAAGATTTGCTGTGCTTCCAGATCATCGGCCAGCCTGCCGTCTTCATGCGCCGCTCCGCGCTCGAAGCCGCGGGCGGACTGGACCCCACCTTCCACTTTCTGCTCGACCATCTGCTGTGGATTCGCATCGCCCGACAGGGACGCATCCTCCACATCGACCAGACCTGGGCCGCGGCCCGTTATCACGCCGAGGCCAAGAACCGCGCCAAGGCCGCCGAGTTCGGGCGTGAAGCCTTCCGCATCCTGGAAACCGTAGAGCGAGATAATCATCTCGCTCGTGCTTTTGCGAAAGTCCGTAAGCGCGCCCGCTCCTCCGCCCACCGCGTGGACGCGCGCTACCGTCTCGACGGGGGACAGCCCGCCGCCGCCCTGTCGGCCTGGATGCGGGCGCTGTTCATTCATCCGCCCACGGCCTTGCAGCGGATGAATATCTTTGTTTCGGCGTGGTTGAATTTGCTGGGCCTGGGGGCCTGGCGTGAAGCTGTTTTGCAACGACGCGAAAAGCGCTATCGGTAGACACCTCGCCTCGTACAAGCCGGCCTTAAACACAGGAAAACAAATGAAATAAAAAACGCCCGCCCTGTGGCATACCACGGGCGGGCGCAATCATTCAAACACAGTTATGGACGGTTCATCTTGAAACGGATCAGGATCAGATTCTTGCTGCAATCATTGAAGGTGTCGATGTAGACATTGCTCGAAAGCGGCAGGGCCGCCTGGTCGAGCAGCTGCACATAGAGCGTATCGTTCGACGCAATCGGCACATTCCCGAGGAAGAACTCGAAGCCCGAGACGCCATATTGGCGGTACACCCCGCTGGCGGTCTGCATGTCCACGCGCTTCCCGTTCAAGGTGCCCACCAGGCGTACGATCATGCCAACCACATCGCTGTTCCGCGTATCCACCACCGTGCCGGCCACCCCCAGCCAGTTGCAGGCCGCATCCAGGTAATAGGTTGTGCTGGGAATGTAGGTGACGGTGGCCGAGAAGGGCGCTTTGGGCGTGACAGAAGCCGTCGGGGTGTCGCTGGGTGTAATCAACGAGACCAGCGTGGGCGAGGAATACGGCGTGGCCGTCCAGCGCGGGGTATCGGTGATGGTCGGGACGATGGTGGGGCTGGGCGTCCAGGTCGGGTCGAGCGGGCGCGGCGTGATCGTAAACGTCGGGGGCAGCGCGGGGTCGATCGGCTTGAGCGGATTCATGTCCGACATTGGGTCGACGAAGATCATCAGGAAATAAACGCCCATGCACAGCGTCACCAGCAGGACCAGGATGGAAAGCAGGTCCCACAGTTGCAGGCGCGGGGGGCCGCTCGTGGTCTTTTTGGGGGTCGAGGCATAAGGATCGGGATAATCGTATTTGCTCATGAATTCGCTCCTGTGGGAGATCGGCCCTCTATTGGAGTATTGTAACCTCACCCTGCGCGCGCTGCTCCTGCACCCAGGCGGCGAGGGCCGCCGCTTGCAGTGTCAGGCGCGCATCCGGGGAAAGCGGATGGTCGGCGTGTTCCAGCACCTTGATGATATGAAACCCGGCCGGGGTGGCAATCACATCGCTGAACGAACCCGCCGCCAGGCTGAAAGCAGCCTCTTCCACCACGGCATCCAACAAATAACCGCGCGGCACCCAGCCCAATTCGCCGCGCGTTACAGGGTCGTACAAGGCAGCCAGCTTCGAAAAATCGGCGCCTGTCTTCAATTGGTCGAGCACCAGGCGGGCCTCGGCTTCATTATAGGTCAGAATTTGCTGGATGTGGACCTGCTCCGCGGCGGCGGGTACATTCGCAATGATTTTGTCACGCATCCAGGCCGCCTCAGCCGAACGTCGGAGAGCCGCGCGGAAGGATTCATCCGTGTAGCCGTGATCCGATTCCCATTTGGCGAGCGCCTCGGCGCCCCCGCTTTGGGCGGCCAACCCATCCAACCTGGACTGGAGGTCTGCCTCCGTTAAAGTGAAGCCCTCGCGCCTGGCAGCCTGCGCCAGCAGCACCTGGGTAATCAGCTCATCCAGCACGGCCTGGCGGGCCTCCTCGGCAGATACCGTCCTGCCGAGCGCGGCCTGAGCCGCCTGGTAACGCGCCAACTCCGCTTCCAATTCGACCAGCGTGACGTACTCACCATTGACGACCGCCGCCGAGGGGGGCGGGGTGGCGGTGGGCGGCGCGGGCGTAAGGGTCGGAAGGACGGGGGGCGTGGGCGTAGGGGCAGTCCCAAACAGGGAACCACAGGCCGAAAGGCCGAGGGCCAGGACCAGGGTCAATTGCGCCGGGATAAAACGAAATTTGAAGGGCATCGTTTAGATTATAAATTAAAAAGTTCATCCCGCAGGCAGCCTGCGGGATGAACAAAACGGGACGGTCTAGTAATCCATGCCGCCCATGCCGCCAGGAGGCATGGCAGGCGCCTTGTCCTTCTCGGGCATGTCGGTGATGAGCACGTCCGTGGTCAGGATCATGGCCGCGATGGAGGAGGCGTTCTCGAGCGCGCCGCGCACAACCTTGACCGGGTCGATGACGCCAGCCTTGATCATGTCGGTGTACTTGCCGGTCAGCACGTTGAAGCCGATGTTCTTGTTCTTCTCTTCGACGGCTTTGCGGCGGACGGTGTCGATGATGACGGAGCCGTCTTCGCCGGCATTCGAGGCCAGCTTGCGGATCGGGGCTTCGAGGGCCTTCTTGATGATGGTGATGCCGATGCGGATTTCTTCCTCGTCCTCATGGGCCTTGGCCATCTTGTCGAGCTTGGAGGAGGCGTTGATCAGGGAGATCTCACCGCCGGGCACGATGCCTTCCTCAACGGCCGCGCGGGCGGCGGAGAGGGCATCTTCCACGCGATGCTTCTTTTCCTTCATCTCGGTCTCGGTCGCAGCGCCCACGCGGATGATGGCGACGCCACCGCTGAGCTTGGCCAGACGTTCCTGGAGTTTTTCCTTGTCGTAGTCGCTGGTGCTCTTGTCGATCTCGGCGCGGATTTCCTTGATGCGGCCTTCGATCTCACCCTTCTTGCCCTTGCCGCCGATGATGGTGGTGTTCTCCTTGTCGGAGATGACCTTCTCGGCGCGGCCGAGGTCCTGGATGGTGGCGGTTTCGAGCTTGCGGCCGGTCTCTTCCGAGATGACGGTGCCGCCGGTCAGGATGGCGATATCCTGGAGCATGGCTTTGCGGCGGTCGCCAAAGCCGGGGGCCTTGATGGCGAGCACGTTCAACATGCCGCGCAGCTTGTTGAGCACCAGGGTGGCCAGGGCTTCGCCGTCGATGTCTTCGGCGATGATGACCAGTTCGCGCTTGCCGATCTGGACGAGCTTCTCGAGCAGGGGCACGATGTCCTGGGCGGCGGAGATCTTCTTCTCATTGATCAGCACGTAGGCGTCGGCGATGACGGCTTCCATGTGCTCGGTGTCGGTGATGAAGTAGGGCGAGAGGTAGCCGCGGTCGAACTGCATGCCTTCGACGAATTCCTGCTCGAACTGCATGGACTTGGACTCTTCGACGGTGATGACGCCGTCCTTGCCAACCTTGTCCATCACGTCGGCGATCAGGTTGCCGATCTCTTCATCCGCGGCGGAGTTGGTCGCGACGGAGCCAATCTCTTCCTTGGTGTCGATCTTGACGGCCATCTTGCGGAGTTCTTCCACAACCGACTCGGTCGCCATTTCGATGCCGCGCTTGACCAGCATCGGGTTGTAACCGGCTTCGAGGGCGCGCAGGCCTTCGTTCACGATGGCGTGGGCCAGCACCGTGGAGGTGGTGGTGCCGTCGCCGGCGATGTCGTTGGTCTTGGTGGCAGCTTCCTTGAGGAGCTGGGCGCCCATGTTCTCGAACGGATCTTCCAGTTCGATTTCCTTGGCGACGGAGACGCCATCGTGGGTCACGGTCGGGGAGCCGAACTTGCGATCCACGGCCACGTTGCGGCCTTTCGGCCCGAGGGTCGCACCCACAGCGTTGGCAACGACGTTCATGCCGTTCTTCAGCTTGCGGCGCGCTTCTTCAGAAAAGACGAGTTGCTTGGCAGCCATTTTTCACTTTCTCCTTGATTATTCGATGATTCCGAGAATGTCGTTTTCGCGCAGGATGAGCAGTTTCTTGCCATCCATCTTGATTTCCGTGCCCGAGTACTTGGCGAACAAAACCTTGTCACCAACCTTCACATCCAAAGCGATGCGCTTGCCATCCTCGTCGCGATCGCCGGGACCAGCCGCCAGGATCTTGCCTTCCTGGGGTTTTTCCTTGGCGGTTTCGGGCAGAATGATGCCACCAGCAGTCATTGCTTCCTGCTCGATGGGCTCAACCAGCACACGGTTGCCAAGCGGTTTAAAAGAGACTTTTGCCATTGGTTCGTTCCTCCTGTCAGGGATTGTTTTGTGAGATAAGCATCAAATTAGCACTCTATCTGCCTGAGTGCTAATCCATGATACCGTAAGACATAAACGAACGTCAAGGGGAATATATAATTTCTTACAAAATTCTGACAGTTTCCCCTGCCGTAGAGCAAGTCTGTAGACTGGCTCACGAGACTCGCTCGAAATTCATAATACCCCCGGGTGAAAATTGAGCATTCCACCCTCTAAAAAAACGCGGCTCATATGCAAACAGTGTGCAAGTACCGTAGCGCAAGTCTGTACAGATTAACCATTAAATCTAACAATAAAGTACCTTCGCCCTGCTTGCACTGGGCCGCAGGCACACGTGAGCGTAGCGGTGCCCTGCGACTGCAAGGAGTGTCGAAGGGTACGTGCGGCTCTGCTCGGGGCGTAGAATCTGCTGAAATTTATGTTAGGTCAATTTGGAAAAGTACAATAGGATTGCGCTATCAGGCGCGGACTGTTCGTAAACAGGTATTCGTCACGCTAAAAAAAAACGCTATTTTCACCCGAGTGCGGTATCTCCGATCTCTACGGAACGGGAGTGGGTGTGGGGGTCATCCCCACCTGTGGGGTCGAGGCGCTCAGGGCGCCTCCGCTGTCCAGGTCGTCGCAAATGAATTCGCCTGCCGCAACGATCCCGGCAATATCCTTGTCGCCGCCAAACTGGGCCTTGACTTCATTAAATATCTGGCGGGCCTCCGCGCAGTAGTTTTGCTGCGGGCGGCTCAAGGCGGCCAGCACCGAGCCGTAGGTGTAGTAATACACCACTGTGCTGGCCGAAAGCGCCTGGCCGGTGACCTTGACCCCGACTTCCTCGGCTTCCTTACAACTGCTGCCAAAACGGGCCTGGCAGCTGGTTTCCTCGTCGCAGCCGCGGATGGCGCATTTCAGGGCCGGGATCGAGCCTTCATAGTTGCGGGACTTGAAGTAGACGATGCCCAACTGCCCGTACACATCGGCGTTGTCCGGCTCGAATTCGAGCGCCTTGCGCACGTTGCGGGACGCGGAAAAGTATTCACCCATCTGCGAGTAGGTGCGCGCAATCGAAAGGTAGGGGGTTGGGTCTCTCACGCCCAGTTGTTCGTTGATGCGCGCGGCCTTGTCGAAATACTCCAGCGACTTCTCGAAGAGTTGTCTCTGGGTGTCCTCGTTTGGGCTGCGGAAGCCGAGCGTGCGGTAGTTCGCGCCCGCCTGGAGATAGAGGAAGGTTAGGTTTGGCGCGATTGCAATGGCGCGATCATAGGCCTCGATGGCCTGGGTGTATTCGCCCAGCGATTCCAGCACGTAGGCATGGACGCGATGCACATCCATGAGCGACGGGTCCTGCGCCAGGGCCTGGTCGATGTAATCCCCGGCCTGCGTCCACTTTTGCTGGTCGACCAGGATTTCGGCGTAATAGGCCAGGGCCAGGGTGTTGTTCTTGTCCAGTTGCACCGCGCGGGTGGCTTCGCGGTCGGCCTCCAGCAGGTAATCGGCGGCATCCTCGCCGAACAGGTCCGGGTTGGCGTTCCAGTCCAGCACGAAGGCGCGGGTGGCGTGCGCCAGCGAATCGTCGGGAGCCAGTTCCACGGCCTGGTCTGCGGATACGAGCGCTTCGGCCAGGCGCGCCCGCGTGGCGTCGTCCGTCACCAGCAGGCGGGTGGAATAGGTTTGGATGCGGGCCAGCTTGATCCAGATGCCGGCGTTGTTCGGGTCGACGCGCACCGCCTCACGGTAGGCGGTGATGGCCGCCTCCAGTTTGCCGGCGGTGAATTGGGCATCGCCCTCCAGCGCATACGAGTCTGCGTTGCGGGTGGGGGTGGGGGTGGCCTCGAAGAGCGGCTTGACCTCGCCGGCGTCGATCTGGCGAATCAGCCAGACCCCGCCCAGGATCAGCACGATCCAAAAGAACATGCGGTACAGGTTCGGCTCGGGCCGGCGGTTGAAGATGGCTTTGCGACCGGGAACGTTCATGGCATTCGGGTTATGGGGCTTCCGTTGGGGCGGGGGTTGGGCTGGGGGTGGCGGGGACCGCTTCCAGGTCCGGCAGGGTGGGGACGGGGGTGGCAGCCAAATTGGCGCGGCAGATTTCCACCATCTTGGATGCGTTGATGATGGCGTTCTCATCGGTGGGGACGCGGTCGTTCAGCAGCTGTGCGATCTTGATCGCCTCGCCGCAGCGGTTGAGGCGCGCCAGGGCCATGCCGAAGGTGTAGTAGTAACTTGCCAGGCGCACGTCGCCCGGCACCAGTTCGATGCGTTCGACGGTGACGCCTTCGGGCGTTTCCCCGCCGTTGACCACCAGGCTGAGTTGGTCGGCGGCGTCTTTCCAGCGCGCGTTGTTGTAAAGCATGACGCCCAGGTTGCCGCGCAGGGTTGGGTCGACGGGGTTGTCGCGCACGGCGGTCTCGGCGTACTGCGCCGCCTTGCCGAACTCGCCGATGGAGGCGTAGGTGCGGGAGATGTAATAGTCGGGATTGGGGTCGTTCGGGTTGAGCGAATCTGCCAGCGAGAATTCCTGAATGGCCAGGTCGTTGATGCCCTGCACGCGATAGTTGCGCCCCACCGCCAGGTGCAGGTCGGCGATGTTTTCGTTGAGTTTGATGGCTTGCTGGTAATACACAATGGCTTCTTCATAATTGGAGGTGTTCTCCAGCACGAAGCCGCGCGCGCGATAGGCCTCCAGCGTGTCGGGCGCCAGGGCCAGCGCCACCTTGGATTCGTCAATGGCCAGTTCCAGGCTGTTGATCGGGCCGACGTTTGCCAGGTAGGCGTCGATCAGAATCTCCGCGTAGTAGGCGTGAATGATGCCGTTGTTCGGGTCGAGTTCGAGGGCGGTTTTGATGGCGGCCAACGCCTCCAACTGGTTGCCCTGGAAATCCAGCGCCCAGGCGCGCACGGCGTGCGCCATGGGGTTGTTGCCGTTGAGCAGCAGCGCGTTCTCGGCGCTTTCCTGCGCGGCGACATATTCCCCCGCCCAGACCTGGACGCGCGCCATTTCCACATAGGTGGCAGAGTCATCCGGGCGGACCGCCACGGCCTGCTGGTAGGCGGTCACCGCCTGCAGGAGCTTGCCCTGCTTGAACAGATCCTGCGCCTCTGTAATGTAGGACTCGGGCGGGCGGGTGGCCGTGGAAGTGGGCACGCCCAACGGCTGCACGTTGATGATCACATTGCTGTTGATGTATACGCCCGCCAGCACCAACAGGCTCAGGAAAATGATCATGAACCAGTTGGGACGCCTGCGGCGGCGGGTCATACTCCATTTACTGCCTTTTAAGTACATACAATCATATTACCATCCGCTGGAAAGGAGCGTCAAGCGCGCATTTCGAATTCTAACCTGCCTCTTACATGGCTTTTCGCGGCGGGATGACCAATTTCGACCTCCAACACGGTAGCTATACCGCCCTCGGGTGATTATTTGAAGGGTGGAAGGCGCAATTTTCACCCGTGGGTATTCTATGCTAGAATCGCTTCATGCAGTTCGACATTTTTACACTCCTGCCGGAAGTGTTCCCCGCCTATCTCGACACCAGCATCTTGAAGCGCGCCCGCGAACGGGGCCTGATCGACGTCCGCGTCCACAACATCCGCGATTACACCCGTGACCGTCACCACACCACCGACGACACGCCCTATGGCGGCGGCGGCGGGATGGTGATGAAGCCAGGCCCGGTCTTCGAGGCGGTCGAATCCATCCTGGGGCCTGATCCCGTTTGTCCGGTCATCCTGCTCACCCCGCAGGGACGGGTCTTCGACCAGCGCGTGGCGCAGGAACTTTCGCTGCATGAACGCATCGTTTTGATCTGTGGACGCTATGAAGGCATCGACGAGCGCATTCGCGAGCACCTGGTCACGGACGAGATCTCGGTCGGCGACTACGTGCTAACCGGCGGCGAGCTGCCGGCCCTGCTGGTCGTGGATGCCGTCTCGCGCCTGCTGCCCGATGTGCTCGGCGACCCGACCGGCGCCGTGGACGATTCCCACGCCAGCGGCCTGCTCGAATACCCGCACTACACCCGCCCGCCCGAATTTCGCGGCTGGACCGTGCCCGAGGTGCTGCTCTCCGGCGACCACGCCAAAATCGACCAGTGGCGCAGGCAACAATCGCTGCTGCGCACCTTGAAGAAACGCCCCGATTTACTGGAAAAAGCCGAACTGACCCGCGAAGACCTAAAGTTCCTGAACAGCCTCGATACACCTTGAAATCCATGCGGGCTGCGAATGCGGCCCGCGTCACGAAGTACGCATCCCTTCCTGGAGGCATCCCATGCGACTCAACTACGGCAAGACCTTCCTGCTCGGCTTCGGGTTCTTCGGCGTCAGCGTGATCTGGGGCGTGTACAACGCCTTCGTGCCGATCTTCCTGTCCGAAAAATTCGGCCTCTCTCCGGCCCTGGTCGGCTTCTTCATGACGCTCGACAACATCGCCGCGCTCTTCATCCAGCCGCCGGTCGGCGCCTGGTCGGACCGTTTGCGCACGCCGTTGGGTCGCCGCATCCCCTTCATCCTCATCGGCGCGCCAATCACCGCCGTGGCCTTTGGCCTGATCCCGGTGGCGGGCATCCTGCCGTTGTTCGTGGCCTGCACCGTCACCACCCTGTTGAGCGCGGCCCTGTGGCGCACACCCGTGGTGGCGCTCATGCCCGACATCACCCCTTCGCAATACCGCTCGCAGGCTAACGGTGTGATCAACTTCATGGGCGGCGTGGGCACCATCATCGCCCTGCAGACCGGCGGCATGTTGTATAAACTGAGTCCCAATTTCCCGTTCTGGCTTGGCTCGGGCCTGGTGATCGTGGCGGCGCTGGTGGTGTTCTTCTTCATTGAAGAGCCCAAGGAATATGAAGTCTCCGAGCACCAGCCCGGCCTGCTGACCAGCCTGCGCGACGTGCTCAACGACCCGGACAAGAGCGGGATGCGCATCCTGTTCGCCATCTTCTTCTGGTTTGTGGGCTATTCGGCGGTGGATACCTTCTTCACCCTCTACGCCAAGAATCACCTGGGGCTGAATGAAGGCGACGGGGCCACCCTGCTCTCGGTGCTGCCGCTGTTCTTCGTGCTGTTTGCCATCCCCTCGGGCTTCCTTGCCAGCCGCATCGGACGGCGCACCACCATCGCCATCGGCCTGGTGACGGTGACGGTCATGCTGGTGCTGCTCTACGTTACCCCCGCTTCGGCCCTGCTGACCGCCATCGCCCCGCTGCCGTTGGTGGGCATCCCGCTGGTGGAAGGCGGCGCGCGCATGTTGACCCTGGCCGGCGTGCTGCTCATCCTGGGCGGCCTGGGCTGGGCCTGCGTCAATATCAATTCCCTGCCCATGGTGGTAGACATGACCACCGCCGATCGCATTGGCACCTACACCGGGCTGTACTACCTCTTCTCCACCCTCTCGGCCATCGTTGGCCCGAACATGAACGGTTGGGCGATCCAATTGACCAACAATAACTACAACATCATCATGATCATCGCGCCGCTCTTCATGCTCATCGCGCTTTGGCTGATGCTGGGCGTCAGGAAGGGCGAGGCCCAAACGCAGTAACCCGACGGGGCGGACCCCATGACACAAAATTTCAACACAGACAAGGACAAGGACTGGGCCTACTGGCTGGGCTGTGCCGGCGGCATCCTCATGACGCTGTTCACGACCGCCTGCTTCATAGGCGCGATTGTTGTCTATTTCGTCTATGATGAAAAGCTCAGCGGCCTATCGTTTCGTCCGCCCCAACCCACGCCGCCCCCGCCTGTGGATTTTGTGACACAGGTGGACCAGAATGCCTGGAAACTCAGCCTGAGCGACGGGTTCACCGACAACCAGTCCAGGTGGGACGCGGTTGCCTATCAAAATGACAGCATCAACCTCGTTCGCATGATCACCGGCGGCCAGTACATTTGGGACTTCGATGCCGGTGAACCCTACCTGTTCTGGGATTTCCCCAAGCACAAGCCCGTCTCGGATTGTATCGTTTCGGCTGAATACAAAATCAGGCAGGGCGATGCCAACGATGGCTTTGGTTTGATCCTGCGGGAGCTGGGCGGAAATCGATATTACTTCGAGATCAATTCACAAGGGAGATATGTCTTCTCCCTGGAAAACAAGGGCGAGTGGACATCCCTGCTCAGTGCCAGGCTTCCCTATGCCCTGCGCCCGCAGGAAGCCAATCAAATTGCAGTCCAGGCCGAGGGAAGTCACTTCACATTCTTCGTCAACGGGCACAAGATCAACGAGTTCGAAGATAACACCCTGAAGAGCGGCTATGCAGGCATTCTCCTTTCGCCTTCTGCAGAGTTCAATTTCCTTCTTGTGACACCCGGCACAGAGTCAACCCCCATCCCCATGGAAAACAGGCATAAGGTTGTATATGAAGTGGACAACTTCAAGTTATGGATTCCCGCCAAAGCCACGCTGCAAGGGCATGATCCCCTCACGCCCGAGCCGGGCCGCATCCTCTTCACCAGCGACGTGGATGGGAACCTCGAACTGTACAGCATCCGTACCGACGCAAAAGACCTGCAGCGCCTCACGAACGATCCCGCCGACGATTATGACGGCAAGTGGTCGCCGGACGGCAAACAGATTGTCTTCGTTTCCGAACAGGACGGTAATGCTGAACTCTACCTCATGCAGGCCGACGGCTCGAACCCGACCCGCCTCACGGAGAATCCCGCGGCAGACAGCGACCCCGCCTGGTCGCCGGATGGAACACAAATCGTCTTCAGCAGCCAGCGGGACGGCAACGCCGAACTGTACCGTTACACCCTCGCCAGCCGACAAGTGGAACGCCTGACCGACTCGCCCGACGAAGACCGCAGCCCCGCCTGGTCGCCGGATGGAAAGAGCATCCTCTTCCAGTCCGGCCTGTCGGGCATATCCAGCATTTATCGCCTGGAGCTTGCCAGCGGGGAGGTCGAACAACTCACCCACTCTGACACCTCCATCAGCACGGCGCCAGCCTGGGCGCCCGGCGGAAATAAATTCGTATACATCCTGAGTTATATGGGCCTGCGCTCCGAACTTGTTATCGCGGACGTGGTCACATCCGACACCAGCCACATTGCCTTCGGCAACGAAAAGAACAACTGGCCGGCCTGGTCACCGGGCGGTGGGCAAATTGCCTTCATCAGCAATATGTCCGGCCAACAGGACATTTTCATCGTCAGCGCAGGCGGCAAGGAACTCCATCAACTCACCAACGACAAAGCGGTCGAATCCCACCTGGATTGGACCGCCTCCACGGAAACCCCTTGAACCTTCGCGCCTGCCTGTTGCCCCTTTTGTTCCTGCCCGTTTTTCTGAGCGCCTGCGCCCCCCACTCCCAGGCAGATTGCGCGCGGTCGGATGTCTACTGCGTGGGCCTGGTCACCGACACGGGTGGGCTGCTGGATGACGGCCTGACGCAATCGGCCTGGGACGGCCTCCAGCAGGCCCTGGCCGGGGGGAGCATTCAACAAGCTGATTTCATCGAATCGGTCGACTCCCGCGACTACGCCAAGAACCTCTCCACCTTTGCCGAAACAGGCTACGATGTGATCGTCGCCAGCGGGGCGGGACTGGAGGACGCCGCCCTGCAAGCCGCGGACCTGTATCCTGATTCCGTTTTCATCGGCCTCGACCAGGCCCCCGACCCCTCCCGCCATAACTTCATCGCCGTGACCTTCCCCCATGACCGCGGCGGATTCCTGGCCGGTGTGCTGGCCGCCCACATGACCGATACCGGCATCGTCGGCGCGGCCTGCGAGACCTCGGGCATTTCCTCCAACTGGCAGGCCTGCGAAGGCTTCCGCGCCGGGGTCGAGTACGCCGACCTGGGTGTGCTGGCCTACGTCACCTACCGCGAGGACGGCCACCGCGAAGACCTTTTCCGCGACGAGGCCTGGGGACGCGCCGCCGCCCTGGGTATGATCGAGGACGGGGCCGACGTGGTCTTTGGCGTGGGCGGCGGGACGGGACAGGGCGCGCTGCTGGCCGCCGCGCAGGCCGGGGCCTGGGCCATCGGTTCGGAACGGGACCAGTTCCAGGTCCGCCGCGATGCGGGCGCGCGCATCCTGGCTTCGGTCACGCCAGACGCGGGGCCCATCCTGGTCCAGCTGCTGAGCCTCATTCCGCTGGCGCAGCAACCTCCCGCCCTGGCGCTGGGCAACCTGCGGCTGTCCCCCTACCATGAAGCCGGCCGCTTCATTCCCCTGGCCTTGCAGGACCGCCTGGCTGAGCTGCAAGCCGCGCTCCAGGAAGGGTCGATCTCCAGCGGCGTGCCGCCCGAGAAACCAAAGGAAAATTGATGGGCGAGGGGTTGTCTAGTTGTTCAGTCTTGCACAATGTCCCGAGAGGCTTTATACTAGCATGAGGGAAGGGCCGTGTTTTGGAGGCAAAGGACATGCATCCCCGAGCCGAAGAAAACCCTTCCAAACCTACCATTCCATCAGGAGAAGAATCACATGAAGAAGCTGTACTCTGTCCTGGCTGTCCTGCTCATCGCCACGATGATCCTGACCGCCTGCGGCCCGAAAGCCACGCCGACCGCCGCTGTCGAGCCGACCGTCGCCCCCGTCGAACCCGCCGCCGTCATCAAAGTCGGTCAGGTGACCGACCTGGGCGGTATCGATGACAAGTCCTTCAACGCGACCGCCTATGCCGGTGTCGAGAAGGCCGCTGCCGATTTCGGCATCGAAGGCAAGTACCTGGAATCCCAGCAGCAGTCCGACTACGCCAAGAACATCCAGCAGTTCCTGGATGAGGACACCGACCTGATCGTGACCGTCGGCTTCCTGCTCGGCGTCGACACCGCCACCGCTGCCAAGGCCAACCCCGACACCAAGTTCGCCATCGTGGACTACTCGTATCCTGACTGCTTCGGCGACACCGCCGTTGAGGGCCAGACCTGCGGTTCCGCATCCGAACTGTCCAACGTGCTCGGCCTGACCTTCCAGACCGACGAAGCCGGCTTCCTGGCTGGCTACGCTGCCGCTGCCATGACCAAGACCGGCAAGGTTGCCACCTTCGGTGGTCTCGAAATCCCGCCCGTCACCATCTTCATGACCGGCTTCGAAGCGGGTGTGAAGCACTACAACACCGTCCACAGCACCGCCGTTGAGGTTCTGCCCTTCACCTACACCGGCAACTTCGAATCCACCGATGATGGCCGCGCGTTCGCCGAATCCTTTGTTCAGGAAGGCGCCGACATCATCATGCCCGTGGCTGGCCCCGTTGGCCTCGGCTCGGCTGCCTACTGCAAGGAAAGTGGCTCCTGCATGGTCATCGGCGTCGACAATGACTGGACCGTCTCCGCTGCCGAGTACAAGGACATCATCCTGACCTCCGTGCTGAAGAACACGAACGTTGCCGTGTACGATGCGATCAAGATGATCGTTGATGGCACCTTCAAGGGCGGCCTGTACATTGGCACGCTTGCCAATGGTGGCGTCGGCATCGCAGCCGTCAATGGCGCTTCGCCCGAACTGCTGGCCGAGATCGAACAGCTCACTGCTGACATCAGCAGCGGCGCTGTGAAAGTCAAGTAAGATCGCTCCTGCCTAATAAAAAAGGCCGGGGGAACATTCCCCCGGCCTTTTTGTTTGAAAAACCTGTGTAATTGCAAGTGCCGCCGGAGCTGGTGAGAGAATCTTTCGCCATCTGCGGCGGCTTGCAATCACAACCCAATCAGCCAGGAGAAGCATCATGCCCGTATTGGAATTGCGTGGTATCACCAAGTCTTTCCCCGGGGTCAAGGCCAATCAAGGCATCAGCCTGACGTTGGAAAAAGGTGAGATCCATGCCCTGCTGGGAGAAAACGGCGCCGGCAAGACCACCCTGATGAACATCTTGTACGGCCTGTACCGGCCCGACGAAGGTGAGATTCTGATCAACGACCAGAAGGTGGATATCGAAGGCCCCAACGACGCCATCGCCCGCGGCATCGGCATGGTACACCAGCACTTCATGCTGGTGCCCGTCATGACTGTCACCGAGAACGTTATGCTCGGCAACGAAACCACCCGCAACGGCCTGTTCCTCGACCGCGAGAAGGTTTCGAAGCGCATCCGCGAGATCTCCGACCAGTACGGCCTGGAGGTCGACCCCGAGGCTTACATCAAGGACCTGCCGGTCGGTATCCAACAGCGCGTGGAGATCATCAAGGTGCTCTACCGCCAGGCTGACATCCTGATCTTCGATGAGCCGACGGCGGTGCTGACCCCTCAGGAGGTGGAGGGGCTGTTCAAGATCATCCGCTCATTGATCGCCTCGGGCAAATCCCTGATCTTCATCACTCACAAGCTCAAGGAAGTCCTTCACATTGCGGATCGCATCACCGTGCTGCGATTGGGCAGGGTGGTGGGCAGCGCCATCCCCGGACAGGTGGATGAGCGGAAACTGGCTGAGATGATGGTGGGCCGCGAGGTCAACCTGGTGGTCGACAAGAAACCCGCCCAACCCCGGGAGCCGATCCTGGAGGTCAATGACCTGCATGTCCACGATGAACGCGACAACCCGGCCGTCAACGGATTGACCTTTACCGTTCACGGTGGCGAAGTGTTGGGCGTGGCCGGGGTGCAGGGCAACGGCCAGACCGAACTGGTCTACGCACTGACCGGGCTGCTGCCAATCAAGAATGGCTCGATCCACCTTGCGGGCAAGGACATCCACAAGGCCACTCCGCGCCAGATCATCGAACAGGGCGTGGCGCACGTGCCCGAAGACCGCCAAAAACACGGCCTGGTGCTCTCCTTCCCGCTGCTGGATAACATGGTGCTATGCACCTACTACCAGCCGCCCTTTGCCCAGGGCGTGAACATGCAGGAAAAAATTATTATCGAGAACGGGGCCGAACTGGTGAAGCAATTCGATGTCCGCACCCCAAGCGTGTTTGTTCCGGCTTCCACCCTCTCGGGCGGCAACCAGCAGAAGGTCATCGTGGCGCGCGAGTTCTCCCGCCCGATCAAATTATTGATCGCCTCCCAGCCCACCCGCGGCCTGGATGTGGGTTCCATCGAATACATCCACAGCCGCATCATTCAGAAGCGCGACGAGGGCACCGCCGTGCTGGTGGTCTCCTCGGAACTGGATGAGATCATTGCACTCTCGGACCGCATCGCCGTGATGTACCGCGGAAGGATCGTGGACATTCTGCCCGCCGGAGCCACCAAGGAACACCTGGGCCTGTTGATGGCCGGCGTCAAACCGGAAGACATTCCCGAATCGGCGAAGAAGAAATCCGCCGGCCCGGTCGAGAAAGTCTTTTAGGAGGATTGAGCCTTGACTGACCAAACTGTAAAAGACACCCCGTCCGGGAAACAGGACAAGAAATTCGACCTGCAACATATCTTCGAGGGCAGTTATTCGACCCTGCTGCCGCTGCTGGCCATCTTCACCGGCCTCGTGATCGGCGCCATTGTGATCGCCGGCACCGACCCGGCCGTCATTGCCGCCTGGCAGAATTTCTTCCAGGCGCCGGGCGCGGCCTTTGCCGCCACCTGGACCTCGATTGCCACCGCCTACGGCGCGCTGTTCGGCGGCTCGCTGGGCAGCCCCGTGGAAATCTTCGCTGGTATCCAGTCTTACTTCAGCACCGGCGACAGCGCCGCGTTTATGAAGGCCATCTACCCCATCACGGAAAGCCTGGTTACGGCCACGCCCTACATTTTTGCCGGGCTGGCTGTGGCGGTCGGTTTCCGCTGCGGCCTGTTCAATATCGGCGCGGAGGGTCAGTTCTTCATGGGCGCGCTCGGCTCGGTCTTCGTGGGCTACAGCCTGAGCAACCTGCCCGCTTTCATCCATCTGCCCCTGGCCTTGCTGGGCGGTATTGCGGCCGGCGCGCTGTGGGGTGCGGTGCCTGGCTACCTGAAAGCCAAATTTGGCGCGCACGAAGTAGTCAACACCATCATGATGAACTGGATCGGCTTCCGCCTGAGCGATTGGCTGCTGAACGGTCCGATGAAATCCCCCGGCTTCCGTCCGGTAACCCGCACGATTGCCGAAGCCGCCGAGTTGCCGCACTTCTTCCCCGATCCGCTGCGCCTGAATTGGGGCTTCATCCTGGCCCTGCTGGTGGCCTGGCTGATCTACTGGCTGCTGTTCAAGACCACCATCGGTTTCGAGATCCGCACCGTGGGCGCCAACCCGGACGCCGCCAAATATGCCGGCGTAAATATCGTTCGCAACTTCGTGCTGGCCATGATCATCTCCGGCGGCCTGGCGGGACTCTCCGGCGCCTCCCAGGTGCTGGGCGTGGATCACTGGGTGGGGCAGGGCTTCTCGGCCGGCTACGGCTTCGACGCCATCGCCATCGCCCTGCTCGGCAAGAGCCACCCACTGGGTGTGGTGCTGTCGGCGCTCCTCTTTGGCGTGCTGCGCGGCGGAGCCACCCGCATGCAGTCGCTGGCGGGTATCCCGGTGGACATCATCTCCATCATCCAGGGCCTGGTCATCGTTTTCGTGGCCGCCCCGGATATCATTCGCTGGCTATATCGCATCCGCCCTGCTGAAAAGCAGGCACTTCAATCCCGCGGTTAACCCATACACGAGGCTCGCATGATGAATACAAAAACAACTCTTCAAAGCGACGACATGCGTACCCGCATTGTCTGGGGCATCGTGTTGATTGCCATGGGCCTGCTGGTACTCTTCCTGTTCGCCTTCAGCACCGAAGCAGGCCAGACCACCCAATTCGGCCTGAACCTGAGTAAAACGGAAGCCTTCGTGATCCCCGACCTGGTCCTGCCATCCCAGGCCACGACTTATGCCATGGCCCTGGTGCTGATCGCGGTCGGCGCCTTTCAAATGGCGCGCGGCGTCAAATCGAACAGCACGCTGGTCTCGGTGCTGGCCTTCTGTTTCGTGATGGCCTTCCTGGTCTGGGCGGCGCGCGACAAATCCTTCAGCCTGGTCGGCATGTTGAGCAGTTCCTTCGTGCGCGCCACGCCCATCGCGCTGGCGGCCCTGTGCGGCGTGATCAGCGAACGGGCCGGCGTGACCAACATCGGCATCGAGGGCACCATGCTCTTCGCGGCGCAGGTCTCCGTCATTGTCGGCACCACCACCGGCAGCCTGTGGCTGGCCCTGATCAGCGCCATCCTGACCGGCGGACTGATCGCGGCGCTGCACGCCTTCCTGGTGATCAAATTCAAGGTCGATCAGATCATCAGCGGCACAGCCGTCAACATCCTCGGGGCGGGCACGACCAGTTTCATCTCCTCGCGCTTCCTCGAAAAGAACATCGACGCCCTGAACAACTCGGGCACCTTCCCGTCCATCTCCATCCCGCTGCTGTCGAAGATCCCGGTGCTCGGGCCGGTGCTGTTCGACAATACACCCATTGTTTATCTCACCATGATCCTGGTGGTGATTTTGCATATCGTGCTGTTCTATACCCCGTGGGGACTGCGCACCCGCGCTGTGGGTGAACACCCCAAGGCCGCCGACACCCTCGGCGTGAATGTGTACCTGACCCGCTACGTCAACGTCATCCTCGGCGGCATGTTTGCGGGCCTCGGCGGCGCGTATTTCACCATCGGTTCCGTTGGCCGCTTTGACGAGATCATGACCGCCGGCAAGGGCTTCATCGGCCTGGCCGCCATGATTTTCGGCAAGTGGACGCCCATCGGCGCATACACCTCCTCGCTGATCTTCGGCTTTGCCGATTCACTCCAGGTCAAGCTGCAGATTCTGCAGGTGGGCATCCCGCCCGAATTCCTGCTCATGGCTCCCTACATCGTGACGATGATCGTGCTGACCGGCGTGGTGGGCAAGGCCGTCGCCCCCGCGGCGGACGGCGTGGCCTACGAAAAATAGCCCCGTGCCCGCATCTGTCTGCATCGAACAGGAGCCGTCCCCGGCTCCTGTTTTTTTTCGGAACCAGGCAGGGGGCAGCGGCGTCTATCTCCTGCCGCGCTTTGCGCATCCCCATGAGAACTGCGGGGGATGTGATCCCCTGTTACTTGGGGTACAATCACAATGTCAACCACGAGGAGAAATAGATATGAACAAACACGCCCGATTGATTTCGATTTTCCTGGCCCTGATCCTGGCCCTCAGCGCCTGCAACCTACCGTCCAACAGCACCCCTGCGGCGGACCTGGCCTCCACCTCCGTGGCCCAGACTGTCCAGGCGCAATTGACCCTGTCGGCTCCGCCGACCCCGACCCATACCCTGCTTCCCCCGCCGCCGGCCATCGTGACCACTGTTGCACCGCCCACCCTGGTCCCGCCCACCAAGGTGATCCCGCCCACCTCCACCAGCACCTGTGACATCTCCCAATTCGTCACCGACGTCACCATCCCGGATGGAACCGTGCTGCTGCCCGGGCAGGCCTTCACCAAGACCTGGCGCTTCAAGAACGTGGGTACCTGCTCCTGGACGCCCTCCTACGCCATCGTCTTCTCCAGCGGGAATTCGATGAACGGTCCCGCCACCCAGGCCCTGACCGGCAACGTCAATACCGGCCAGACCGTGGACATCTCCGTCAACCTGACCGCGCCCACCACCCCGGGCGATTACACCGGCTACTGGAAACTGCGCAACGCCTCGGGCGTGTTGTTCTCCCAATTCTACGTGCAGATCAAGGTGGCCGCCCCGACCGTCACGCCCACCCCGACCACCGTGGTGGCCGAAGTGGTGCTCAACGCCATCGGCAGTGAAAGCGGCACCGTCTACGAGCCTGCGGCGGCGCAGGGCATTCCCCTCACCATCCTGTCCGGCGACACCAGCGACAACTTCCTGGCCCGCGGCTACATGAGCTTCGATATTTCATCCATCTCGGGCAAGACGATTACCAGCGCCACCTTGAACCTGAGCAGCTGCAGCGTCATGCAAAACCCGTTCAACAGCCTGGCCGGGATCTGGGTGGGGGAACTGCAATACCCGCTGCCGCTCGACCAGGCAGACTATGACCTGGGCGGGAACGGCGTCCTGCTGTTGACCTCCACGCCGGGCACTGCCATCGATGTCAAGAGCTTCGTCCAGACGCGCGTGACCGAGAGCCGCGCCCGCTTCCAGATCCGCCTGCACCCGGCCTCGGCCTCCAGCGACGGGGACGGGCAGGCCGACTACATTGCCTGCAACGCCGGGTCCGTGACCCTGACCATTAAATACCAGCCGTAGACGCAAAATTTAACTATACGAAGCGCCTGGCTTTTGCCGGGCGCTTCACATTTTCCCGTGTATAATGTGCGCTGGTCGTTTCCTGACCACGGCAAGAAAGGAACTCGAATGCCCTTCCAAAAGCACAAACTCTTTGCGCTCCTGCTCGTCCTGGCCCTCGCAGCCTCGGCCTGCGGCAACGCGAACTCGAACGAGAGCGCCGTCGCCACCTCCGTCGCCCAGACGGTTCAGGCCCGCGATGCCCAACAGTCGACCCTCCCCCCTGCCTCCACCCCCACCTTGACCCTCCCGGCCCCCGCCAATACGCCCATCTCCACCCCCAACCTGGCGCCCAAGCCCACCTTCCCACCCACCTCGGGCAAGGACTTGAACTGCGCCCAGGCCAGCCTGGTGGAGGAAACCATCCCCGACGGCACCATCATGAAGCCCGGCCAGCAATTCACCAAAATCTGGCGCATCCAAAATACCAGCAACTGCGTGTGGGATACCAGCTACAAGATCGTCTTCTGGGACGGGGACGTCATGGGGGGTGGGTACGTCTACAACTTCCCGCAGCAGGCCCTGCCCGGCGACATCGTGGATGTGCCGCTGGTGCTGACCGCCCCCACCACGGACGGCAACTATGTCAGCTCATGGAAACTCCAGACGCCCGGCGGCACCACCTTCGGCGTGGGTTACGATTCGCCCTTCTGGGTCGACATCACGGTCAACTCCTCCAGCAAGGTCGAATATGGCGTGTTGAGCGTCACCTACGAGATCGTGCGCAAGCCTGAAACAGGCTGCCCGGCCAACGTGTTCTACACCATCTACGCGACCATCACCGTGAACGGCCCCGTCAACGTCACCTACAACTGGCGCAAAAGCGACGGAACCACCGAAGACAAACGCACCTTGAAATTCACCGAAGCGGGTTCCAAAACGGTCGCCATGGAATGGAGCCTGCACATCGGCTCCACCAACAACGAGCGCTGGGTGCAGATCTTCACCATTGCCCCGGTCGAAAAGGATTACGGCAAGGCCAGCTTCCTCTACGACTGCCAGTAGCCGGGTTTCGCCCCGCCTGGTGGGAACTCCCCCCGCCAAACGGGCGTCTATGGGTATCAGATACCCGTCCCCGGAGGGCACCATGTTCAAAAAACACCCATTCAGCCTGCTTTTTACGCTTCTGCTCCTGGTCCAACTGGCTTGCAACGCGCCGGTGTCGCCGTCGACCCCCGACACCATCGGTACCCTGGACGCGCTCTACACGATGGCTGCGCAGACCAGCACGCCGGCCGCCAGCCCCACCCCGGGACTGCCCCTGCCCACCGCCTCCCAGGTTCAGCCCACCGCCAGCCCCATCGTGCCCGGCCCGACCTCGACGCCCATCATCCTGCCGCCCAGCCCGCTGCCGACCCTGGTCAGCCGATGCGACTCTGCCGCCTTTGTCAAAGACATTACCATCGCCGACGGCACGACCGTGACGGGCGGCTCCAAATTCACCAAGACCTGGCAGCTGAAAAACACCGGCACCTGTTCGTGGACCAGTTCCTATGCGCTGGTCTTCGTCAGCGGCGATGCGATGAGCGGGCCCAGCGTCGTCTCCCTGCCCGGTAACGTCAACCCCGGGCAGACCATCGACCTTTCGGTCACCTTGACGGCCCCCATTAAGGACGGGCATTATCGCGGTTACTGGAAACTGCGCAACGCCTCGAACGTGCTGTTCGGCATTGGGGCCAACGCCGACACCGCCTTTTGGGTGGACATCAATGTGAAGAGCGCGAATTACACGGCTTACGATTTTGTAAACAAGCTGTGCAATGCGACCTGGGCAAACAGCACCGTCACCCTGCCGTGCCCGGGCGAGGAGGATAACGCCGGCGGCTATGCCCTGGTGCTCAAGGACCCCAAGCTGGAGAATGGCAACCGGGCCGACGGTCTCAGCCTGCTGACGGTGCCGATGAACCAAAAGGACGGCTACATCTCCGGCACGTATCCCAACTTCACCGTCCAGGATGGCGACCGCTTCCGCGCGCTGTTGAGCTGCCGCTACAACCACGACCGCTGCGACGTGGTCTTCCGCCTCGATTACGTGAGCAACGGCAAAACGCAGACCCTGGGCAGTTGGCGGGAGGTCTATGAGGGAAAATACTACTCGATCGATCTCGACCTGAGCGCTCTGGCCGGGAAGAAGGTTCAGTTCATCCTGGTGGTGGCCGCCAACGGTTCGGCCCGCGACGATGAGGCGCTTTGGGTGACTCCGCGCATCATCCGCATTGGGACGCCGCCCCCGCCCACCCCAACCCCATCCAAAACGCCCAGCCCCACCCCCCACAGCCCGGTCGGCACGAGCAACCCGGGCGGGTAGGACCTGCGTTATAATGCTACAAACACCTGGAGGTACCCGAATTATGCGCTTGAATCGACTGGTCTGGCTGTCCATGTTCACGATTGCCACCCTTGTCCTGTCGGCTTGCAACATTGGAGCCACCCCTGAGCCTACGATGGATGCCAGTGTGGTGTACACCTCGGCGGCCCAGACCCTGATTGCAGACTTCAACATCAAGCAGACACAGACCGCCCTGGCTGCCCCGCCCACCCCGCTGCCCACGAACACATTGGCGCCCACATTTGCTGTCCCAGTCAACCCGCAAACCGTCCCGGATGCACAAAACGGCCTGGCACCCAGCGCCACCCCGTTCACGATCAACACACCCATCCCCACCTCCGCCGGTCCGCTCTGCAACGACGCGGTCTTTATTGCGGATGTCACCGTGCCGGACGGCACCGTGATGAAACCCGGCGAAGACTTCGAAAAGACCTGGGCCGTCAAGAACAGCGGCACCTGCACTTGGGATGAAGGCTACTCCCTGGTCTTCGTGGCCGGCGACAAAATGGACGGCTACGACCTGCCCATCAAGACCCGCAACCAGTTCGTCGACCCGGGCGAGACCGTCAACATGACCGTGCTGCTCACCGCCCACCTCGCGCCCGGCGTGTACGAAGGCTGCTGGCGCATGAGGGACGACAAGGGCTATTATTTCGGCACCTACTTGTGCTACAAGATCGAAGTGAAGAAGAAATAGCATCCCTTGCCGCGCCAGATTTGGTGGAGGTTCAGCGATGAAACTAAAAAACCTTACGCTGTCTGTCGCAGTCCTCATATTGAGCGCCTGCGGGACGGCCACCATACCGGCGCCAACGCCCGATCTCGCCGCCCTGCTCACGCCGACCTCGTCCGGCTCGCTCTGCAACGAGGCGGTTTACATTGCGGATGTCACTGTCCCGGGCGGCACCGTGATGAAACCCGGCGAAGACTTCGAAAAGACCTGGGCCGTCAAGAACAGCGGCACCTGCACCTGGGATGAAGGCTACTCCCTGGTCTTCGTGGCCGGCGATAAAATGGGCGGCTACGACCTGCCCATCAAGACCCGCAGCCAGTTCGTCGACCCGGGTGAGACCGTCAACATGACCGTGCTGCTCACCGCCCACCTCGCGCCCGGCGTGTACGAAGGCTGCTGGCGCATGAGGGACGCCAATGGCTATTATTTCGGCACCTACCTGTGCTACAAGATCGAAGTGAAGAAGAAATAGCATCCATCACTATGGTAGATTCGGAGGCTCATTGATGAAACTAAAAACCCTTACGCTGTCTGTCATCGCAGTCCTCATATTGAGCGCCTGCGGGACGGCCACTACACCGGCGCCCACGCCCGATCTCGCCGCCCTGAGAACGTCCGCCGTCCAGACCGCGGTCGCCGAGATTACCCTGACCGCGGCGTCCATCCCGCCCACCCCCGTTCCCAGCGAGACGCCCGCCCCAACCTTTACCCCCCTGCCCACGGAGACGCTATCCACCCCCGGCGTCATGATCACCGACCTCACCAGCGGCCTGCCTGTCCTGGCCAGTTTCACGCCGCTGCCCTGCGATGCCATGAGCTTCGACGTGCTGAGCGTGGACGTCAACATTCCCGACGGCACCGAGATGGCCCCCAACCAGGAATTCGTCAAGACCTGGAAGATCAGGAACACTGGTTCCTGCACCTGGGGCGCAGGTTACAGCCTGATCTACTCCTACGGTGAGCGCATGTCCGGGCAGCCCCAACCGCTGGCGGGCGCGGTCGCCCCCGGGCAGGAAGTGGAGGTCTCGGTATCCTTCAAGACGCCTGCCAAGGCCAACGAATACGTCAGCGCCTGGATCATGGCCAACGCCCGGGGCTTCTCCTTCGGCAAGGCTCTGTTCGTCAAAATCATCGTCAAATAAGGCCTTGAGTCAGTCCCTGACTTTCACCATCAAGAACGAAGCACGCCGACTGGGGTTCGCCCTGGTCGGCGTTACTATTCCTGCCCCGCCCCCGCACCTGGATGTCTTCGAGCGCTGGCTGGAGGCCGGCCGCCACGGAACAATGGCCTACCTCGCGGACGAAACCTCCCGCGCCCGTCGCGCCGATCCGCGCCTGATCCTGCCCGAGTGCCAGTCCATTCTCGTGCTGGGCACGCCCTACTTCCCCCCCCGTTCTGTGGGAGAGGAGCCAGAGGCAGGGAGTGGAAAAATTGCCGCCTACGCCAGGGGTAAAGACTATCACCTGGTGCTGCCCGAACGCATGAAGCAACTGGTGGAATTCATCGAAACGCAGGCCGGGCATCCCATTCCCAACCGCTGGTATACCGACACAGGCCCCCTGCTCGAACGAGACCTGGCCCAGCAGGCCGGCCTCGGCTGGATCGGCAAGAACACCTGTCTGATCCACCCGCGCCTCGGCTCCACCTTCTTCCTCTCCGAAATCCTGCTCGGCCTCGAACTCGACCCAGACCCGCCCTTCCCAGCCGACCGCTGCGGCGCCTGCACGCGCTGCCTGGAGGCCTGCCCGACGCAGTGCATCCTGCCCGACCGCACCCTCGACGCGCGCCGCTGCATCTCCTACCTGACCATCGAACTCAAGGAGGACATCCCTGCCGACCTGCGCGCGCTGATGGGCGATTGGGTCTTCGGCTGCGACGTCTGCCAGCAGGTCTGCCCGTGGAATCGCTTCGCCCCCGCAGGGGACCCCGTTTTCGAGGGTCTGATCCCGCTCCGCACCCTGACCGAGGACCTGGCCCTGACCCCTGAAGCCTTCAACCGCACCTTCAAGGATAGTCCCGTCAAGCGCGCCAAGCGCCGCGGCTACCTGCGCAACGTAAGCGTGACGCTCGGCAACCGCGGCGGCGAATCAGCCCTGCCCGCACTGGAAGCCGCACTCGACGACCCCGAGCCGCTGGTGCGCAAACATGCCGCCTGGGCCATAAAAACCATCAAGGAGAAACAGGACGCAAAATGACAATTTGCGCCGACTCACCATGAACACAAAATTACTGATCGCCACCAACAACCAGGGCAAGGTCATCGAACTCCAGGAAATTCTGGCGGACCTGCCTGTCGAACTCGTCACCCCCGCGCAGATCGGCCTGGTTCTCGACGTGGTCGAAGATGGCAGCACTTATGCCGAAAACGCCTCGAAGAAGGCCCTGGCCTTTGCACAAGCCAGCGGCTTGTGTTCCCTGGCCGATGACTCAGGCCTGGAAGTGGATGCGCTGGGCGGCGCGCCCGGCCTATATTCGGCGCGCTATTCACCCAAACCCGGCGCAAAGGACGCCGACCGCCGCGCCTACCTGCTCGAAAACCTGCAAGGCAGGCCCCGCCCCTGGACGGCTCATTTCCATGCCACGATTGCCATCGCCACTCCGCAGGGAGGGCTGTACTTCGCCGAGGGCGATTGCCCGGGCGAGATCATCCCCGAGGAACGCGGGATGGGCGGTTTTGGCTACGATCCGCTCTTTTTGTTGACGGAGTTGGGAAGGACAATGGCCGAACTCCCCCCGCAGGAAAAAAACCGCCTCAGCCATCGCGGGCGCGCGGCGCTGGCGGCCCGCCCGATCCTGCTGGGGCTGTTCGAGAAATAATTACCGCCCGGGCTGGTACGGAATGGACTCGAAGAAATCGGCCAGGAGGGCGGCCACCGTTTCGGGCTGTTCGAGCATGAGCATGTGACCCGTATCGGGCAGGGTCTCCAGGCGCGCCGCTGGAATGCCCGCTTGCAGGATGCGCGAAAGCCGCGGCGGCGTCATCCGATCCCGTTCGCCGACCAGGATCAGGGTCGGGGCTTGGACGCGGGGCAGGGCCTCCAGGGCGTGGAATTCGTCGCAGGCCAGGAAATCTCCATACAACACGGGCGGACGCGTTTCCGCCATCTGGCGGGCGCCCAATTCCTTGAGGCGCGGGTCGGCCTGGGGGCCGTAGGAATACTCCGTGACCCATTGCACCACGGACGGAAAGGCGGCAGGGTTGGCGGCGTTTTGCAGCAGGTCGGGCGAGACTTGCAGTCGCGCCCCCCCGCCCAGCAGCCCCAGGCCCTGCACGCGCCGCGGATGCTCGACGGCCAGCGTCAGGGCGATGGCGCTGCCCATGGAATGTCCCACTGCAATGACGGAATGCAGTTTGAGCGCATCCAGGAAGCGAATCAGGTCTTCGGCGTATTCGCCGATGGCCTGCCGCCCCACGCCCTCGGACTTTCCGTGCCCGGGCAGGTCCACCGCCAGGATGGTCTGGCCTTCCAATCGGCGCACCTGCGGTGGCCAATTTAAATGGGAACCGCCCGCCCCATGAATGAGGAGGACGGGCGGGCGGGCGGCGGTTTCCGCCTGGTGAACGAAGTAGTATAGTCCTGCGGCGGTCGGCATGTCAGGCGGGCACCAGGCCGTTGCGCAGACGGTCGGAGGCTTCCTCGCTGAAGGGGATGTAGACCTGCACGGTCGTCCCCTGCCCCAGCGCGGATTTGATGTTGAGCAGCCCGTTGACCAGTTCGGCGCGTTCGCGCAGGTTGACCATGCCCAGGCTGCCGCGCTGGTCATAGGAGGAGTTGATTGCCTCCACATCGAAACCGAGACCCTTGTCCACGATTTCGAGCAGGGCAATGTCCGCTTCGATGGAGCGCAGGCGCACCCAGACGGTGGGCGAATTGGCGTGCTTGCGGGCGTTGTTGACCGCCTCTTCCACGATGTAGAAGACCACACCCTGTTTGCCCATTTCCATTTGCGAGACCACGCGCTCGTCCAATTCGATGGCGACCTCCTGGCTGTAGGTCTCGCGCATCTTGTCGGCCATGGCCTGCAGGGCGGCCTGCAAGCCCTGCGATTCGAGGATGAGCGGCCGCAGGGTAAAGAGCATGTGACGGATTTCCTTGGTGGTGCGCAGCGCCAGTTCCTCCAGCCGCAGGAGTTCCTCGCCTGCGCCCTGGATGTTCTTTTGCAACATACGGCGCACCAGGTTGATGCGCATGGCCATGGCCGACACCGACTGGGTCGGGCCGTCGTGCAGGTCGCGCGCCAACTTCTTGCGCGCCTCTTCATGCACTTCGAGCATGCGTTCCTTTTCCTCGACCAGGTCCTGGTACAGGCGCGCATTTTGGATGGCGATCACCGCCTGGCGGCTGATGATGTCGAGCAGGTCCTTGCGGTCGGGGGTGAAATAGTTGGCGTCGGGATGGGCAAAGACCATCGCGCCGTAAACGTTGAATCCGCTGCGCAGGGGAAAACAGTATGCCACTGTGCAGGTGCGCAAGGCCACCACCCGCCCCAATTCGGGGTCATAGCCAATGTCGCGGGACAGGACCGGCTCGCCTTCATCGAAGACCCGCTTCAAGATGCCCTGGCTGCCCTGAAAGACGACGCGCATGTCGGAGTTGGTGAAGCGCCGCGCCGATTCGATTTGCAGTTCACCGCCCTTGAACAACAGGACTGCGCCCACCAGCCGGTCGCGCGCGGCCTCCTCGGGATCGGGCGCCAGGGCGGTGAAGGTCACGTCGAGGGCTGAGTCCAATACACGCTTGTAGCTCAACGTTGCCGCCAGGGTGGAGGTCAACTCATAGATGGCGCGCAGGCGTTCAGCCTGGACGCGGTTCTTCTTCTCCTCGGCGTCCAGCCAGACTTCGCGCGTATGGCGTATACGGTGGATGGTCTCACGGCCCAGATAGCCGAACAAAAGCCCCAGCAGCGCAAAGACAAAGGAAGCCCCCAGGGTGAGGGGCAGGCCCACCTCGGGGGTAACGGAATAGAATACGAAGAACAGGCCAATGTGCAGCAGGGACACCAGAAAGGCCCCCAGGAATTCGTAATAGATGGCCGCCGCCAGGATGGTGTAAATTCCCGCCCACCAGGCCGGGCCAACCAGCCCGTCCTGCAGCAGGAAGAACACGCCCGCCCCTAAAAAGTCCACCATGACGTTCAACTGGCGGTGGTTGACCAGGCGCAGGTTCATGCTGGCCAGGGAAGTCATGCCCAGGTTCCAAAGGATCATAAAGACCAGCGGCGTAAAGGTACGCAGGGTCAGGACCTGGCCCAGGCCGAGCGCAACGGTCAGGCTGATTAACACAATCCAGCGAAGGGAAATGGCAAACCAGTCTACGATGTAGGGAGTATCAAACTTGCGCATAGGATGCAATCATAAACCAAAACCTGCCCCTCGACGAGCAGCCGACATTACAAAAGATTTACATCTTGCCCCTGCTACTCGTAGCCCATTTGCGCCAGGCTGGGGCCAAAGCGCTCCTTTAGGATGGCCTGCTGTTCGGGCGGATATGCCTCGCGGAAACGACCGATCCTGCCCTTGTAAAAATGCAATCCCTGTTGGGCATCGTTGGCCCCGGGCCGATACTGCTCGACCACCGCGCGGACCTCGGGGCTGGTCCCGTTGAGTCGAAGGAATTCCACCAGACGGGCTGATTCAGCGTCGTAGTTCGTCAGCAGGTCCTCGTAGCGGGCAGCGAGGACGTTTTTCTCCTGCATCCACTTGCGCCAGATTTGAACGTACTCGGCGATGAAATCCAGGCTCTTCTGGAAATCGGTCAGATGCGAGAAGGCGTTGGGCCGCCCCTTGGACAGGGCGCGCTGGCCGTATTCGTAGGCGGAGAGCATGGCGTCGCGCGGATCGCGATAGATGTAGGTGATGCGCATCATGCCCAGGGATTCGAGCAGGCGCGAGGCGACGGTGGGCCCAGCGTGGGCCTTGATGACGAAGGTCTTGCCCAGCAGGGCAGGCACGGCCACCATGCCCAGGCGACGGGCGGAAAGCACGCCGATATTGCAGTTCACCTCGGTCAGGATCTTTTGCAACCCATATTTTTCGCGGATGTCACGCGCGTCGACACAGCCTGTGGTCTTCATCAGGTCGTGGATCAGGTTATAGTGCCAGCCCGACCCGGCGCGCGGCATCCCAACGGACAGAACGATCATGCAATCTCCTTGATCTTCCCCTCCGCAGGTTGGGGAGGGGCAAGGGGTGAAGTTGAAATCGAAATCCCCGCCAACATGCCTGGAAGCAACCAGATATTCGGCGTGGCAAACGAATCCTGGGTCACATTATACAGGGCAATTGCCAGCCATGCAAAAAGTCCCGCGATTCCGAGAAAGCGGAGCAACCCCCCGCGTTGGTAAAGCGACAGGGAATCGGCCAAAGAGGAAAAAAGAAAGATGAAAAAGAAGACGAAGCCGACCAGTCCCGTCTCGGCCAGCAGGCGCACGTACAGGTTCTTCGGGTTGGGGAAGAGTTTGCTCTCGGGGTTCAACTGCTTCGCGATCTCGGGCACGGTGGTCAGAGTCCAGTCGGGCAGGTGGTCGTAGATCCAGAAGCCGCTCGCGCCGAAGCCCACGCCCGTGATGGGATGCTCCTCGAAGGCGGCCAGCGCGCCCGTGGCATACGCGCTGCGTCCGCCCACGTTGATGTCCACCAGGTACTCGCTCAGGCTGTCGGCGGAGGTCTCCCACAGGCGGCGGAAATAATTCTTCTGACCCAGGAAGGCGACTGTCCCAGCGATCATACCCACGACCAGCACGAGCATGCCCACGCGCAGCAGCCATCCGCGCCGAAAGCCGCCGAAGTACCAGGCCCACGCAGCGCGCAGATGTTCGCGTCCCACCAGCAGGAAGACCAGCCCCGAGACGCCCGCGCCGATCAGGATGCCGCCGCGCGAGTAGGTCGCCAAAAGCAGCAGAATGGATAACACCAGTAAAACGGATTCCAGCCAACGGGTGGAGGTCAGGCGGGTCTTCGTCAACAGCGCCGCGAACAGGATTGGCAGGTACATCGTCACGATCTGGCCCGCCAGCCAGGCAGGCTCGTAGGCCAGGCCCGAGATGCGGTTCGTGCGCACCAGTTCGCGCATCGAGAAGGCCAATTGCCAATGCGTGACCACGACCTTGTCGAGCAGGCCGGTGTAAAACGTGACGGCCTGCAGGCCGCTCCAGGCCAGCTCCACCCCAAAGCCGACCAGCATCCAGCGCAGCGTGAACTTGACCTCGGCCTCGTCGCGGTTCATCCAGACTGCCGAGACGAAGAAGGCCAGACCAATGACAAGAGTGACCAGGGCGCGGAGGGCGCGGTCGAAATAATCCTGTCCGCGCAGGGGGATGGGATCGATCAGGACGCCGAAGCTGGTGGCCGCCAAAACGGCCAGCGCGAAAAGCCCAAGCAGGATCATGCTCCCCGCCCACGGGAAGGGGCGCTGCTTACGAATAGCCTGGATCAGCAGGAGGGGCAGCAATAACGCCAGCG
>JBMOMS010000246.1:0-37579 GCA_049324895.1 Chloroflexota bacterium
TGCGGCTGCCGCGTCCCTTTCAAGGGGGATGCGAGTCAACCTGGCTGCGGATGCAACTCCGCTTGAAAGGGCGGCTGCAATCGCTCCGCGCGCAGGTAAAATTAATCCCATTGCGGCTGCGGAGAGGATAAATTCTCAAGATTTTTCTGCTCTCAAGCAGAGTCCACACCTGGGCACATGCAGATATCCCGTGAAGAGCAAACGAGTCAGGCCGCAAACCGTTCAGCAGCTTTCTTTTTGAAGTGTCCATGAAAATCACCATTTGTACATTCGGCTCCCGTGGCGATACCCAGCCGTACGTGGCGCTGGCTGTAGGCTTGCAGCAGGCAGGGCACAATGTAACACTGGCAGCTTCGGCTTCGCACCATGTCGCTGAGTGGATCAGGTCGTATGGCATCACCCTGCATCCATTGCGCTTTGGTCTGCAAGAGTTTATGCAAAAGCCGGAACAACGGTATGCGCTAAAATCCCGCAATTTGGTGCGCATATTGCGGGATTTTCGTTCCGGGTTCGAAACGTATTTGGCGGGGGTGATGGATGATTGTTGGCAGGCATCACAAGATGCAGAGTTTCTGGTGCTCGGTTCCATCGCAAGTATCGGCGTGGATATTGCCAATCAGCGCAACATCCCGCTGGCTGTAGTGTCCTTGCAACCGCTGTTCCCACCCACCCGCGCTTTTCCAATGTTTATGTTGCCGTTTCGCTTATCGCTAGGCGGCGGTTACAACCACCTTACGCATACGTTGTATATGCGCCTGGGATGGTTCTTCGTGGGCGGACTGCTCAACCATTGGCGCACCACATCCCTCGGGCTGCCCCCCTGGCGCTCCATGCGTGAGATGATTCACGCCCTCGGTGACCAAGGCACACCATGGCTGTATGGCTATAGTCCCCGTGTGTTATCAAAGCCATCCGACTGGGCAGAAAATCTCCACGTCACAGGCTATTGGTTTCTGAATGCCCAACCGAATTGGCAACCACCCGTGGAGTTGCTGCGCTTTCTGGAGAACGGCCCTCCACCGATATATGTCGGCTTTGGCAGCATGAGCAATACAGACCCGGAACATCATACTCGTCTGGTTTTGCGTGCCCTGGAACTCACCGGGCAACGGGGGGTACTCCTGACTGGATGGGGGGCAGTCACCCGCCTACCCACCTCTGCGAATGTATTCTACGCGGACGATTTGCCACACAGTTGGCTGTTTCCACGCATGGCGGCGGTCATACATCATGGGGGTGCTGGAACCACTGCCGCAGGCTTGCGCGCTGGAGTGCCGAGCATCATCACTCCTTTTCTGTTGGATCAACATGCCTGGGCAGATCGTGTGGCTAAACTCGGCGTTGGAATCCACCTGGCAGATCGCAGAAGGCTTACAGCCGAAAAGCTGGCGCAAGCGATCCACACCGCCGTGACCGATTCCGCGCTACGCGCTCGCGCCGCTGCTTTCGGCGAAAGCGTCCGGGCGGAAAATGGAATAGCCCGTGCTGTAGGGATAATTGAACGACACACCATGGACTACAATCAACGCCATTGCATAAGCCATGAAGTAAAATAGCAATGCGTATCCCTGCCATGATAATTATGAAAAAAACTGTCCACCATCCAAACAAAGCCATGCATGCAAAACCCCATGTCCTTTTTGTTTGTGGAAAAAATAAATGGCGTAGTCCTACCGCCGAGCGAATGTACCATAAGGATCCACGTATCGAAGTGCGTTCGGCTGGTATGAGCGAAAAAAGCAGGCATCCGATCTCCAATGATGATGTGGCATGGGCCGACTTGATTTTAGTCATGGAAAGCGGTTACAAAACACGCATTCTTGGTTTATTTCGTGATCTTTCCTTACCGAAAATAGAGAACCTCGATATTCCAGACGAGTATGAATACATGAACGAGGAATTAATCGAACTGATCGAAGAGAAAGTTGAATTTTATATTCAAAGACTCGAAAATAAATTGGCCTTGCAGTAACCCGAACTGCTTAGGTGATAAATCGCACCCTCTCAGTGCTCACAGAAACCGTCCCATCCCGAGCGCACCGAGCCAGTGCGGAGGCCGCGTCACTCTCAAATCTTAAGATATCATGCTTATCGGAACCTGACCCATCGGAGAAACGATGCCTGTCCATCGAATTTATGCAATGAAATTTGCAAATATCTATCCGCTCTACGTTCAAAAAGCGGAGCGTAAAAATCGCACACAGGCAGAGGTCGACCAGGTCATCTGCTGGCTGACGGGCTATACCCAGGCGGGACTGCAACAGCAAATCGAACAGGGAAATGATTTTGAAACTTTCTTTGCCCAGGCGCCAGCCATGAATCCCAACCGCGCGCTGATCAAAGGCGTGGTGTGCGGCGTTCGCGTGGAAGAGATCGAGGATCCGCTCATGCAAAAGATCCGCTATTTGGACAAATTGATCGACGAACTCGCAAAAGGAAAAGCGCTGGAGAAGATTCTGCGGCAGTAGGCCGCCAAACCGACAAGGAATCCGATATGGAAAATGATCCAGCTTTGACCGACAGCCCATACCGCCAGGTCACCGATACCATAAGGCTGAGGCCCCTCACACTCGCAGACGTCGAGATTGCGCTGCCCTGGTATCAAGACATGGAAGTCCTGAAGTATACGGCTGGTATCGACAGGGACAGTCCCTACGATGTCGAAACGGTGAAAAGGATGTATCAGTACCTGATGAAAATCGGCGAGTGCTCCATCATCGAAATAAACACCGGCACGGCCTGGCTGCCAATAGGGGACGTTACATTGTCCCAGGATACCATTCCCATCGTCATCGGCAGGAAGGAATACTGGGGGCGCGGGATCGCCAAAAACGTGCTGCTGCACCTGATCCAAAGGGCGAAAGCGCTCGGATTCACCCGCCTGCGGGCGCAGGAAATATACAACTTCAACGCAAGGTCGCTTCGTCTCTTTAAATCCCTCGGGTTCGAGGAATTGCAGAAAACGGAACACGGATTGGAAATGGAACTTCGTTTCGATCCATGAGAGCATTCGGCGCGCTGCCTGAACCCCGTGCCGCCTGCGCGTAAGGGATATACCTGCAAACCGCATCTCGAACATAGTCGCAGCGCAGCCCTGTCAGATACCGCCCTTCGACTGCGGGCCTCGACGGGCGCTCGGCCCTCCGCTCAGGGGGGACCTGCCTGTTGAGCAGAAAAGGCGCGCTTTCATACCCCTTCCCATGCACATCACCATTCTTGCCCTCGGCTCGCGCGGCGACGTTCAACCCTATGCCACCCTCGGCAAAGGGCTGAAGTCTGCCGGCCATTCAGTCCGCTTCATCACCTTCGAGAGCTTCGCTTCCCTGGTCGCCGAAAACGAACTGGATTTTCATCCCATCCAGGGAAACGCCCAGGCATTGGTTGCCCAGGCTGGGACGGACATGCTCAAGCTGGTGCGCTCTTTTGGCTCACTGGCAGAAGAGTATACCCGCGCCTTATCCGCGCCCCAACTGGGCAAAACCGACCTGATCATCAATCAATTACCCGCCGGGCTGTACGGGTATGATTTGGCGGAAAAATACGGCATCCCCCTGGCGCTGGCATCCGTAATCCCGCTGGCGCGAACCCGCGCGTTTCCGCTGATGGGATTCCCCAGGCTGCCATGGCCGGGGTACAACCAGGCAACCTACCGCCTGGGCGAACAGATGGCGTGGCAAATGTTTCGCGCCGCCATCAATCGTTGGCGCAAGCAAACGCTGGGGCTGCCCCCGCTGCCCATGGCGGGCTACTTCGAAAAATTGGGGACGCGCCAGATTCCCATCGTCAATGGATTTAGCCCGCGCGTGGTTCCACGCCCGGCCGATTGGAACGAGCACATTCACATGACAGGCTACTGGTTTCCAGAAGACACGCGCTGGCAGCCTTCGGATGAATTGTCGGCCTTCCTGGAAGCGGGCGACCCGCCGGTATTCATCGGCTTCGGGAGTATGCCAATCGAAGACCCGCGCCGAACCACCCGGCTCGTTCTCGAAGCCTTGCAGCAGACCGGGCAGCGCGGCATTCTCCACATGGGATGGGGCGGCCTCGGAAACCAGCCCCTGCCCGGGCGCGTGCTCAAAATCGATTACGCCCCCTACGATTGGCTGTTTCCGCGCATGGGCATGGTCATTCACCATGGCGGATCGGGCACAAGCGCCTTTGGCCTTCGCGCCGGCGTCCCCTCCTGCGTGGTGTCCTTTGTGTTCGACCAGCACTATTGGGGGCAGCGCATTGCGGAACTGGGAGCGGGTCCGCCCCCCATTCGATACAAGCAATTGAGCGCAGCGCGCTTGCAGGGAGCCATCCGCATGGGAATCGGCGACCCCGGAATACGCAAAAAAGCCGCCGAACTTGGACAACAACTTCGGGCGGAAAACGGAATTGCAAACGCGCTGGGGATATTCGAAAAAATGTCAAAATAACGCCGTTGCGCCTTTGCAGGGAACGCGCAAATCCTGGCGGGTTCGTATTTCTTTCAATCGGGATGGGCGGCCAGGAAAACTTCCAGGTCGGCGAGGAAGGCCGCGGTGGTCCGCTCGATGCCCGCGGACAGGGATTCCAGGTCGCCGAAGTCGAAGTCCGCGGCCAGGTCGCACTCGACGATGGAGTCGATGCCCTGCGCGGGCGCGACGACGCGGTATCCGTCCCACGCGCCCTCCTTGAAAAGCTCCCAGTACTGCCGCTGCACCTTGCGATTGCGCGCCGCCAGCCAGGCCTCGAACCTGAAGGCCTCATAGTTGAAGACGACCGCGATCTTCAAGCCGCGCTCCTTCAGGGCCGGCGGAAAGACGGCAAAGTAGGTCATGTCCAGGTAGCCCTGGTAGAGGGCCGAAACGGCGGAGTCGCCGTATCGATTCGCGAAGCGCATCCGCAGCGCCTGCATGTAGGCGATCAGCGCCCGGTAGGCCCGGGGAAGCGCCCCCCGCCTGAGTTGTTCCCGCAAGACCAGCATGTCTGCCTGTATCGCGTTCATTGTTTGACTCCTTTCGGTGGGCATCATCCCGCTTCCAGCAGCCACAGCAGCAGGGCGGTCAGGCTGTAGCCGTCGGTCAGGGACTGGTCCCGTATCATCTGGAGGATTTCGGCGCGCGTGAACCAGCGCACCTCGCTGACCTCGTCCGGGTCGTGGCCCTGGATGCGCTCCGCCGCCTGGCAGGCCAGGATGTGGAAGCGCTGGTTGGCATTGCCGCTCATGGGGTGATAGGAATACAGCAGGCGATGGGAGTTTGAGTCGAAACCCGTTTCCTCGCGCACCTCGCGCCTGGCGGCCTCGACCAGCGACTCGCCCGCCTCCACGCCGCCCGCGGGCAGTTCCCACTCGGCGCGGCCGGTGGTGTAACGCGGCACGCGCACGAAGACCACCTCACCCGCGGCGTTTTCCACGATGGACAGGACCGCCTCCCTGGAAAAATCCAGCAGGTGAAATTTGTCGATGATGCGCCCGTTGGGGAAGCGCACCCGGTCGAGGTACAGGTTGACCCACGGGCTTTCGTAGACGGTCGTGCGGGCCAGGCGTTCGGGTTTCAATCGGCGGCTCCTCTCAAAAATAAAACCTGGGCGGTTTGGATTTGCTGATGTAACCGGCGCTTTCGAGCGTTTTCCCGGGGTTGGTGTGGTAGTACCAGCAGCCCGGGGCGTTTTTTCCAGCTCGCCGGCGTCCATACGCAGCGCGGTCATGAATTGTTTCGACACGGTGAGCGACAGTCGAACCGTCAACACAAGTCAGTGATCTCCGCCTGCGCCATGCGAGGACGCGTATGCTCGCAAAGTCATTCATGAGCCGGGGGCCAGGATGGCTTCTGCTTGAGCCAATTGTTGATAAAAATCGTTGCCTGTATCGATATAGGGATAATCGAAATTTTCAGACACCTGTCGAATAAACTCACTCCAGAGGGGCACATCCTTGGCAATTTGACGGCGCACTTCTTCAGGCAGGCCGCCATATCCACGGGAACGCCCTGGGAATTGATCGAGAGTTTCCAATGTCATTGTAGAGCGCCCAAGGAACACTGTCCGTATCCGATACTGAGCAGAGAGCTGCTTTACCTGCGCTGGAAGAAAATCGACGCCTTCGATCAAGTAATTTTCTGCATGCGAGACGCCCCCCCAAATAAACCGTTCCAGATACGGAAAGAACCATTCGGCATTAGCCGTAATGGCTTCGGGCGTCGCATTCCACTCTGCCTTTATGCTTTCATCGTTTACTCTCAGGAGTTCCACAAGCAGGTCCGTTGAGACCCAGCCAATTTTCAACTTGGCGGCGACATGTTGTCCTAAAATGCTCTTGCCCGCTCTGGGCGATCCACCTACCAAATAAATCACGGTAATTCTCCTGAAAGACCGGCTAAGTGTAATCCGTGTTGTCCGTGTCCCAAAAACCCTTTAAGAAACAGTCTCCTGGGTGGAGGTTGCGAGGAATTCTTCCAGATGATGATTAAATGCATTCCGGTTATCGATGTTCATTGCGTGACTCGCTTTGGGCACAACTCTTGCCAGGGCATGTGGAACTCGCCGCAGTATCTCCTTTGTGTGACGAAAGGCGCTTTTTGGCTCGTACTCACCATTGAGAACCAGTGTTGGACAGGTGATATTTTCGAGCGGAAGCAGGTTGAAACCATACATCGCTTCCCAAATCTTCATATACTCGCGGCTGTTCATCGCAAGCATGCAATTTTCAAGATACTCCCGGGTGGTTTCATCCTGACTCAGCCATTGCCTGCCCCGCGTGAGGCGCGCCAACCATAGGGAGAACCTGGTAAAGTTTTCGACGCTCAACATTCTGATGGTAAACAACATTGCCCATTTTGGAAAGAGTACGTCGGACAGCAATTTATCAATCACGGTTAGCCGAATCGAAACACTTGACCCTGCCAATATCAATGCTTTAACTCGCGTTGGATTTCGCACCGCAAAAGCCTGGGCGATGCTTCCACCCCAGGATAAACCACACAATATTGGTGAAAACAACTCCAGTGAATCCAAAAGGGATTTCAAGTCGTCGGCAAATGTGGCCATGGAGTATCGGTCCAGTTGGGAAATTCCTGTTTTTCCATGTCCCCGCAAGTCATAACGCATCAACCGATACTGCGAAGAGAAATGGCGCCATTGCGGTTCCCAAATTCGAGAATCGGCAAATGCGCCATGAATAAACACAAGGGGAGCGCCTTCCCCGGTTTGCTCGTAGTAATGATGCAAGCCCTGGATCTCTCTTTCTGACATGACTACGCCTTGCTCCGCCCAACGGCTCGACGTTGACCTGCGTGCAGGCGGGTGTGGATTCTGCCTGGGAGCAGAAAAAAACCGAAGCCACGCTGCCTTCCCTGCGACCAAAGGGAGTGTCGAAGGGTCAGGTGCATTCTGTGTTGGGCGGCGGGTTACTCAGATTCTACTCTTTGGACTCCCACGCCTTTTGTATGACTGGATTGCGGGCAAAAAAAGCATTCATGGTTTCCTTTGGAACTGCATTCATCGGGCACGAGAAATTGATACACCGATTACAAACGTTTCTCCTTAGAATGAACGTGCCACTAACCACCGCGCTTAGTCCAATTAGAACCAATAAATATTCCTGCCCTAACACGAGAAAAGGAAACGGGAAACCTATCAAGAGCAAGGCACCGATGATGAATTGGATTTTTTCTGACTTGCTCATTGGGCCAGGTTGATATTTCCATATTTTAACAACCCCATAGTTGGCATGACAATGCAAGACATTGCTTTCCTCTGCCCAATACGGACAGTGACGACATAGTACACGCGCCTCCCATACAAAGAAGAAGAAAATAGCATATACGAGCCACAACCAAAGATATGGACCATACCCAGCATGAATTGTGCCCGCGATTGCAGTAACCCCAAAAGGAAAGATTATCATAAAAAAATGCAACATGTCTTTTTTGTCGAAATGACACATCAACTTCCCATCAGCCTGACAATCCTGGCAATTAGAAAGATGTTGCCAGGTACAAGGAAGCGGGGAAGTATGGGCTGGAGTTTCTTGTGAAGACATGATGCTTTCCTTTTTCAAACACTATTTGAGCATTTGCCTTGCCGCCCCAACAGCTTGACATTGACCTGCGTGCAGGCGGGCGGGCGGTTTTGGGGGAGGAGGGTCATGGTGGTTGTGTCGGCTACTATTTTATATATGTGTGCTGTCGGTTGAGGCGCCATTGGCGGGCGTGGATTCCACTTGGCGCATTATGGGTGAAGATTGACATGGGGTTCGGCGGACAAAACTACCAGACGCCGAATCCGCCGTTGGGGGCCGTTCCTTGAAAGTGTGGGCAAAAGGTGGGCGTTCATCGCTGACAACCTATAGCAATTGGCTGATTATTACAGAACATAGGGCATTGAGAATAATTGCCGCATAATAGAACTTCCCAATGCTCCTGGCTTTAACCCCTTCTTCAGTATTCACAACGATAAAATCAAGCCAGCTTTTTTGAAATTTGGCAGTCTTGAAGCGATACACAAGATGAACAAGGAGCATGAGGAACAAGAATACGGCAAGAAAAATCATGGTTTTCATGAAGCCGAAAAGGTAATAGTAGCCAGCCAGAAAACCCAACAGGATGAAAATCTTTAACGCCTTATACCATTGCGGCTGCAAGGTATGTGACTTTATGAAGGCTAAATCATGTTTTATCTCTTGTAGTAATTTTGACATATTTTTCTCTAAAGAAGTTCGATTAGCCAAAGAAGAATAACACAGAAGGTAAGGGAGAGGCGGAACCTCTCTTACCTGTAATCGTGATAGAGCCAATTATCGAAATCTCATGGCAGGATTTGCCTGCGCGTGTGGGCGGGCGTGGATTCTGCTTGGGCGCAGGAGAAACTCGAAGCCACGCTGCACAAAAGTGCCTGTAAACCGCGCAGACTCCCACACTGCCTGCCCTGCGACCATCGGGAGTTCCGAAGGGTCAGGTGCAGGCTTTGTTAGGCGTTTTTTGACTTCGCAGACAACTCTTTTATGACATCACTCACAAGGTCTTTATATTCTTCCCTAATGAAATATGTTTCCTTAATCCAGGGATAATCGGGATGAGGTTCATAACCAATAACTTGACGTATAAAATCGTTTTTTACCATTCCCATTTGACTTGAAATCAGCGACAAGAAATAACCAGCGTCTCGTGTATTTTCTGCTTCACCAAATTTTACCAACTCTTCTTTTAATTGGTCTCTATTCACCTTGCCATCACGTAGCAAAACAGGAAATAAAACTCTTTGCATACGTTGGGCTGACCACATGCTTTGAGAGAGATATTGTTTTAAGCGTTTAGCGAGTTCGTCTAGTGGATAGTTTCCCGCTACATCGGTCATTGGAATTTTAAACTTTTTCTTTTTCTCGGTTCTTATTTGCTCCACCGCTTCGGAGATTACAGCCGTGCGAGTCAATAACTCATCTCCGCCACTTGTTTTGATGTACTTTAACAAGATAGCATTAATACTTACACCATAATTACTTGAAAGCCAATTTACCATTCGTTCTAACGAACCTTCAATACCAAAGCCTACCAAGAAAATTCTCTGAACTTCGTTAATGGCTATGTTTTCCAAGTCTATATCGGGGAAGTTTTCAATTAATTGTTCTTCCAAACTTTTGCCTGTGTATTTCGTGCAAATTTCGCTTAATATTTCTACGCCCCATTCTGCTACATCTGACGCATAATCAATTGCCTGCACTAATGCTTCTCTAGGAAGTGCGTCACGCTTTAATTCAACGATTACAACATTACCTTGCTTGTCAATTGCAAGTAAATCAAGAGGCCCCGATTTTGTCATGGTTTGCCTACCTATCACGACAATATCAGGACTGACAATCGAAGGATTGGAAGCAATCCATTCTTCTAAATCGTGCGCTTCTTTACGCCCAGCGTCAGACATTTGAGTGTCAACTGGTTGTAATTTTCCCTTTACGACTTGCCATGTTTTGATTTGTGTTGGCATAAATGACCTTTTATTTTTGAAGGAACCGCCTAACAGTTTGAAGTTGACCTGCATGTGGGCAGGCGTGGACTCTGCTTGAGAGCAGAGAAAACTCAAAGCCAGCACCACCATACAAAGTGACCGTGGAATTTCGCTGTTTACAGAACTGATTTGAATATCGCCTTGACCTAAAACCGCTAAAGTCTCCTATCCCAAATTTCTTCAACTATACAACAAAACCCCTTAAATTCAAAGCGTTTCCCTGCCCCTACTGCAAATCCTTATATCAGCATGTCGCAGCGAAGCAATCTCCTGTTTTTACGGGGAGGTTGCTTCGTCGGGTTTCGACGCTGACGCGCTCAACCCTCCTCGCAGCGACATGTCCTTGCTGTCTTCCAAAAAGCCCGCCTCTCCCCGAGACGGGCTTCCAATTACCATTTACCACTTACCCATTGCTACGCCGGCGCCTTGTCGAGTTCCTTTTGCGCGTGTTCGTATCCGCGGCGCAGGGCTTCGAAGTTCTTGGGCAGCAGGTGCTTGTGGCGCGCGGGCAGGTGGCCTTCGAGCGCCTTTTCCACATCCTTGATGGCCAGGTCGGGCAGCGAGGAGAGCAGCGCGCCCACCGCCACCATATTGGTCAGCTTCTTGTCGCCGATCTGCTCGGCGATCTCGTTGCAGGGCACGAAGAGGGTGTGAATGTCCTGGCGTTTCGCGCCGCGGTCGACCATCGACTGGTTGACGATCAGCGTGCCGCCCGGTGCGAGCGTCTCCTCGTACTTGTCGAAGGACGGCAGGTTGAGCGCCACCGCCAGCGGGGGATTCTGAACCAGCGGCGAGCCGATCTCCTCGTCCGCGATGACGACGGTGCAGTTGGCCGTGCCGCCGCGCATTTCAGGCCCGTAGGAGGGGATCCACGTCACGACCCTGCCCGTGTCCATGGCGGCATAGGCCAGCACCTGGCCTGCAAAGAGCACGCCCTGTCCGCCAAAACCTGCGATGATGATTTCCTTTTGCATAGCGCTCCTTCGGAGCGGAGAGTAGTGAGTAGGGATTAGGGAAGCGGGTCGATCCAGCCCACTAATCTCTATTCTCTGTTCTCCACTCCCTAAATTTTCACCTGTTTGATCGCGTCGCTGACCTTGTAGTCGCCGAGCGGGTAGGCGGGCACCATGTGCTCCTCCACGAACTTGAGCGACTGGACGGGCGTCATGCCCCAGTTGGTGGGGCAGGTGGAGAGCAATTCCACCATCGAGAAGCCCAGTCCGCGCACCTGCGTCTCGAAGGCCATGCGAATGGACTTCTTGGCCAGGCGGATGTTCTTCGGGTCGTGCAGCGAGCGGCGCACGCAGTAGCCCACGCCGTCCAGGGTGGCCAGCATCTCGGCCATGCGGATCGGGTAGCCCTGGCTTTCCACGTCGCGGCCGTTGGGCGAGGAGGTGGTCTTCATGCCCGGCAGGGTGGTGGGGGCCATCTGTCCGCCGGTCATGCCGAAGTTGGCGTTATTGATGAAGATGACGGTGATGTTCTCGCCGCGCGCCGCCGCATGGACGATCTCGCCCATGCCGATGGAGGCCAGGTCGCCGTCGCCCTGGTAGGTGAAGACCACGCGGTCGGGCAGCACGCGCTTGACGCCGGTCGCCATGGCGGGCGCGCGTCCGTGCGGAGCCTCCACGAAGTCGGTGTCGAAGTAGTTGTAGGCGAAGACCGCGCAGCCCACCGGCGCCACGCCGATGGTGCGGTTGGTCACGCCCATCTCCTCCAGCACTTCGGCCACCAGGCGGTGCGCCACGCCGTGCGTGCAGCCCGGGCAGTAGTGGGTGGGAGTCTCGGTAAAGGATTCGGGTCGGTCGTAAACCAGATTTTCAGGAGTTGTCATCTCAAACCTCTATTTGACGTCGGCCATGCGCGCCAGCCAGCCATCGACGGGGTCGACGGTCAGCGACAGGGGCGTGCTATGCACGCGCTGGATCTCGCGCAGGATCTCGTCGGGGAACGGGACCATGCCGCCGGGGCGTCCGTGGAATTCCACCGGGACGCGCCCGCGCACAGCCAGGCGGACGTCGCTCAACATTTGTCCCATGTTCATCTCCGCCACGAGGAAGGCCTTCGCCCGCCCTGCGAGCTGGTCGATGATCTGATAGGGGAACGGGCTGACGGTGATCGGGCGCAGCAGCCCGACCTTGATGCCCTGCGCGCGCGCCGCGCGGACGGCGGAGAGCGCCACGCGTCCCGCCGTGCCGAAGCCGACCACCACGATCTCGGCGTCGTCGAGGAAATATTCCTTGTAGCGCACTTCGTTGGCCTGCACCACCTGCCAGCGCGCCCCCAGGCGCAGGTTGGCGACTTCCTCGGCGGGCGGGTCGATATAAATGGAAGAGAGGATGCGGCGTTCGCGGTCGATGGCGCCGTTCGTGGCCCACTCGAACTTGCGGTCCACGATGGGTTTCATCTCGGGCATCTCGGCGGGTTCCATCATCTGGCCAACCGAGCCGTCCAGGATGACCATGGCGATCATGCGGTATTTCTCGGCCAGGTCGAAGGACAGGCCCATCAGGTCGATGGCTTCCTGCACCGAGGCAGGCGCCAGCACGATGCGCGGATAGTCGCCGTGTCCGCCGCCGTGGACGGCCTGGTTATAGTCGGCCTGGGAGGGGGCGATGTTGCCCAGCCCGGGTCCGCCGCGCATCACGTTGACCAGCACTGCGGGCACTTCGGTGCCGGCGATGTAGGAGAGTCCCTCCATCATCAGGCTCACGCCCGGGCTGGAGGAGGAGGACATCACGCGCGCGCCCGTGCAGGCTGCGCCGTAGACCATGTTGATCGCGCCCAGTTCGCTTTCGGCCTGCACAAAGGCGCGGCCGATTTCGGGCATGCGGCGGGAGAGATATTCGAGGATCTCCGTCTGCGGGGTGATGGGATAGCCAAAATAGGCCTGCAACCCCGCGCGAACGGCGGCCTCGGCGATGGCTTCGTTGCCTTTCCAAAGTTCACGAGTCATGGATTCTCCGAATTATCCTGTTACCGCTGCGGCTTTCGTCACTTCCCGATAGACGGTGATGGCGGCATCGGGACAAACCAGGGCGCAAATAGCACACCCCGTGCAACCGTCTTTGAACGTGTGCGCGGGGTGGTAGCCCTTCGGGGTAAGGCGGGACATGTCCAGTTCCATCACCCCCTGCGGACATGCGCTGATGCAAATTTCGCATCCCTTGCAGTATAGATCGCTGACTTCGATCCAACCTTTCGCGGGCATTCATTTCTCCTTATATGAGAAGTTGGACAAGATTAGGCGGGTTTAGCCGCCATCCTGATTATGTCCCTTTGTGAAAGTCCCTGCCAGTGTAAAGCGTCACGGACCCGAACGCCGAAGGTCATTGCTTTTTTATGGCACATAGCCTCATATCTGAAGGCTTCCCGCCGGGAGTGGAGACCCTCCCCGGCGATTTCCATCCAGCGGCGAGAGGGATCGTTAACCCAACCATAACCCGTTTTTTATTTGAGAAATAACTCACAATTACTATAATTTAATCGATGATTTGGCCTTGTCAGGAAAAACCATGAAAGATCCTGCCCAAAAATCCTGGGTCGAGAAATTGCCCTATCCGGCCGGGCTGATGAAATGGTTGTTCAAATCGCCCATCCTGCTCCACCGAATGGGATTGGGATTCATCGTGGGGCGGCTGTTCATGATCCTGACCACGGTCGGGCGCAGGAGCGGACAACCGCGCCGCACCGTCATCGAATTCCACGAGTTCAAAGGGCGCAAGTACATTTTCAGCGGTTGGGGGACGAATACAGACTGGTATCGCAACATCGAAGCGCATCCACACATCACCATCCAGACCTGGCGCGGCGCAGAGCGAGTTCTTGCGCACCGCCTGGTCGAGGATGGCGAACTGGCGCAGGCCTTCGAGTTTGCCATGTCGAACCCAACCATGCGCACGGTATTCAAATCCCTCGGGTTCGAGATGACCGTGGAACAGTTCCTCGCGCAGAGGGAACGCTTCACCTTTGTCACCTTCGACCCAACCGATCAATCCACCCCCGAACCGCTCCAGCCCGACCTGGTCTGGCTTTGGCTTGTCCCGCTCTTAGGGTTGGCGGCTTTCCTGCTTCTGGAGATTGTTTCATGAATAACCCTTCCCTTCCCCGCGCTTCCTCCCGCCGCGAGGCGACCCATTCGGGAGGCTGTGCCCTGATCGCCCTGTGGGCGGTCGGCCTTTTCATCCTGGCACTGGCTGCCGGCTTCTGGGCGGTCTCGTCCGCCTATCAAAGCCGGGCGGCTTCCATCGAACGCCATCGTGACCGCGTCGACCCTAATGCCGTCGAAGCGGGCAAAACCGCCGCCGAAACCACCCCACCCCCCGGACATGAGAACGATACCCCCGTGGACGTGCGCGTTGGCATCTACGTCGACCGCATCGTGGAAATCTCCGTCAAGGACACCGGCTGGACGGTGGATTTTTACATCTGGTTCAACTGGGTGGGGCACGATATTCACCCGGGCGAAAACTTTCAGGTGGTGGAGGGCGCCATCGAATCAAAGGAGAAACTCAAGGAAACGGTAAATGGGGACGTTCATTATGCCCTGTACCGCGTGACTGCCCGCGTCACCAAGTTCTTTGACGTTTCGCGCTTCCCCTGCGACGACCACCTGCTGACCCTCAGCATCGAAGACCAGGGGCTGCAATCCTACCAGTTACGCTATATCCCGGACCTGGAAGGCTCAACGGTCAGTTCGCGCGTCAAGGTGCCCGGCTACCAGATCTACGACCGAACCATCACGGTCAAACCGCACTCCTACAAGACCCCGCGCGGCGACCCGGGCCTGCCGGCGGATTTCAAAGCCACCTATTCCCAGTTCATCTTCGGCATCTGGGTTCAGCGCCCAGACTTTGGCTTTTTCTTCAAGATGTTCCAGGGATTGTTCGCGGCGGTGGCCATCTCCCTGCTGGTCTTCTTTATCAAGCCCACCAACGTCGATCCGCGTTTTGGCCTGGGTGTGGGCGCCTTCTTCGCCGCCATTGCCAATACCTATGTCGTCGCCAGCCTGCTGCCCGACAGCGGCGCCATGACGATGACCGACATGGTCAACGGCATCGGCATGGGAGTCATTTTCCTGACCCTCGTGCAGTCCACCATCTCACTCTACCTGTATGAGTGGCGCGGCCTGGAAGCGACCTCACGGCTGTTCGACCGGGTGACCTTTGTCATCCTGGCGCTATCCTACGTTATCATCAATATTGCCATTCCTTTGGTGGCAATTTTATAAAGGAGGTTCTCCGTGAACAAGGCTAACCCTGTTTCTGCTTTCGTTCATCAGGTGGCTGAATGGTTGAGGCGTTTGGGTAGTATCGTTATGGTCCGTTTTTTCAGTAAAAAACGCCCCCCCGAACTCCAGGAGTTGGAAGACCAATTCACAAAGGACATGAATTCGGACCCAGAAAAAGTAAGGGACCGCCAGGTGTCGGCGACAATCCGCTCAGGGCGGGGATAACCACCAACACTGTGCATAACACCTGGACTTCTCCCGGATAAGATATGCTTGCTTCCGCTTCCAAACGCTATCTCCTGCTGGCCGAGCCTCGACGCTGAATGCCTGTACAGAGTAGCGCCACGCAGGCATTTTATACTGCACTCGGTCACAAATTGCGCTTTTTAGAGAGGCGAAAGAGCAATTTATGACCGTGGGTATTATATGTCGATCACTGAATGCAGGTGAGCGTTACGCGCATTTCGCTTAAGAAAAAAGCCATTCTCGCCGTTCCGGGCATAAAAGAATTTGGAAACCCTGGGCGTCCTCATCCGTAAATAAAATAACTTGTGTAAAATTGTACAAAAAGTACCAGGAGAATGCCCATGACCACCCCAGACTTGGCATCCAGACCCTTGATCACGCCCGTCCAGCAGGTCGAACGAGTCCAGATCGTGGATATCCTGCGCGGCTTTGCGCTGTTCGGAATCCTATTCGTCAACATGGCCATTTTCAGCCGCCCGTTTCAGTCCATGCTCCTGCCTTCGGATCCGACTGCGTCCTGGTACGATCACACTGCGGAGTGGCTGATCCATTTTCTGGGCGAGAGCAAATTCTATTCGCTGTTCTCGCTTCTGTTTGGGTTGGGACTGACCCTGCTGATGGATCGCATCGAAGCGCGCGGCGGAAAATTTGTCCCGCTCTACCTGCGGCGTTTGCTCGTCCTGCTTGGCATCGGCCTGATTCACGCCTTCCTGATCTGGGTCGGCGACATCCTGATCCTGTACGCGGTCATCGGCTTCCTGCTGATTTTGTTCCGCAAGGCAAAGCCGCGCACTTTGCTGATCTGGGCAATTGCGCTGATGACACTGCCGTTTCTATTCAACGCGGGCGCGACGGCGCTGGTCGAACTGGGACGCTCCGTTCCCGAAGGCGCGGCGCAGATCGACCAGGTCTTTGCTGAAGTCGAAGCGGGGTATGCCGCAGATATCGAACGCGCTTATCGCGTTTATCCCGTCGGCTCGTTTGCCGAAATCACCCGCCAGCGCGCCTACGATTACACCAGCATGGGCATCGCCGCTTTCCTGGTGATGGGTTTCAATGTGTTGGCGATGTTCCTGATCGGCGTCTGGTTTGGCAGGAAGCGGATTTTCCAAAATCTTGAGGCCAACCGTCCATTTTTCCGCAAGCTGCTGGCCTGGGGTTTGGTGATTGGTTTGTCCGGGAACGCTTTGTATGCCACCCTCATCATGCCGCTCTCACGCGTCCAGGCCTCCTGGACCTCCCTGTTGGCTACGGCTGCCTTGGCCGTTGGCGCGCCGATGCTTTGTCTCGCGTATATCTCGATCCTGGCGTTGCTGGCGGGCACGCCCGCCTGGGGGAAACGCCTGGGCATATTGGCGCCCGTCGGCCAGATGGCGCTGACCAATTACCTGACCCAATCCATCGTCTGCACCCTGATCTTCTACGGCTACGGGCTGGGCCTGTTCGGCAAAATTGGATTGGCAGCCGGCATCGGGCTGACCATCCTCATCTACCTGCTCCAAATTCCCTTCAGCCATTGGTGGATGAAACGCTTCAAATACGGCCCCGCCGAATGGCTCTGGCGTTCCCTGACCTATCTCAAGCCCCAGCCGATAAAGCGGCAGTCGGCAAATTGACCTCAATAATGAAACTCGAATTGCGCTGGCTCAACTGTTTGTGGCTGATGGTTCCATTGCTGGCATGGAACATTATCCTTGCTCCCGAAATAACCCTTGAAAAAGTTGTCTCGGATGCCAACTCGCCTGCCTGGCTATTGGCAGCGGAGAACATCACAAGAATCATCGTATTTGTTTTTCCTCTTTTGCTTGCTCTTCAGTTTCTAGATGTGCCTGGGAAGGCCGGGCTGGCGATGTATGTTTTTGGAACACTCATCTATTTCGCTTCCTGGATTCCCTTGATATGGATGCCCGCTTCTGCCTGGAGCGCCAGCACAATCGGATTGCTTGCTCCGCGCCTCACTCCACTCCTTCCGTTTCTCGGCATTGCGTTGATCGGTCGCTCTGCGCCCTATGCTGTTTTCTCTGTTTTATTCATCGCCCTGCATACCTGGCATGGGATACAAAACCTGACGCCCTGACATCTATTTCCTTTGGAGGAAAATATCCATGACGCCGATTCTAATCGCGCTATCCTACTGGCTCCATGCGCTGGCAACAGTTGTCTTCATCGGGCATTTTGTCCTGCTTGCCGTGATATACCTGCCCGCGCTTGCGGATAATCCCGCTGCGCTCAGCGTTATCTCCAAACACAGCCGCTGGTGGCTGTATGCTTCCATGCTGGCTTTCGCCCTCACCGGCACCTACCTGACCTTCGTCGACTCGAACTATTTGGGCCTCGGCAACTTCAGCAATTTTTGGAGCGCGGCCATGCTGGTCAAGCACCTGTTGCTCCTGGGCATGATCGGCATGGGATTCTGGTACAACGCCATCCTGCGCGTCGGTCCGTTGATGAGTTCGAACACCGGCGCGGAGCAGGCGTTGGCCCGCTTCCGCTGGTATGTCAAGGCAATGGCGATTTGTGGCGTTTTGGTCCTGCTTTTGACCGCTCTCGCGCAGGTGGAGTAGACAAAGATATGACCAGGAATTTCGGGTTCTACCTTAGGAATATTTTCCTCAACCCGGTCGCGGCGGCGGAGGGAATATCAGCGGAAAAGAATCTATGGCCGCTGATTCTTGTCTCGTCCCTGCTCGGTATCCTGCCATACTGGTTGATCGTTCTCCTCGGCTATCAGGCCCTGGGGTGGAATGCTTTCCCCTACAAACAGTACTACCCGTATTACTTCGATCCGTATTGGTGGGAGATGCTGGTCGTGCCGGTTTGGGGCTTGGCAATCGCAGTCGGGTTCAGCCTCCCCTGCTACTATTTCGGCAAGTGGTTCGGCGGCAAGGCGACCTTCTCGCAAGTCGTCGCGATGGTGATGCTCGGCTCGGTGGTGTCCCTGCCAATCTTTGTGCTGGTCGACCTGACCCTGTATGACCCGAACCAGATCATCGAATTTGCAAAAACAGGCGTGGCGGTTCATCCCTACATTCCTGGTGAGAATTGGCTTGTGTGGTTCATCCAGCAATCCTACGCCTATTTTGCGATGGGCTGGCAGGGCATCGTAACCTTGATCGGGTTGACGGTCATCCATCGCAACCGCTGGTTTGCAAATATCCCGGGCATTGTCGCGGGGAACGTTGTCTTTGTGGTTTTCCTGCTGTTGATACGGGATTATGTGGCCTTGATCATATAGGAGTTGGCAGCATGACATCATCTCACCAACCCGGCAATTTACTGAATGGCTTGCGGGAGGCCTCATGGCTTTCAATTGGAATTGTATTGGTCTTCGATTTGCTGGGCACGCTCTTGTTATTCGCCAATGTTCATCCCCTGGTTGTTGTGTTTTTGCCCTGGGTCCTGGTCATTGGCGTGGGCATTTTCCTGCTTGGCAAGCTGCGCTTTTCTGACCTGGGGATTTTCCCTGCCAGGATAATCCCAGCCATTCTATCTGGCTTGGTAATCTGGTGCATAATTCAAATTCTTGCTGCTGCTGCCCTGTTCTTCATTCAAGGCAAAATCTCCTGGGGGAACGTAATGCCCGGTTACCTGGTGGACCAGTTGCTTTTCTTTGCATTTGCCGAGGAGATCGTCTACCGGGGATACCTCTTTCCACAGCTCTATTTGAAATTGAAGCGGGCCAGGCATTTTTCATCTGGGGCATATTGGATTGCGTTACTCCTTTCCCAGGCAATTTTCTCGCTCTATCATATTCCTCACAGGCTGGCAAACAACACCCCGATCCACGACCTGCCGTTTCAACTGTTTTTGTTATGGATCTCTGGCTTGTTGCTCTGCTATGTATATCTTCGCAGTCAAAACCTTTTTGTGGCTGTCGTCGTTCATGCGCTGGGAAATGCACCCAGCATCATCTTTTCCGACGCGACGCTTCCCTGGTATGTGCTCACGCTGATTGTCTGGATGGCAGCAATCACAGTGATCGAAGTCGGGCGGCGTTTGCCATTTCTTCAAAGGAAATCAAGTTGATGCCAGAGAATGTTATGGCAATGAAAGGCAAAATCATGACCGAAAAGACCAAAAACTTCAATCTCTGCTGAATGCCCAGGTCGGCAAAGGCGGACTGCACAACATCGTCGCCGCGGTGCAGACATACGATAAAAGCCTGGATTTCAGCGGCGCAGCGGGCCTGGCCGACCCCGGCAGCAACGCGGCGATGACACCAGAAACGCCGTATTTCATCGCCAGCGTCACCAAGATGTACACTGCCGCCATCATCATGCAATTGCACCAGGAAAAACGTCTCGACCTCGAAGCGCCGCTCTCGCAGTTGTTGCCAGACTCCCTGCTTGACGGGATTCACGTCTATAAAGGCACCGATTACAGCCGCCAACTCAAGGTCTACCAACTGGTCAACCAAACTTCCGGCCTGGCCGATTTCGAGGCTGATAACCCGCGCCGCGGGAAAAGCGTTCTCGCTGAATTGATGGCTGGTCACGACCGCGCCATTGATACCGTCGAAGCACTCAGGATTACCCGCGCGCTGTCACCGCACTTTGCGCCGGGAACGCCGGGCCGGGCCTACTACTCCAATCTCAATTACCGCCTGCTGGGTGAAATCATTGAAGCCATCACCGAAAAGTCCATGGCCGTCAATTTCGAGGAGCGCATCTGCGCGCGGCTGGGTTTGCAGCGCACCTATCTCTATGACTGGACAAAGCCTCGCCCCGGCGCGTCGCCTGCTACATTGTATTTGAACAACGCCCCGGTAAATGTCCCCAAATATCTGTCCTCGAATGTGTCGGATGGCGGCCTGGTTTCCTCGGCAGCCGAATGCATGATCTTCCTGCGCGCTTTCTTCGAGGGACGCCTGTTCGAGAAAACCATGCTGGACCGCATGATGACCTGGAATCAGATCTTTTTCCCGCTGCGCTACGGCTATGGGCTGATGTTCTTCAAGTTGCCGCGCTACTTTTGGATTACCCCGCTCCCGGAATTCGCCGGGCATTCCGGCTCGACCGGGTCGTTCGCCTTCGCCTGCCCGTCCCGCTCGCTCTATCTCACCGGAACCCTCAACGTGCTTACCCCGGCCCGGCCGTTCTTCTTTATGATGAACCTGGTTCGCGCGCTAAGTTGAAATTGGAGGCTGCCATTGCCCCTTTCTCTTGAAACCTGCCCAAATTGTGGCGTAAGGTTGCAAAACGAAACAGTGCGTTGTGATTACTGTGGTTCGTCCATTCAAACCATTCAGGAAGACTCTGCGCAGGAGCCGCAGTTGCCTCCATTGATTGAAGAGAAAAGCCAGACCCCACTGGAATGGGGGGGATTAAAACGGCCCAAAGTCCAACAGCCTTTGGGAAATTCAGGTTTTATGCTGGTTCTTGAGCTGGTCTTTGCGCTGGTCTGGACGCTCTTTAGCGCCATCTTTCCGGTGGTTGGTGTGGGCTTTTACATCAATGAAACCAATGATTATCGTCAATTGTCGCAGGAGGGTGTCATCGTCCCGGGCATTGTTCTGGAAATGCAGATCGACGAAAGTTCCGATCCGACAAGCTACGATGTCGATTACCAGTTCACCGCTCCGGTCAATGGCGATTCCACCCGGTTTGCAGATTCTGAATCTGTGTCAGCCGGTTACTTTAACACGCTGCAGGTGGGACAACAAATCCAGGTTCGGTACGCCGCCTCCAATCCCCAATTATCGGTTCTTGAGGCTGAGTTTGGCCCGCCCAGCCTTGTCCTCCCCATAGTGTTTGGAGGCATAGGCGGCCTGTTTGTCTTGATCGGCCTGGTAATATTAGTCAGTAGTATTAGCGGGATTTTTTATATAAACGCCCTGCGGTTACGCGGGCAACAAACGAAGGGTATTATCTTCGACCGCTGGCAGGATACCGATTCTGACGGTGACACCACCTGTTTCGTTGCCTACTGCTTCCATGCGGATACGCCTAAGGGAGAGCAACTGATCACGCGTGCTGAACAGAATCGGGATTTGTATCAACGCTGTGAAATCGGCAACTCGGTAATCGTGCGTTACCTACCAGGAAACCCGCGCGTTTGTCATATGAGGTCAGATTCATGAAAATCATCATCCCCACCATCGGTGCGCGCGGCGACGTGCAGCCCTACATTCCTGGCGAGAATTGGCTTGTGTGGTTCATCCAGCAATCATACGCGTACTTTGCGATGGGCTGGCAGGGGGGGCGTGACCCTGGTCGGGCTGACGGTCATCCATCGCAACCGCTGGTTCGCGAATGTTCCAGGCATCGTGGTGGGGAATATCGCCTTCATGGTCTTTTTACTTCTCATACGGGATTATGTGGCGCTGATAATTTGAAGGAAAGGATCGCATTTCCGCCATGATTCGCCTCATCATGCGCCTGTTCGATGGTTTGCCCATTCGCTTCACCCGCGCTGACCCGGAAGGAATTTGCAGGGAAAAGGTGATGGCATCCTTCTGGCGCTGGAAGGTGAAAAAATGATTGCTTTGAAAACACACCCTGCCGTCTTCATTTCCGTTGCATTCCTTTTGCTTGGCTCTGCTTTTGTAGTATTTAGATTGATCGTCCGCAGGGGATACCGCCTTTGCGGACAACTTACTTTGGCGACATCCGCATTCCAGTTGATTGTCTTTGCCATTTTGATGAGTTTTCCATATCTTTTCAATCCGCCTGAATGGACAATGTTTTGGCTGCTGGCTGGACCGACATTTTCGCAACAACAAATTCTTGGAATGGTCACTATAGTCTTGGGAGTTATAGTTGCATTTGGCACAATGGCATGGTTCGGACTGCGGCGGGCGTTCGGCCTTGCGACGCAGGGCTTGATAACGACTGGGCCGTATCGGCTGACACGGAATCCCCAGATCCTGGGAGGGTATCTCATGGTGATTGGAGCCACCGTGCAATGGCCTTCCTGGTACTCTCTCATCTGGATCGTTTTGTATGGACTGATCGGTCATTGGATGATCCTTACCGAAGAGGAGCATTTGCAGAAGGTGCTTGGCGAGGAGTACAAATTTTATTGTGAACGAACGCCAAGGTATTTGATCCCTGTCCGAAAGTCCAGAAAAGGTTCAACCTAAAATGCAAAGGAGTTGAGTTTGAAATGAAATCCGAACAAACGATTCGAAATATCACAATCTTTGCGATCATCTCTGCCGCGGCAGGCTGGATTGGGCTTGCTCTGAACCGGGTGCTTGGGCTGACTGACCCTACTCAAAACCTGGGCATGCTCATCTTCCTGCTCCTGCCCTTCCTGACGGGATTGATCCTGCGTGCCGTAGGCGGCGATGGCTGGAGCGACATTGGCTGGAAATCCAATTTGCGCGGTCCTGCCGTGGGTTATTGGGTTGCATTATTTGCCTATCCGGCCATCATCGCTCTGGTTCTCCTCTTCGGCTATCTTGCTGGCGGCGTTTCGTTTGCTGGTTTTGCAACCACAGAGGTGGGTGGTTTCATGGGGATTGGCGCTTTTCTCTTTTCGGTGGGTTTCATGTTCGCCGCTGATTTTGTCAAAAACATATTCGAGGAGTTTGCCTGGCGCGGTTATCTCACTCCCCGCTTGAAAGCGGCTGGATTACATGATTTGCTCAATCATCTTTTGACAGGCGCGGTGTGGGCATCCTGGCATATCCCGTACTGGTTGTTCCTGCTCGATAAAACCACCTATGCTGATTTCACAACAGTCAGCCTGTCGGTCTTCCTGCCCTTGAGCATTGTCAGCATCATCACATCGGCGATCCTGTATGGAGAAGTGAGGCTATTAACCGACTCCACAGTGCCCGCTATTGTCCTGCATAGCGTTGCAAACGCAGTGACTCTTTCGCTCCTTCTGGAGGATTTTATCAGCGTGGAACCTGCCTCTGAAATTTGGTTCACACCAGGCGGAGGCGGGATTATCGGCATCGCCCTGGTCACATTGGCTGGAATGGGACTGTACGTTTATCGAAAGCGACAGATGAAATGAAAATCAGCCGATTGCACCCATTGGCTTGCTGGCCGTCTGGCTGCTCTATCGCTTTGAATGGATGGAACAGGAAAAGCCAACATGAAACTGGATGACTTCCTCCCTCAATACGACTTCACCGAAATCCACAAAGTAAAGGTCAAGGCTTCGCCGCAAGCCGCTTTTGCCGCCATGAAAGGACTGTTGCCCTCCGAACTTTCGCCGTTGGTGTTCTTCATGCTCAACTTGCGCGAACTTCCCGCCATCCTGGCTGGGAAAGCCAGGCGGATTCAAGCCGAGCAAAAACCATTCCTGAATCAACTTTACGAAGGCGGTTTCATTCCCCTGGAAGAGACCAATGACGAAATCGTCTTCGGCCTGGTCGGCCAATTCTGGAAACTGACGGGCGGCGAAGAACCTTCCGGCGTGACAAATTCCCAGCAGTTCCAAGCCTTCCATCGCACCGACTTTGCCAAAGTGGCGGCCAACCTCCACGTGCAGCCGTCCGGCGAAGAGACCCTGCTTAGCACCGAAACCCGCATCCGGGCGCCCGATCCGCAGACCCGCCGAAAGTTCGCTTTTTACTGGCGGATCATCTCCATGGGCAGCGGCTGGATCCGCGTCCTCTGGCTGCGCGCCATCAAACGCCGCGCTGAGCAATCCGTCCAATGATGAACACGATCCTCGCGGCCGCAATCCCGTTCCTCCTTTTGCCAAGCACGGCGCTGGTGTTCACGCGCGCGTCCCGTCGACTCGGCAGGGAAAAGGGCTACCTGCTCGGCTTCCTCTTTTACTGGATGGTCTGGTGCCTGCTGGTTCCTTTGCTCCTGTTGGGACGCGCTGGATTTTCCTCCCTCTTTGTGGACGAAGCCCCGCTTCTCTCCCGACCAAACTGGCTGGCCGTCGTTTTATGGGCTGTTATTACGCTGGTCACGATACTCATGTATGCCCGGGACTTCATCCGCGCCTCGCCAACCCTCATCCTCATCGCCATCCCCGCCGCGACGGTCAACGGCCTCTGCGAGGAAATCCTCTGGCGCGGGCTGTACTTCAGCCTCTTCCCCGGCAATTTCTGGCTGTCCATCCTCTTCCCGTCCATTGGATTTGCGCTCTGGCACCTGGTTCCCTTGCAGGTTTTCCCGGAAGGAAGCAGGAGCGCCTTCGTGCTCTCCACTTTTTTCCTCGGTCTGGCGTATGGATTCATCGCCTGCAAAACCGGCTCCGTTACATGGACAGCCCTCTCACACAGCCTGAGCGGCATCCTGGCATTGAGCGGGATGATTGCCCCAAGCCTGCTGGCCGTCTCCAGGCGATAGGGGAAATTAACTTTAATTCAGGCGCAGGGAACCCGTCGCGCGAGCAGGCGGGGCGATGGGGAGAATGACGTGGAAGGCGCTGCCCGGGCAGGAGACCTCATCCTGGCCCGCGCTCTCGACCCAGATCTGGCCCCCGTGGGCTTCGACGACGCCCCGGGCCACGGCCAGCCCCAGCCCGCTTCCGCCGCCCTTGAATTTGGTTTTCCCCGAGGAGTGCAGCATGATCTGGCCGGTCTGAAAGAATTTATCGAAGATCAACTCGTGGTTTTTGGGATCGATGCCGATGCCGGTATCCGACACGGTGATTTGCAGGGTGGCGTCGAAACTTTCCTGGTTGCGCCTGCCCGGAACCTGCCCGCTGACCGTGATCCGCCCGCCGTCGGGAGTGTATTTGATGGCGTTGATGATGAGATGATGAAAGGCCTTGCGCAGGGCATCCAGGTCGCCCCGGCAGGCGGGGAGCGCACTCAAGTTTTCCAACTGGCAGTCGATCCTGCGTTCGCTCAGGCTGGGCTGGAGGCTCTTCGTGACGTCTGAAAGCAGAAATTGCAGGTTCACGGTGTTGAAGATCAATTCCATCCCCTGGGTGTCGAGGCGCGCCACATCCAGCATGGTGTTGACGATCTCCCCCAGACGGCGGACTCCATCCATCATATTCCTGACCAGCCCCCGCTGCTCCTCTTCCAGCGACCTGGCTTGTAGCAGGATTTGGGCGTAGCCGCTTATGACGGTAATGGGGGTTTTGATCTCGTGCGAGGACACCTTGATGAAGTCGGACTTGCTCTTATCGAGGATCTCCAATTTGGAGTAGGCCTTTTGCAAGTCCTGCGTTCGTTCCTGTACGCGGGCTTCCAACTCCTGGTTGAAGAGTTGGATCTGCTGGTACAGGTTGGCGTTTCCCAGGGCAGCCCCGGCCTGCCCGGCAAAGATCGCGGAGATTTCCACCTCTTCCGGCGTAAATGGCATCACCTCCAGGCGGGAGATGGATAACATGCCCAACACCTGGTCGTTTTGAATCAGCGGGACGCCCAGCCAGGATCGGGTCGGCGGGACGCCGGCGATGTGCTGCCAGTCGCTTTGCTGGGTGGTATCCTTCACCAGGGAGGGTTTGCGCTGCTGCATGATCCTGGTGAAGATTCTGTTGTTGTTCACCAGGATGCGCGCCTCTTCCATGTCAACCTGCTGCGGGTACCCGCGCGAGGCCGCAAATTCCATTTCCTCGTTCCGATACAACAAGATCGCCGCCCGGTGATAGGGGATGATCGATTCCATCTGTTCGAGAACCAGCGCCAACACCCTGGGAAGTTCGAGCGAGCTGGAAAGCACCCTGCCGATTTCGACCTGTTTTTCGATGACGTGATTGGCCTTCGATAGCTGGTCCGACTGCGCCAGCAAAAGGAGGTTCATGTCCAACATGCGCAGTCCCTTTTCGCCGAAGGAAACGACCACCGGGTCATAGCGGATCTCCGGCGGCCTGCTCAAGGCCTTTTGCACGGCCTGGCCGATCTTCATATCGCTTGGAAAAATCTCGTTCGAGGTCCTGTGCATGCTGCCATACAGGTTGGCAGCCGATTTCTTGAAGAACAACTCGACCCCATAGGGCCGCCCCAGCCATTCGAAGATCTTCAAGCGGGACAGGCCCCCCATGAAAACGGCATCCTCGTGCAGCAGGACGCCGGGCAGTTCGGGATTTCTTTTTAATTTTTCGACGATCTTTTCGACCGGTGTGGACGCGGCAACGTCATATTGATAAGTGGGCAGGTCCCCAATGGAACGAATGGGCCTCGTGAACGCGGCGTCGACTGAATGGGGCGTGGAGGGTTCTGGTAACATAACGGTGACTTTGCAGGAGGCGGGCCGGGTGATGCCAAAGAATTATAAATTGGGCAGGAGCGATCGGCTGTTAAGGCTTTGTTTAAACCTGATTGTCGACGGATGTTGGAGCTTGCGTTAAATTTTGGTTAATTCCCTGCGCGCCTGTTTACTGCGTCCGCATTTGGTGTATCATCCGATTCAGCCCAATTACCCAAGGAGAATCTCATGACCCAAGAGGAAGAACGCGACATCGAAAAGACCTACTCGCACCGGGACTTTGCAGCCAAGCTGCGACGCCTGGCAGACGCCCTGGAAGCCGGCGAGCCGTTCGAGATCCAGGTGGCCGGGGAGCGGATTTACGTCCCGGCGGACGCCGAAATCAGCATCGAGCACGAGCGCGGCGAAGACGGCGAGGAACTCGAATTCCAACTCAAATGGAACCTGGACGCGTCGGAGGATGAAGAGTCCGAAGATGACGAGGAGAGCGAGACCGAAGGCGAAGATTAAAACACCCATACGCCGCCGGCTCCCGGCTCGCATGGAAAGGCCGCCGCCTCGGCGCTTGGTTTATACAGTCGCCTGTTTTTTTCGCGCTGCTTGTACCTTCTCAATTTCCTGGGGTAATTTGGAGTGCGCAAGTTCTACTTGCGCATTTTCCCGAAGTAGAACTTCGGGACTCCAGAACACGCCCCAAAATATTGAGAAGGTACCGCTGCTTCCGTCTTTTGCAGAGAAAGGCTGGTGTAATGGACATTCTATCGATCCTCTTTGTGTTGGCGGTGCTGGTAGTATTCAGCCTGGTCGTTCTTTTGGCGATTCAAACCAATCGGAAAGACATCCAGCAAAAACAGCAGATGACCCAAAGCCTGGGGTTTACGCCCGTGGAGGCCACCCCGGAGTTGACGAGGAAGATCGCCCGCCTGTATTACCGCCCGGGCGCGAAAAACAAGTACGAACTGCGCAACGTGTCCCGCAAGGCCATCCCGGATGGGGAGATGTACCTGTTCGACCTGATGGAGACCTCCTCGGACGAAGACACTTCCTCCGAGAACCAGGCGGTGGCGATCACTTCACGGTATTTGAAGATGCCGCACTTCACGTTTTTCCCGAGGGCCGACCCCAAGTATGCCCTGAGCGGCGTGGCGAACAAAGTCATGGACTGGGCGATGTCGAGGATGGGCCGCGTAATGGCGTTCCCGGAATTCCCCGAGTTCAGCGCCCGGTACATTGTCACTTCAGATGACGACCCGCAGTTCATACGCGCATTTTTGGACGCGCGCCGGGCGCAATTCTTCGCGCAGACCCAGTTGTACGCGCTCCACGCCCTGGGCGATACGTTCACTTTCTCCGAAGTCGATCCGCAATTCAAGAAACTCGACCAGGAGAGCCTGTCCCGCCGCGTCAACCGCGCCCTGGAGATTTACCGCATACTCCAGATGTGACCTATCCACGATTGCCAGAAGGGACGATCCGAGTGAATCATGCGTCGCGTTCTCCATCTCATACGGTAGTCATCATCGGCGCAGGCATGGCGGGTCTCACCACAGCCGCCTACCTGGCGCGCGCCGGCTTGAAGGTGCAGGTCTACGAGCAGCACACCCTGCCCGGCGGTTACATCTCCTCGTTCGTGCGCGAGGGCTTCACCTTTCCCGCCGGGCCGTCTTCCATCACATCCAACGGCATCGTCTTTCCGATTCTCAAGGAACTGGGGCTGGCCGACAAACGCAAATTCCTGCACGTCGGCCACCAGATGAGTTGGGGCGATCAGGATGTCGCCTTGCGAAATCCGCGTCAGGTGCGGGAGGCCCTGTCGAAACGGTTCCCAGCCCAAAGTCGGGCGCTGGAGCGCTACTTCCGCTGGGTCGAAATCGGCGGGGGCGGATTCCGCCAGTTGGTCGAGAGCGGGATGATGTTCGGGCAGGGCATCCTGCCAAAGGTGCTGGGGCTGCTGGTCAAACATCCGCTCATGCCCTGGGCCTCCTGGGTGGCGCGCGGACAAACCAACCGCAGCCTGCACGCCCGCTACTTTGCCGACCCCGCCCTGCGCCAGATGCTGGATGAACTGGCCTACCCGGTCATGCCCGCCCAAAATACCCTCGGCATGTGGATCTCCTATTTCGACGACACCTGGGTTCCGGCGGGCGGGATGCAGGCCTTCGCCAACACCCTGGTGCGCTTCATGCGCGAACATGGCGGCGAACTGCGGCTTGGGAAAGCGGTCAGGCGAATTCGGGTCGAGCATGGGCGGGCGCTGGGAGTCGAGTTGGAAGATGGGGATTTCGTCCCGGCCGATTGGGTGATCTCCGCCGCCGATTTGCGTCACACCTGCTTCGAGTTGATCGGGCGCGGGCATCTCCCCCCAAGCATGATCGCCAAACTGGAAGCGGCGCGCCCCTCCGAGCCGGTCTTTGCCGTCTTCCTGGGGCTGCGCGGCAGTCCCGAACTGGAGCGCGCCTTCGAGCGTTTCCACGAAGCCCATGTCATCTTCACCTGCGCCGACGGGAAAACCATCCAGGTTGCCTGGTTGAGCAGGGATGACCCTTCGGTGGCCCCACCCGGCAAACAGGCCTTGTTCGTTGGCCGCCTGGACAACTTCGCCGATTGGGAACCGCACAAAGGCGATGAAGCCGCCTACCGCGCCCGCAAAGCCGCCGTCGTCGATGAACTCATTACCCGCGCCGAGGAGTTCCTGCCCGGCTTGCGCGCCCACATCGAAGTGCAGGATGCCGCCTCGCCGCTGACCTACGAGCGTTACACCTCCAACTGGCAGGGCGCCACCACCGGCTGGAACTGGAATCCCGCCCTTGCCCCGCACTTCAATTTTGCCAAAGACCTGCCGCTCAAAAATTTCTTCGCCGTGGGGCATTACACCTTCAATCCCGGCGGTGTGCCGACTGCCATGATTACAGCCTGGTATATCGCTCGGGAGATTATTAAAAAAGTGCAGCCTGCCCGAATGGAAGGAAAATGAAAACCTTTCGTATGCTTCTCATACTGTCGATTGCCTGCCTGATGCTCCCCGGCTGCGCCCCGAAAGCCGAGTTCGACATCCGCGGCGAATGGGCATATACGATGACGACCACGGATGGAAACACCTACGATATGGGCACGATCACATTCAGCGGGGAGCCTGCCCGGGGAACCTATCTTGAACTCAATATTTACCAGGTGGAATACAAGGGGGAATACACTGTCGATGGCGCCGCCCTCGAATTGACCGGTGAAGAGACCTGGCAGGGCGTCATGACGGATGCCGACACCCTCAACGGCACCTGGAGCCACGATGACGGGGCCAGCGGCACGTTCATTGCCACCCGCAGATAGCTTTTGCGTACGTTAAGGGAAGCTCACGCGAACGCTGTTGGCCGCTTCCCCGCGCTATTCGGGAAATATCCCGATGCCGGCACACCGGTCGGTCTGGCGTGGCATGCCGGGGGCGACCCGGGTATTGAATACCGTGGCTGTCATCAGTCCACGCAACAAACTGGGAATCATCCCTTTCACCAATGGCGACGGTGGTGATAACATGATCCTGGGAACGGTGCGCCTGCAATTCTTTTACCAGCGCATGATCCCCTTGATAAATACCTGGTACGAGAAATGAGCCGTATGCCTATCTATCGCTGGGCCATGCGCTTCTATGCCGCCGACCTCCGTTCCCTGTACGCCGGCCCCGACATGAATGAGATCATCGAGCGTCCGTTGGAATATAATTCACTCCTGTCACAATGGTTATCCCGGACTCAATAATCCCTGGAGCGCCTTTTATGCAATCCAATCCATCGCGAACGCTGGATACCCTGCGAAGAACGATCTTCCTCCTTTCCATGCCCTTCTTCATCCTTGGGCTGTTGCTGCCGGTCTATGGGAAAGAAATCGGCGCAAGCGTGATCGAGATCGGGCTGTTCTTCTCGGCCTTTTCGCTGATGACCGTCCTCCTCCGTCCGCTCGTGGGCTGGGGTCTGGATCGCTTCGGGCGGCGGAACTTCTTCCTGGCCGGCGCGGCCGGGTATGCCGTCACAATGGTAGGGTTCGCATTCATTGACCAGGTCTGGGGCATCGTGCTGGCGCGCATCCTGCAGGGGATTTCCTCCTCGCTCTTATGGCTGTCGGTAAGCGCCATTACCGCCGATTCGGCCGGTGAGCGGGAGCGCGGGAGCGCCTTCGGAAGAATTGCGCAGTCCAGCAGCCAGGGTTCGATCGCTGGGGTATTCATCGGCTTCACCCTGCTGAGTGCCCGTATCAGCATCAACGGGCAGGAAACACATCTCGGCAGTTGGATGCTGTTATTCCTCGTGTATGGCGTCATCAACCTTGCGGCGTTTTTCCTGGCGATGCGCCGCCTGCCGGAGACGAAACCCGCCGCGGTCGAAGGGGATGCCGCGCCCATCCGTTGGTCGCAGACCTGGGTTCTATTGCTCCTGGTCACGCTGGTGACCGGGGCATCAGCGGCCATGATTTCGCCGCTGCTGATCGTTTACTTGCAGGAAAAATTGGCGGTCGGCGTGGAGACGCTTTCCTGGGCCTTCCTGCCGCAGGGCCTGGTGTGGGCCTTGCTGCCCGCCCAACTCGGGAAACTGGCCGACCGTTTTGGCCGCAAGACCATGATGTTGATTGGCTTGGGGGCGGCGGCTGTCAGTTCGTTCGTCATCCCCATGCTGGGCAGCCTGATCGCGTTTGCAATGCTGTGGGCCTTCGAGGCGCTGTGCTTTGCTGCGGGCGATCCTGCCGAGCAGGCGCTGGTGGCGGATTTGACCGGGCGGAATAAACGCGGACGCGCCTACGGTTTGTACGTGATGTTCGCCGACCTGGGGGCGACTGTCGGCCCATTGGGCGGGGCCTGGCTCTACCAGACGTACGGCGCGGCAATGCCGTTCTACGTCAACGGAGTCATCCTGGCAATTTGCGCGCTGGTCTTGCTGATTTTTCTGAAAATTCCAGGAAGGCAAACCTCTGTCGCTTCGACGTCTTAACAAATTACAAATACCCTCTTAATCATCCATCCTTGAGTAGACAGTAAAATGAGAATCGGTGAATTGGTATGATCTTTTCACCAGCAAACATGGATATAACCAGTATTTACACAGGAGACCCGCTCCACACCGAAACAAATGTCCACTGGACAGTGGATCAATTGACATATTGGGATCTCAACGTCAGTTCCTTCCAGTTACTACGGGAAATATTGAAAGTTTTGGATGAAAATCCCCAAGTTCCAGGCGTGTTGATTCTCGAACACAGCAAGCTGGTTGGTTTGATTCCGCGGGAAAAGATTTATGAGAAGTTGGGCAGACCTTATGGTGTGGAATTGTTTCTTAAGAAAAATGCAAAACAATTCTACGAATTGATGGGGGTTTCCACACTGGTTTTGTCGTGGGAGATGACGATTGACAATGCGGTCAACATGGCTTTGATGCGGCCGCAAGAGATGTTATACGAGCCAATTGTTGTCGATCATCCAGACGGCTATCGGTTTATATCCATGCTAAACCTGCTGTTGGCCCAGCAAACCATCCAGCGTGAACTATATTCCAAAATCCATCACCTATCGACCATTGATCCTCTCACCCATATCAACAATCGGCGTGGATTTTTTGAAATGATTAATCCGCATTTGGCGACCATCCGTCTCCAGGATCTCGAATATGCAGTGATGATGATCGATATCGACAACTTCAAAAAGATCAATGATCGGTATGGACATCAAATCGGGGATGAGGTCATCCGGTCTGTGGCACAAAGGATCGCCGCGCAGATCCGATCACAGGATGTCATGGGACGGTTTGGCGGTGAAGAATTCGTTGTCTTCATGATGGATATCTCCAAAGACTCTGCCTCCGACCTGGCCGAAAGTGTGCGGCAGGATGTTGCCAGTTATTTTCATACCATTAACAGCTTCCAAATCCGAGTAACCATCAGCATTGGCATTAGTCATTCGATGGGGGCAAACCGCACCTTCGACAGGTTATTAACAGAAGCGGACCAATCCGTTTATATTGCCAAAAACAAAGGCAGAAACAGGGTGGTGACGTGGAGCGAGGGCATGAAATTGTCGACGAACGGACATGGGATGTTTCGAGTGGAACAGGGCAATGCAACGCAACACTCGGAACAAACTTCAAGCCAAATCCTTCAGGGATTATTGCGGCTGTTGTATTTGCGCGACTCTGAAACCGAAGCGCATACCCTTCGCGTTACGGAAATGACATTGAAATTGGCGCAGAAAGCGCAGGTTCCCGAGGATAGTTTGGAGGGTATTCGGATCGGCGCCTTGTTGCACGATATTGGAAAAATTTCCATTCCCGATAAAATCCTGCTCAAACAGGGAAAATTGACCAAAGCGGAATTTGAAATCATACAAAGGCATCCGCAATATGCGTATGATTTACTGGCGCCTATTTCGTATTTCCATCACGAACATTGGAATGGGCAGGGCTATCCAAGAGGGGTGCAGGGGAATGAGATTCCCCTCGCTGCGCGTATTTTCACCATTGTGGATGTCTGGGACGCGCTTTCTTCTGACCGTCCCTATCGCCCGGCTTGGAAAGAGGAGAAGATCAGGGATTTCCTGGTGAAGCAATCTGGCATTTTGTTTGACGCCTCCCTGGTGCCGCTTTTTCTTGACCTGCTCGAATCAATATCTGGTGAACACTGAGCATGTTTCAATTGGATGGAAATGCTCTTGAATTACTCCCCGCTGCTGAAAGGAAAAGTCGTTTTTTCTATCGCAGCATTGGGGGTAGGATTGCTCCACCTGGTTGGCGTGGGATGGATTGATGTGCGCGCAAACATTCCGCGGCATAGCAATACTGGAGGCATGATTGGATGAAAGCAATTGTTGTTGAGCGATATGGCCCGCCCGAAGTCCTTAAGCTGAAGGAATTGCCAAAACCGTCTCCCAGGGCAAATGAAGTTCTGATTCGTGTGGATGCCGCCGCCGTCACCATCTCCGATTGCATCGTGCGCAGCGGCAGGGTCAGCCCGCTGTTGTGGTTGCCCATGCGCATCTTTGTCGGATTCACACGGCCGCGCAACCCGGTGCTGGGGCTGGACTTAGCCGGGCAGGTGGAGGCGGTGGGCAACGCGGTGACACGTTTCAAAGTCGGCGACCCGGTAATGGCATTCACCGGCAAGCATTTTGGAGCCTACGCCGAATATGCCTGCCTGCCCGCCGACGGCGTGCGCGGCCCGCAGGATGCCCTGATTGCGCCCAAACCATCCAACCTGAGCTACGCCGAGGCCGCCGCCCTGCCTTCACGCGGCGGGCTGGCCTGGCACTTTCTGGGGCAGGGACAAGTGCAAGCCAGGCAGCGTGTGCTGGTCTTTGGCGCTTCCGGCGCAACCGGAACTTTCGCCGTTCAACTGGCAAAACACTTGGGAGCTCACGTAACCGGGGTGTGCAGCGCGGCCAATGTCGAATTTGTCAAAGCGCTGGGCGCGGATGCGGTAATTGATTACACCCGCGAAGATTTCACTCAACGTGCGGAGCGCTACGACCTGATTTTCGATGCAGTGGGCAAACGTTACAGCAAGAAAATTGCCTGCCACAAAGCATTGGCAGCAAACGGCAAGTTAATCTCTGTGGATGATGGCAGGCCACAGTTGGGAACAGATACGTTGACGCGGCTCAAGGAACTTGTCGAGGCTGGGTATCTCAAACCGGTGATTGAGCGGGGCTATCCGTTGGAGCAAACCGCCGAGGCGCACCGCTACGTGGAAACCGGGCATAAGCGCGGTCATGTGGTAATCGACATATAGCCCTTGAAAATGAGTGAAACATGCGCACAAACCGGAAGAAGCACCAAACACCAGCGTTGAATCTTATCATCGCCATCGGCCTGGTCACAGCCTCGGGTATTGGCCTGGGCATTACATCTGCCAATCCCGAAGAGCACCCCTTCATCTTTGCCCTGTGCCTGTCCTGGTTGGTGACCCTGTTTACCTCCGCGCTGACCACTAAACCATTCTTTGCCATGCCGCCCAGCCGGTTTCGCGTTGCGGCTTGGGAGCGAAATGGAAAGATATACAAGCGACTAGGGGTAGACACGTTCCGTTGGATGCTCTTGCACACCCCGCTGGGTTGGGTCAACCCGAATTACGGCCAAATCCAATCGAAGGCCGACCTGGATCGACTCATGAGGCAACTGAACTGCGCCGAGGGAGCGCATCTTGTTGCGGGTGGTATCACGCTGGCTGTAACGGCTGTGTTTGCCCTGCGCGGGCAGCCGAGCATTGGAGTGTGGCTGGTTCTCATCTCCATCCCGCTTCACGCGTACCCCATCATGTTGCAGCGCTGGAACCGGGCGCGCATCGTGAGGATCGCACAGCGGGTTGCATCGCGAACAAAGGAATCGAACCTATTGTGAAGATTCTGGTTGCCTGCGAAGCCCCCGCCATCGTCGGCTGCCGGGCGCGTCTCCGCACGGGCAAAAAGAATCACCCAGCCCTGGTATGGCATGACTCTGCAACATTTACACTGTCCACGCAGACACAAAATGGATATTGCCCGTGTAGGCGCAAAATGAATTTTGCGGATCACCGCGTCGGGCTTCACATCACAACGGACGCGCGGATTGTCCCGCCATCGAATACAGGCTCTCCCGATACTCCCTCGGCGTGAGCCCCGCCCATTTCTTGAAGGCCTTGCGGAAGACGCTTGGCTCCGAGAAACCCAGCAGGTACGTAATCTGTTCGACCGTGTAATTCTCGCGCAGGTATTTTTGCGCCAGCCTCTGGCGGATGTCCTTATACAGGTCGCTGAATGCAACACCCTCATCATCCAGGCGCTTTTGCAATGTGCGCACGCTGACCGACATCTCCCTGGCGACCTTGTGGATGGACAACCCTTCATCGTCCAGATTCGCGAGGATGATCTTTGTCACGGCGCGCGTATGTTCATCGTTGCGATCCATCTCGGCCAGGAACTCCTGCGCGTACCTTTCGAAATATTCCAACAGGCTTGGGTTGGGCAATTGGATTGGGACGCTGGCAAGGCGCATGTCCAGCGTGAAGGAGTTGTCCTTTTGACCGAACTTGACGGGACACTTGAAGATGCGTTCATACTCGGACCTTGAGGCGGGTTCCGGGTAAATGAACGTCACCTCCAACGGACTAAGCTCCACACCCGTCAGCGAACGTATCATCCGCACACTGGAGGAAAAGGTGGACTCGAAGCAATGCCGCGACATCTTCGGCGCGTGAGGCGGGGTAAAGAAAACCAGCCTGACCTTGTTCAACTTCAGTTCCGGGCGCGCGTCGATCAGATTGCCGATGATGCGCGAGTATCGCCCCGATTTCTCGAAGGCCTCCCCCAGCGTCTTGCAATTCATCATCAGATAGCCGAGAATGGACCAACTGCCCGCCTCGGCAAATTCTCCCATGTGCAGGCCAAAATACGGGTCGTTCACGAAGCGAGCCGCCTCATCCTGGATGAGCAGGTAGGTCTCGATGGGCAGGCGCGTGTCGGGCGCTTTGACCACCCCAGGGTCCACGCCGATGGAACGCAGGAAGGCATCGATATCCACCTTCAGCGAATTGAGGTAGAGAAACATCTGCGACAGGACCGTTACAGAAACGGTGATGGGTTGCCGGGAAACATCCATATTTCAATGATAGTCCAAAAGAAAACTGAAAAGAATGCGCCAAATGACACTTTTTTTGCAGAAAATGTCATAGGCGATTGACCTGAATTGGTATACGATTAAACTGACCAAAGGTTTGCCGTTGGAAAGGATGAAGGATGGCTAAAGCAAATTCAAACGTTATTTACGACTCGGTTTTCGGCAATACCGAAAAAATCGCCCAGGCGATTGCCGCGGCGCTGCAAACATCCGCCCTGCCCGTCGGGCAGGTGACGGCAGATCAGTTGCGTGGCCTCGACCTGCTGGTGGTCGGCTCGCCCACACGCGGATTCCGTCCCACCGAAGGCATTGCGAAATTCCTCAACGGACTGTCGAAAGAGCATCTCGCGGACGTGCGCGTGGCCGCCTTCGACACCCGCATCGTGCTGGAGACCATCGACTCCAAAGCTTTGCGCTTTCTGGTGGATAAAGGCGGGTACGCCGCCAGTACGATTGCGAAAACACTCGAAAAGAAGGGTGGGGTGCTGGCCGCGCCGCCCGAAGGTTTCTTCGTCACCGGCGAGCAGGGGCCGCTCAAGGATGGCGAACTGGAACGCGCCGCGGCATGGGCGGAACATCTCCAGCCCAAATGAACCAAAGAGAGAAAAGCATGACCTCTCATCGAGAATGGTCGCCCCTCTTCAAGGTCGGCGGAATCGCCGCCCTGACCGCCGCCCTGCTCTTCCGCCGCAACATCGGCGCGGAAGTATCCCTCTTCACCGGCATGGAAGGCATCCCATACACATCGGCAGAATGGTTCGAGTTGTTGCAGACCAATCCCTTTGTCGGCCTGTCCTTCCTGGCGGTCTTTGACCTTGCCAACTATTTTCTCGAAGGAATGATTTTCCTGGCCCTGGCCGCGGCGCTCTGGCAGGTGGGAAAAAGCCGCGCGGCGCTGGCCCTCGCCAGCGGACTGGTGGGCATCGCCGTCAGTTTCGCCACCAACATCTCGCTTTCGATGATGTCCCTCAGCCAGCATTACGCCGCCGCATCCACCGAAGCGCAGAAAGCATCCCTGCTCGCGGCGGGACAGGCGCTCCTGGCCTTCAACAGCCCGATGACAACCTTCCCCGGTACAGGAACGTACCTGGCCTGGCTGCTGGTGGCCCTGGCCGGACTGGCGTTTTCGAGCCTGCTCCTGCGTTCCAACCGCGCCACCGCCATCATCGGATTGCTGGCATCAGGTTGTGACCTGCTCTTCTGCCTGACCTTTGCCGTTTCGCCCACCCTGCAAATCATCCTGATGTCCTTCGGCGGCGCGTTCTGGATGATCTGGCATCTGCTGGTCGCACGGCTTTTATTTCAACGTTCGAAGGAGTAGACATGAGAAAAGCAACCAAAACCGTTGCCACATGGTTCGGCGTGACCGCCGGGCTGGCCGCGCTGGAGCACGGCTATTTTGAAATCCTGCAAGGGAATGTCCGCCCGTCCGGGGTGAT
>JBMOMS010000247.1:0-4503 GCA_049324895.1 Chloroflexota bacterium
AAACCATCCACGAATAAGACCCACCACGAATGAACGAAACATTACCGTCCCTAATTCGTGCATTCGTGGCCCACATCCTGAGCTTGTCGAAGGGCGTGGATGGCCTGCTTCGACAAAAACCATCCATAAATAAGACCCACCACGAATGAACGAAACATTACCGTCCCTAATTCGTGCATTCGTGGCCCCATTCGTGGATGGTTTTTTCGCGACTCGCCTTCGGCGAGAACGATTCAGAAAACCAGAACTCCAGAGAACAGAAAACAGGATCAAGGAAGAGAGCGGGCGCAACGGAAACCAACGTTGTCGTAGATGACGTCGGGAGTGCCGCCGTCACGATCCGCAGAACGGACGAAGTAGCCGGCGTCGTTCCACGAGCCGCCCCGCAGCACGCGAATATCGGATGAGTCCATGTTCTCGCGACCATCATGTGCGTCGTAAGGATAACTCCTATACAAAGTGCTTGTCCACTCGTAAACATTGCCTGCCATATCGAATAATTTGTTTTCTCCTTCCGGATAAGTTCCCACTGGCGTCGTGTTGCCAACACTGTAATTGAAGTTCAACAAATCTGGAGTTGGGTCGTTGTCCCCCCACGGATAAATGAACTTCGTTTGCGTTGCGATATCCCAACTGGCCGCCTTTTCCCATTCGGCTTCGCTGGGCAGGCGTCCGCCTACCCATTTGCAATAGGTTACGGCATCGTACCAATTTACATTTACCACTGGATGCAAGTCCTTACCTTCCCCCATATCGGATACTTGAGGACAAATACCCGCCTTCACACATTGGGCATACTGGCGGTTGGTGACTTCATACTTCCCAATCTGAAATTCGTCTACATACACGGGATGCACAGGCGCATCATTGCTATCCCCATTTTCACTCCCCATTTGAAACTCGCCCGCAGGGATGGTCACCCAATAATCCTCCATGTCCACGGGGCGGTAAATAAAACGGTTGAGTTGACCCGTCACCCCAAGAACAACCATCAGCAACAACACAACGCTCACAACTGCCACGCCAAGCCACTGCAACTGCTCCCGCTTCTTCACACTCTGGCTCGCCTTCACAAACTCCCTCTCCAGCGGGCTGAGCGCGTCGCCGTGATCTCTGACCCAATCCTGCAAATGCTTCAACCTTGCGCCGCGATACAGCTCGCTGGCTTCTCTTTTTCTGCGCTGCCATTCCATCGCGCTCTCGGTTAGGTGGCGGTGCAGGCGCAGGCTCTCGCGGCCTTCATCCAGCCATTTGCGCAGGGTGCCCCACTCGCGAATCAAGGCTTCGTGCGCCACTTCGGCGCTGTCCTCTTCGGTGGTCACCAGGCGGGCGTCGGTCAATGTCTTGAGCACTTTTGATATGGCGTCCTGCTCTTTGGCTTGCCCCAGTTCATCCATCTTGACACGGCGGCGGGTGTCCTGCGTGCCTTCGCCCAGTTCGGTCAGCCGCAGGAAGATTCCGCGCGCAATGCCCTGCTCGACGGGATCGAATTTATCATACACGTCTTCGGCGGTTTGGGCAATGGCCTTCCTGACCCCGCCCGCGTCGGCGTAGCCGCCCAGGGTCAGCGTGCGTCCCTGCCTGCGCTTCCAGGTTTCGAGCAGGGCGTGCGAGAGCAGGGGCAATGCGCCAGGCTCCGCGCCCACGTCCTGCAAGATCAGGTCGGCCAGGCCGGGTTGGAAATCCCAGCCATTGGCTTGCGCGGGGGCGGTGATGGCTTCGCGCAGTTCAGCGGGAGTCATCGCGCCGATGTAGGCCTGGTGCTTCTCCAGCGCCAGGCGCAGGCCTTCGTATTCCGCGCAATGATGGTAAAAATCCGCGCGCAGGGTCAGCACCACGCGAACCTGTCCCTCTTCCTCGTCCACGGCGGCCAGCAGGTTCTCGATGAAGATCTTGCGCTCGGCGGGGTCTTTGCACTGGGTGAAGGTCTCCTCGAATTGATCCACCAGCAGCAGCACCTTCGTTTCCCCGCAGGCCTTTCTCACGTACAGCCGCAAACTGCGGGCATCCTTTGCCAGGTCATCCATCAAGGTGGCGGTGGCCGTGACCGATTCCGAGTCGCGGGTCAGGCTGGCGGCCAGGCTTTCGAGCGGATGCGCACTGGGGACGATGACATGCACCGCGCCGCGCTCGTTTTCCTGCCTCCAGGCGGGAATCAGTCCCGCCCGCGCCACGGAGGATTTTCCGCTGCCCGAAGCGCCCACAATCGCCAGGAAGGGTTCCCGTCCCACGCGCGCCAGCAGGTCACGGGTCAAAGCGGAGCGCCCAAAGAAGAGCGCGGCATCCGCCGTGTCGAAGTAACGCATCCCCATGTAGGGCGGCTCGCCTGCGGCGGGTTCTGCGGCCCCAGGGGTGGGCGAGAGCAGGTTCAACGCCTCGGCGGTCAGTTCCACGGTGTTGCCGCTGCCGATGATGACCACCGAACGGTTGACCTCCCCGCCGATGGAAATCTCCCCGCGGATGAGCGCCTGCTGCAGCAGGTCGATCTCCTCTGGCGAGGCTGTGCCGTTCAAAAGGTTTTGAAGCGCCTGGTTTTTGTCCATCTGCCAACTCCTCGAAGCGAAAGTCGCGCATCCCACTGGGTTACAAATCGTCCGACCACTAAAGATGAGTGGATTATAGCAAAGAAAGACCCTAAAGGTCTTGGAGACCTTTAGGGTCTGATTTTTTACACCTACAGCCCCAACTCGGCCAGTTTCTCCTTCGTCGGCCAGCCCTTCTCGTCCCAGCCGCGGAGTTGGTAGAACTCGGGCAGCATCTTGTCGAGTTGATTGACCATGCCCTTGGCGGGGCCGTCGGGCAGCGGCTCGTGCAACATGCGGTACGGCAGCGTGTCCTCGGTGGAACCTGCCTTGAGCAGGAAGACGCGCTCGATGTTGTAGATGCGCTCGGCGGATTTCATGATCTCCTCGGGCGTGTAACCGATGCCCGTGGTCAGGTTCATCATCTCGGTCAGCCGCTCGGGCCAGATCTTGCGTTCCTTGCTGAAGACGTAGCGGATGGCGACGAAGACGCACAGGCCCGCGCTGTCGATCAGGGCAAAGGAATCTTCGAAGTGCTTGACCAGTTCGGCCTTGCCCTCGGTCGAGAGCGGATTCTCCTTGACGGGCACGCCGAAGACTTCCTCGTAGGCCACGTCGCCTTCCATGTGCGAGGCGCCCTTGTTCGAGGTGGCGTACAGCAGGCCCATGCCCTGCGAGCCGCGCGGGTCGTAGCCGGGGAATTCCTGCTTGCGGGTGGTCACGGCGATCTCGGGATGGCCGTATTTTTCGCACAGGCGGTAACTGCCCTGCGCCAGGTCATCGCCGAAGCCTTCGCGATAGGCCATCTTCTTGATCATCGCGATCATGGCATCGTGGTCGCCAAACTTCAACGACATGCCAACCACATCCTCGGGGACGTAGCCCTTCTCGTAGAGTTCCATCGCGGCGGCAATCGTCATGCCCGTGCCGATGGTGTCCATGCCGTATTCGTTGCACAGGTAATTGGCCTTGATGAGCGCCGCCAGGTCGCTGACGCCGCAGCCCGATCCCAGCGAGGAGATGGTCTCGTACTCGGGGCCTTCGCCCTTGCCCTTGTACGGGCCGTCGGGCACCTCGGTCAGGCGGCCGCAAGCCAGCGGACAGCGGTAGCAGGGCGTCGGGCGGATCAGGTACTGGTTCTTGAGCGCCTCGCCGTCGATCTTGTCGGTGTGCTCGAAGGTGCCTTGCAGGAAGTTGCGCGTGGGGAAGATGCCGAGCGTATTGGTCACGGCGGGCACGTAGGACGTGCCGTAGGTGCGCATGTTCGAGCCTTTCTTGACGTCCGCGCCCACGTTCTTGGAGGTGTCCACGCTCAGGCCGCGCATGCCCTCGGCGTCGTGCAGGGGCGGATTCTTCGTCCCAAGCGCCACCACCGCCTTGAGGTTTTTGCTGCCCATCACCGCGCCGACGCCCGAGCGGGCCGCCGCGCGATGCTTGTCGTTGATGATGGCCGCCATCAGGGCCAGGTTCTCGCCCGCGGGGCCGATGCAGGCCACGCGCGCCTCGTCGGAATGTTCCGTTTTGAGCAAGTCGGTGGTCTCGTGCGTGTCCTTGCCCCACAGATGACCCGCCGGCCGCAGCTCGACCTGATCCTCGTTGACGAGCAGGTACACAGGCGACTCGGCCCGACCCTCGAAGATGAACAGGTCGAAGCCCGTGCGCTTCATCCAGGTGGGGAATTCGCCGCCCGAGTTGGAGTGCGCCACCGCCCCCGTCAGCGGGGACTTGGTCACGACCATGTAACGGTTGCCGGTCGGGGCGGGGGTGGCGGTCAGCGGGCCCGCGGCGAAGATCATCTTGTTTTCGGGCGCCAGCGGGTCGACGGTCGGGTCGACCTCCTTCGAGAGGTAATACATCGCCACGCCGCGCCCGCCGATGAAGTCGCGGCAGACCTGCGGGTCGATGTCTTCGATGGAGGTGGTTTGGGTGGTGAGATTGATGCGTAATAGTCTTCCGTGCCAGCCGTACATGGGGACTCCTT
>JBMOMS010000247.1:4603-37357 GCA_049324895.1 Chloroflexota bacterium
GTCGACGGTCAGGCCGTTGAGGACGATGACACTGCTGTCGTCCAACGGCACCGCAAAACGGGACATGGCGTCGGCCACGGTGGTTCCATGCAAAACATCCAATACAATCGCATTGCCATTCGTTCCAGGGGGCAGAAAATCCTTGTAATTGGCGAGTAATTTAACAGTAATTTCCATGCCTGGATTCTAGCACAGGCCCCCGGCCTGCCCAATATGACAATCATCACCCCCGCCCGGTTGACTAATACCCTTGATCGCAACTCGCACTTTCCCAGCTCTAAAAAAGCGCAATTCCCTGCTTTGGCGCAAACCTGCGCGGCAGGCCAGGCAGGCTTATCCGCACTACGCCAGTTTTCCCTCCCGGTTTCACTTCACCCTTCCCATTCCGTATCCAGCGCCTTGCGCCGTCGAGAGGTTTCGTGCTACACTCTCCCTGCAAGCGACAAACTTACCGTACCCACCCCTTTTTACATGATGGCCGCGATGACAGAACGCTTTTTTGAAAATCTCGAACCGTTTTCGCAATTTTCCCAATTTGCCGACCTCGAACGGTATCGCCCGCTGCCGCAGGATTGGGTGATTGTCATCACCGACATCGAAAGTTCCACCAGGGCCATCGAGCAGGGGAAGTACAAACAGGTGAACGCCGTGGGGGTGGCGTCCATCACGGCCTTGATCCATGCGGCCAGACCCATCCGAATTCCCTACGTCTTTTTGGGGGACGGGGTGACCGCCTGCATCCCCGAGTCGCTGACGGGACGCGCCAGGTCTGCCCTGCGCGCGGTCCAACAGGTGGCCTGGGAGCGGTTCGAGTTGAAGCTGCGTGTCGGGCTGGTGCCAATGGCTGAGGTCAGGCGGCAGGGCTGCGAAGTCCAGGTCGGGAAATATGAGCCTGCCCCGCACTTCCAACAGGCCATGCTCCAGGGGGATGGGATCGCCTACGCCGAAAAAATCACCAAGGACAAATCACCCGCCCGCCTGCCCGACGTGGAGGCGGAAGGGGCGGTGGGCGGCGACAGCGCCCTGTTCGATGGCTTCGAGTGCCGCTGGAACGAAATCCCCAGCCCGCACGGGGAAAATGCTGCCCTGCTGGTGCAGGCGCTGGGCGCTTCCAGCGCGGACAATCACCGCATCTATACCCAAATTCTGGATGAGATCAGGCAGGTCTATGGCGAAGACGCCCAGCATCACCCGCTGAAGGAAAGCCTGCTTTCATTGACCACCTCGAATCGGCTGCTCTCGATCGAGGCTGGAATTCGCACCGCGTTCCAGCCCCCGTGGCGGCGGGCCGCATACCTGTTCATGCTGCAAATCTATCGCTGGATCGGCACCGGGTTGATGTCCTTTGGCGTTCGCGCCGCCGCGGTCGATTGGGGCGGGTACAAAAAAGACCTGGTCTCGAACACGGATTACCGCAAATTCGACCAGGTGCTGCGCATGATCATCTCCGGGACCGAAAGCCAAAACCTGCAATTACGCGCCGCGCTCGAAAGGTATCGCGCCCGGGGAGAGATTGCCTATGGAATCCACCTGTCGCCCACCGCGCTGCTCACCTGCGTCGTCGCGAACTACAACAAGGACCACGTTCATTTTCTGGACCTCTCCGCAGGGGGCTACGCGATGGCTTCGCAGGAACTGAAGAAACAACTGGGCCTGGCCTGAAGCGCGCTGGAACCAGACCTCCCCGACATGCCCCGATCATGCCCCCGAAACCACCCTCCACACCCGCCGCAGAGCCGAACGCCGTGGCCGCCACCCCCAGGCCGCCCTACTATGCCGTGATCTTCACATCCGTCAGAACCGACGGCGATGACGGGTATTCCGACATGGCCGCGGAGATGGTCGAGCTGGCCTCACGGCAGGCGGGCTTTTTGGGCATGGAATCGGCGCGCGACGGGTTGGGCATCACCGTCTCGTATTGGGCCAGCCTGGAGGACATCCAGGCCTGGCGGCAAAACGCCGAGCACCGCTTCGCCCGGCAAATGGGCCGTCAAAAATGGTATCGGGCCTTCAAGGTGCGGGTGTGCAAGGTCGAACGGGAGTATGGTTTCGAAAGGCCCGCCGAGACTGGCGCGGAATCAGCCCCGCCTGACGGGGGCTAATCGTACTGCCCCATCTTCGCCTCCAGGTTTCGTTTCACCCCTTCCCACTCCGAATCCAAAATGCTGTAGAACACCGAATGGCGCACCGTGCCGTTGGGCAGGATCATGTGGTTGCGCAGCACCCCCTCCCGCACCGCGCCCAACCGTTCGATGGCGCGCTGCGAGCGCTCGTTGCGCAGGTCGGTTTTCAACTGCACGCGGATCGCGCCCAGCGTTTCGAAGGCGTGAGTCAGCAGCAGGTATTTACATTCCGTGTTGACGGCCGTGCGCTGGAACTCCAGCCCATACCAGGTGCCGCCGATTTCCAGGCCGCGGTCTTTGGGCATGATGTTCAGGTAACGGGTCGCGCCCGCCACCCGTCCCGAGGCGAGATGCACGACCACAAAGGGACGGTCGCTGCCCTTCTCTGCGCGCGATAAAATATCGCGCACCCAATTCTGCATATCTTCCGCCGTCTTCATGTCGCCGTATAACATGAAATGCCAGAAATTCTGCCCCGCGCCGACCTGCGCCAGCGCGGACGCGTGCGCCTCACGCATCGGTTCGAGGCGCACAAAGCGCCCGCTCAAAACAGTCGGTTGCACCCAATCGGTCATATCCACACTCCAAGTCATTTCCAGTATAACGTTCGGTTGAAATGGAACGCGCCCAAAATATTTCTGCGTTTAGTGTACAATCGAGGGCATGACCTCCAACACATCGACGCGTTCACCCAGGTCCTTCATCCAGCTTCTCGCTCCTCCGCTGTTTCTGTTGTGCAGCGGATATCTTTTTGCCGTGCTCTGGTTCGACCTGATGGCCGACGTGAGCATCACCGGCGTCACCACCGCGATCATCCCGGAGGCGAACCTGGCGCCGGTCGCAGCATATTACCGGCTCATGTTCGGCCCGATGTCCTGGCTGGTAAAGGCCGTCATGCTGACGAGCATTGCCTGCGCGCTGCTGCAACTGACCATTCAGGCCCTGCCGAGGTCGGCGCGCATCGCAGCGGTCCTGCTCAATACAGCGCCGGTCGTGCTGGCCCTGAACCAGGTCGTTCCCAACGCCCTGCGGCTGGCCGCGCGCACCGACTCGCTCGAAGTGCAATCGCAACTGGCGCGCTCGATTTATGCGGGACACATCGCGTCCATTCTTTGCATCGGGGCGCTGTGCCTGCTCGAACTGTATGTCCTGGTGCGCCTGCAAAGCCGCGCCCGGGCTGGCACAAGCGGGCATAAACTCCTCTTGATTTCGTAGAGACGGCTTCGATCATTTTCAGGATAAGCGGCCAAATGCGCTGCCGCATCCAATCGGCCTAGCCCGTCAACCACTCCGACTCAAGTTGGCCCTGCGTGGGCAGGTAGGGCATCGGCGGCCCGTCCAGGCCCAGCAACCCAGACAGCGCCGCGCGCATGGCGGTGCGGTCATCCCACAGAAACTCGGTCTTCCCAAAACACATCGATTGTTCGTGCCCCTTGCCGCAGGCGAGGACGATGTCTCCCGCGCGCGCCAGCCGCAGCGCAAAGCGGATGGCTTCGCCCCGGTCCGCGACCCGCCAAAAGGTCTCTCCCTCCACCCCGCCCCTGGACCTGGCGCCGGTCGCCATTTCGTCGAGGATGCCGTCGAGGGATTCGGTGCGCGGATCCTCGGCCGTCAGCACAGTCAGGTCGGCCAGCTCGGCGGAGGTCTCGGCCATCATGCGGCGCTTCTCGCGGTCACGCAGTCCCGCCGATCCAAAAACGGAAATCACCCGGCCTTTCCCGCCCGCCAGCATCTCCCGCGCCGCCTCCAGCGCCACCTTCAAGGCGTTCGGCGTGTGGGCAAAGTCCACAATGGCGGTGAAATCCTGGCCCAGGTCGATGCGCTCCATGCGGCCAGGGACGCCCTCCAGCGCGGCGAGGCCCTGCGCGGCCAATTCGGGGGAGATGCCCAATCCAACCACAGCGACGGTAAACGCAGCCAGGCAATTGGAAACATTAAAGGCGCCCACCAGTTTGCTGGAAATGGCTACACGAAAATCACTGGAGGCCGCTGTGAAGTGAATCCCGCTGGGCTCATACACAATCCCCTCCGCCCGCACGTCAGCGTCCTGCGCCAGCCCATAACTAACCTGGACGCTGTTCGGCTGGCCGCTGACAAGATTGGATAAATATTCGCAGGATCGGTCGTCGCGATTCAACACCGCCAGGCGCGGATTGCCCTGCGGCTTGGGCAGGGTGCGTTCCAGGCTTTCGAAGAGTCGCGCCTTGGCGGCGCGATAATTTTCGTAGGAACCGTGCTGGTCGAGATGCTCGTGCGTGATGTTGGTGACCGCGCCAATGTCGAACTCGCAGGCATCCACGCGGAATTGCGCCCAGCCGTGCGAGGTGGTTTCGAGCACCACGTGCGTCAATCCTGCATCCACCATGCGCGCCAGGTAATGCTGGACATCGTGCGCGTCGGGCGTGGTGACGTGGAAGCCCGTGTCGAGCGTCTCGTCGCCGATGACTGCATTGACCGTGGAGATCATGCCCGCCTTGAGTCCCGCCGCGACCAGGATGCGGTACAGCAGGTTGCTGGTGGTGGTCTTGCCGTCCGTGCCGGTCACGCCAATCACCGTCAGCTTGCGGCCAGGCCAGTCGTAAAAGGCGGCCGCCAGCCAGGTCAGGGACTGGCGGGCATTCTCCACTTGAATGTAGGGCAAATTGGCAATTTGCCCCATAGGCCTCTCCCCCACCACAGCGACGGCTCCGTTTGCGATGGCCTTTGGAATGTAGTCGTGGCCGTCGGTCAGGCCGCCGCGCATGGCCACGAAGAGGTCGCCAGGCTTCACGGCGCGGCTGTCGAGGGCGATGCCCGAGATGGACAAGTCAGGGTCGCCGCTGACTGTCTGGGAAAAGGGCAATTGCGAGAGAATAGCTTGAAGGTTGGCTGATGTTTTCATGGTTAATCAAAAAGAAGGTTTTGACGATTTTCCGTCAAAACCTTCTTCACGTCAAGCAATCTTACTTGAGGGTCTGGCGCAAGCCGTCGAGCTTGCCCGCGACGGATCCATCGAGAACCTTGTCGCCGACCTTGATGACGACGCCGCCCAGGATGGACGGGTCGACGCGGAAGGTGATGGCCTGGGCGCCGACCTTGGCGAGGATGTCCTGTTTGACGGTGGATTCCTCGGCCGCGGTGAGCGGGAGGGCGCTGGTGACTTCGGCGGATTCGCCCTTGAAGTCCGCGCCGTCGAGCACGACGACCTTGCCGCCCCGAACGCCCGAGAAGAACTCGTCAATCAGGACGTGCTGGCGCTTCTCATCCAGCGCCTCGCCCACCAGTTTCTGGGCGGCAGCGATGGAGAGGGCAGCCACCTGGCCGCGCAGGTCGCCGAGGATGCGGTTGCGCTCGACTTCAGCGTCGGCGATGGCGGCCTCGCGAGCCTTGGCGGCTTCCGCTTCGGCGGCGGACTTCACGCCCTTGGCGGCTTCGGCAGCGCGGTCGGTGGCTTCACGCACAACCTTGCCGGCTTCGGCCTGGGCTTCGGCAACGACCTTGGCGGCTTCCTTTTCCGCGTTGGCGCGGGCTTCGGCAGCCACACGGGCATCTTCGAGGCCCTGGGCAATTTTTTGTTTGCGGGTCTCCATCATGTTCATCATCGGGCCATAAACCCAGGAGTTCAACGTCAAAAAGACGATGGTGAACGCGATGATTTGAACGATGAGCAGACCGAGATTAATACCAAGTGCTTCCATGCGGTGCTCCTATTGAAACTACACGACTTTGAAGAGCATCAGGAACGCGATGACCAGACAGTAGATCGCGATGGCTTCGGAGAACGCGATGCCCAGGATCATGTTGGTCAGCAGGTTGCCGTAGGTGTCGGGGTTGCGGGCCATGCCGGTCAAGGCGCCCTGCACGCTCAAACCGATCCCAATACCCGCGCCTGCCGCACCGATCATCGCCAAGCCTGCGCCAACGAAGCGCATCGCATCCAAAAGAAATTGTCCATCCATGATTCAGCCTCCTTAGGTTGATTCCAGTAGATTTTTTAGTGAGATTCAGCGTGCTCGTCGCCGTGACCCTGCGTGGCCTGGGCCATGAAGACCATGGTCAACATGCCAAACACAAAAGCCTGGATGACGCCGACGAAGAGTTCGAACATCATGACCATCGCGGGCAGGATGGAGACGAAACCCAACAGCCCCGCCACGATGGCGACCAACACGATGCCTGCGAACATGTTACCGAACAGACGGAAGGCAAACGAGAGGATCTTGGAGAGTTCCGAGATCAACTCCAGCAGGCCGACCAGGAAGTCCATGGCGCCAAAGAACGGCACCTTGAACATGCGCCTGACATTAAGGAACTTGCCCAGGTAGCCCCAGCCCTGCGCGCGGAAGCCGATGACCTGGATCATGACCACCGAGATGAGCGCCAGCGAGGCCGTGAAGTTCAGGTCCACGGAGATGCCGCGGAAGAACGGGGCCAGGATGTAATCATGGCTCATTTCACGGGTGTAAATGACCCAGCCATGGATCTCACTGGCGTGATGTTCGCCGCCATGCGGATGCAGCACGCCAATCGACTCGAAGCCGGGGATCAGCTTGAGCAGGTTGGCAAACAGCACGTAGATCATGATGGTGGCAAACCACGGGAAGATGGTCTTGGCCCACTTGCCCGCCGAGCTTTCGGTCAGGTTGTAGAGCATCTCCAGAATGGCTTCCATGGCGTTGCCAATGCCGCGCGGCACCAGGTCGGTCTCGGCGCTCTTCTTGAGCGAACGATTGGTTGCCCAGGCCAGCCAGATCAGCAGGATGATGGTCACTGCCAGCGTGGGGAGGGTGTTTACGAGGTAAAAATCGCCGAGTGGGCCCAGATTAAACAAAGGCTCCTCGAGCAGTTTTTCTGCCGCCACAGTGATCTCGGGCTGAACCGCAGGGAAACCTGCAATCCCAAGGAAGGGTAATCCACCTCCCAAAGCACAGCCCACGATCATCAGGACCAGCACGACCCAGCGGCGCCAGGGTCTACGTTGTTGGTGTTCCAAAGTCCGCCTCCTTTAATCAGAGTTCGAATCACTTGATTCGGGTTGAGTTTTCAACCTTGCCAGCGTCCTGCGCGCCACGGAGAGCATCAGGAGCACGGAAAGGGGAATTCCAGCGAATAACAAAACCAGTGTGATAACTGGTTTTGTTCCGAACATATCATCCAGCCAAAGCCCGGCGAAAACGGAAGCCAGGATGATGACCAGGGTCAAGCAACCCACCTGGCCGATCATCACGACCAGGAGGGTTTGCAGGATATTTTGGCCTTTTTTCTCGGTTTGTGCCATGCGGCGCGATTATAACTGACAGGTCGAATGCGGTCAATAAAACGGCTAAAACAGGTTTAGCGCGCCCAGGGTCGACCAGTCGAACCACGGCCCGAAGGCGGTGCCCAACAGGATAACGGCAAAGCCCAGCACCATCAGCGCGATGGCGTACGGACGAGTCAGCGCGATGGGATGCGCTTCCTCGTTTTCGCCATCCATGCGATAGAGGTAAACGTACTTGAGCACGTTCAGGTAGTAGTACACGCCCACGATGGAGTTCAGGATGCCGACGACGACCAGCCAGATCAGGGCGGGATTTTGCACCGCGGCGGCAAAGACGATCACCTTGGCCACGAAACCACCGAAGGGCGGCATGCCCGCCAGGGACAGGAAGGCCACCAGCATGGCGATGCCCAGCCAGGGCGCGCGGCGGCTGAGGCCGGCGTAATCCTTGATCTCGTCCGAGCCGGCGATGCGGCTGAAGGCCATGACGATGCCGAAGGCCAGCAGGTTGGTCGCCACGTAGGCCACCAGGTAGAAGATCACGCTGGCGGCGCCCAGGTCCGAGAAGGCCACCAGGCCAATCATGGCGTAGCCGGCATGGGCAATCGAGGAGTAGGCCAGCAGGCGCTTGAGATTGGTCTGCGGCAGGGCCAGCAGGTTGCCGAGGGTCATGGTGATGGCCGAAAGCACGGCCAGGATGGTGGTCCAGTCCGCAAAGCCGGGGAAGGCCGCAATGAACAGGCGCAGGAGCACGGCAAAGCCCGCCGCCTTGGACGCTGTGGAGAGGAAGCCCGCCACCGGCGTAGGCGCGCCCTGGTACACGTCGGGCGCCCAGAAGTGGAACGGAACCGCCGAAACCTTGAAGCCCAGGCCCACCAGCAGCAGGAAGATCACGCCGAAGACCATCAGGTTCATGTTCCGGGCGGGCACCAGGTTTTCAGCCAGCTTGTACAGGTCGGTGGTGCCGGTGAAGCCGAAGAGCAGGCTGAAACCGTAAAGCATGACAGCCGAGGTCAACGCGCCAAAGAGCAGGTACTTGAAGCCCGCCTCGGTGGAGGCCTTGTCGTCGAGCATGAACCCGGCCAGGACGTAGAGCGGGATGGAGGTCGTCTCGATGGCCAGGTAGAGCATGACCATGTCGGCGGAGGAGGCCATCAGGCCCATCCCCAGGGTGGAGGCCAGCAGCAGCAGGTAGGACTCGCCGCGGCGGCCAAGTTTCTCGTGATCCATCATGAAGAGCGAGGTCAGGGCCGCGCCGAAGAGGAACAACATCTTGAAGAAGAAGCCGTACCAATCGAAGCGCAGCATCCCGCCGAAGACGGTCTCGGGAGCGCCCGGACGGGCGAAGAGCAGGCTGACGATCATCGTCGCCAGCAGGCCGCCAAAGGTCAGCCAGCCCGCGCTGCGGCGGTCCTCAGCCTTCCAGAACGGTTCGACCACCAGCAGGATGACGGCGAGGGCCAGCAACAGGAGTTCAGGCAAAATCGCCAGGAGCATGGTTGGAGTGTACACTTATGCACCTCCCAGGAGACGCAGGATATTGTCCACGCCGGTTTGCACCATCGGCGCCATCAACCCGGGGAACAGGCCGAGGGCGACCATCAACAGGCACAGGGTGGCAATGGCCACCTTGTCGAGCGCGGTGAGCGGGCTGATGTGCCCTTCGAAGTGGGCGGGCATCTCGCCAAAGAACACCTGGCGGATGTTTCTCATGATGTAGGCCGCGGTGATGACGATCGAGATGGAGGCAATGATGGCCGCCAGCGGCGCAACCTGCCAGACACCCATGAAGATCGGGAACTCAGCCACGAAGCCCGAGAAGCCAGGCATGCCCATTGAGACCAGGCCGCCGATGATGAAGCCGATTCCCGCCCAGGGCAGCGGCTTGATCATGCCGCCCAGTTCGGGGATCTGGCGCGTATGCGAGCGGTCGTAGATCATGCCGGTCACGGCAAAGAAGAGGGCCGTCATGACGCCGTGCGAGAACATCTGCAGGCCCGCGCCCGTCAGGCCGTCGCGGTTGAGGGTGGAGAGGCCGAACATGACCAGGCCCATGTGCGAGACGGATGAGAAGCCGATCATGTATTTCAGGTCGGGCTGGACGAAGGCGATGTACGCGCCATAGACCACGGCAATCGCGGAAAAGGCCATGATGAGCGGGGACCAGGTGTGCGCGCCCTCGGGCAGCAGCATGATGCCGACCCGCAGGGCGGCGAACGCGCCCAGTTTCATCAACACGCCCGCGTGGAACATGGAGACGGCGGTCGGCGCAGCCACGTGGCCGTCAGGCGACCAGTTGTGGAAGGGCCAGATGCCGCCCAGCACCGCAAAGCCGAGGAAGACCGGCAGGAACCAGATATTCTGAAAGGCCGCAGAAAAGCCCGCCTTTTCGAGTTCGAGCATGTTGAAGGTAAACACACCGGTATTTTGCCCGGCCGTCCAGTACATGGCCAGCGCGCCGACCAGGGCGACCACCGAGCCGATGAACAAGTACAGGGTCAGCTTCATGGCGGCGTACTCGCGGGTCTTGACCCAGCCCCAGATGACGATCAGCAGGTACATCGGGAAGACCGCGATCTCATAGAAGAAGAACAGCAGGAACAGGTCGAGCGAGACGAATACGCCGAACACGCCGCCCGCCAACAGGAACAGGAAGGCAAAGAATTCGCGCGGGCGGTCCTGGATGCCGGTCGGGGCGTGCAGGTCTTCGCGGCCCCAGGAGATGAGCACACCCGTGAACATGACGATGCCCGTCAGCAGTACCAACGGGGCGCTCATGCCATCCACGCCGATGTGGTAATCGAAGGACAACTGCCCGACCCTCAGCCAGGCAAACTTCTCGACGAATTCGTAGCCCGTGTATCCGTTCAGCAGGTACTGGGCATACACCCAGACGGACAGGACCAGCGCAAAGACCGAAGCCGCCAGCGCCGTGGCGCGCGCCTCGTTCCTGCGGTCCGCGGGGATCAGCAGAATCAGCACTGCCGCCACGAGGGGAGTAAAAACGATCAAACTCAGTACGGGAAAATTCATTGATCCACCTCGATTAGAACAGCATCTTCACGGCTTCGTTGATCACGGCCAGGATCCAGGCCGGCCAGATGCCGATGACCAGGATCAGGACCATGAGCGGAGCCATGACCAGGATCTCGCGGGTGTTGATCTCGGTCAGCTTGTGTTCGCCATGCGCCCAGTGTTCGTTGAGCGGGCCGTGCAGCACCTTCTTGATGCCTTTGAGAATGTAGGCGCCCGTCATTAACAGGCCCAACATGCTGACGGCCGTCCAGACCAGGATCCAGGTGCCGCCCGAGTTGACGCCCACCCCATACGCGCCCTGCACCACCAGGAATTCGGAGATGAAGCCGTTGAGGCCGGGCAGGCCCAGCGAGGCCATGCTGGTGAAGACCAGGATGCCGCCGTAGACCGGCACAAGCGGGAACAGGCCGCCGAAATCGTCCAGGATGCGGGTGTGGGTGCGTTCGTAGATCACGCCCACCAGGAAGAACATGCCCGCCGCGGAAAGCCCGTGGTTGAACATTTGCAGGACCGCGCCGTTCATGGCGTTGGTCGCTTCCGGCGTGCCGGCCGCATACGCGGCTGCGGCAATGCCGAGCACCACGAAGCCCATGTGGTTGACCGAGGAGTAGGCCACCAGGCGTTTGAAGTCGGTCTGGCCAAAGGCGCTGAAGGCGCCGAAGACGATGGAGGCCGCAGCCAGGAAGGCCAGCCAGCCCGCGTAGGTGTGCGCCTGCTCGGGATAGAGCGGCAGCACCAGGCGCAGGAAACCGTACGCGCCCAGCTTGAGCAGCACGCCCGCCAGGATCATCGAGCCTGCGGTGGGCGCTTCGGTGTGGGCATCGGGCAGCCAGGTGTGGAAGGGCCACAGCGGAACCTTGACCGCGAAAGCAATCACAAAGGCCCAGAAGGCCACCATCTTGACCGTTCCAGGGGCGATGCCCATGATGTCTTTGGGGTTATAGGTCGGCCACTTTGCAACAATGTCCTGCAAGTCGTAGGTTTGGAAAAGGATGCCCAGCATCTGCACCGCCAGCAGCAGGCCGAGCGAGCCGCCCATGGTGTAGATCATGAACTTGAGCGAGGCATAGTTGCGGGCCGGCATGGTGAACCTGCCAAAGAGGCTGCGCACTTCGCGTTCACCCTTGGGGCTGCCCCATTGGTTGATCAGGAAGTACATCGGCACCAGGCCGATCTCCCAGAAGACGAAGAAGACCAGCAGGTCGATGGACAGGAAGACGCCCAGCATGCCCATTTCCAGGAACAGGAACAGCATCATGTAGGCCTTGACGCGGTCGGTGATGCCAAAGGAAGCCAGGATGGCAATCGGGGTCAGCAGGGTGGTCAGCAGCACCATCGTCAGCGAGAGGCCGTCCACGCCCAGGTGCAGCGAGGAATGCAGGGCCTCGTACCAGGGGTACTTCGCCTCGAACTGATAGCCCACCCCATTGGGATCGAAGCCGATCCACAAGCCAATCGACAGGAGGAAAGGCACCAGGCTCGCGCCCAGGGCAAACCAGCGCAACAGTTTATTCTCGCCCGAGGGCAGGAAGAGCATCACCAGCGCCGCCAGCGCGGGAAAGAACAGGATGGTGAGCAGGAGGTGTTCGTTAATGAAATTCATCGCTCGCTCCTTACAGGCCCAGCAGGAAATACAGCAGGGCGCCGCCGATGACGACCAGCGCCACCAGCGAGAGCATCATATACTGCTGAATGCGGCCCGACTGGATCGGACGCAGGCCGCGGCCAATTCCCTGGGTGACGTTCGCCAGCCCGTCGCCAATGAACTCGTTGATGATGGGCAGGTCGATGTAGTTGCGGATGAAACCGCCCAGCCCGCCCGTGATGGGGCCGAAGAGGTGCAGGAAGCCGTCGATCAGGCCCTGGTCGATCCACTTATAGGTGAAGACCTCGGACAACCAGGTGACAGGCTTGATAAAGACAAAGTTGTAGGCCTCGTCGAAGTACCACTTGTTCTTGAGCCAGTGGATCTGGAAGAAATCCTCCTTGGCCGAGTTGACGTTGCGATAGTAAAGCCAACCGAAGGTCAGACCCAAACCAGCAACGCCAATGGATGTCAGTAGAGGAACCCAACTAAACGCAGGCGCTGCGGGAACATGCTCCAGCGTGTGGCCGACAAATCCATGGAACCAATTCGCGGGCAAATGCAAGCCAAGGAAATCTTCAGGGATGCCGACCCAACCATAAGTCACGGCGAAGAAGGCCAGCACCATCAGCGGGACGGTCATCGTCCAGGGCGTTTCCTGGGCGTGTTCGGCTTCCTTCGTGCGCGGTTCGCCCAGGAAGGTCAGGGTGATCTGGCGCATGGTGTAGAAGGCGGTCATGAAGGCGGCGATGGCGAGGGTGATGAAAACGGCCAGGTGGCCGTGCGCCCAGGCATCCGCCAGGATCTCGTCCTTCGACCAGAAGCCTGCGGTGATGAGCGGGAAGCCCGAAAGCGCGAAGCCGCCAATCACGAAGGTCCAGAATGTGATGGGCATCTTCTTGTGCAGGCCGCCCATGTTGAACATGTCCTGCGGGTCGACGCTGTGGTTGCCGGTGTGCAGGACGCCGTGCTCCATGCCGTGGATGACCGAGCCGGAGCCGAGGAAGAGCAGCGCCTTGAAGAAGGCGTGGGTAATCAGGTGGAAGGCCGCCGCCACGTAGGCGCCGATGCCGAGCGCGGCGATCATGAAGCCAAGCTGCGAGATGGTCGAGTAGGCCAGCACGCGCTTGATGTCGTTCTGGGCCACCGCGATGGTCGCGGCAAAGATGGCGGTGAAGGTACCGATGATCGCCACCACGCCCATCGTTTGATGGTCGAGGCTGAGCAGCGGGAACATGCGGATGACCGCATACACGCCCGCCGACACCATCGTAGCCGCATGGATCATGGCGCTGACCGGGGTCGGGCCTTCCATGGCGTCGGGCAGCCAGACGTGCAGCGGCCACTGCGCCGATTTTCCGACCGTGCCGATGAAGAGCAGCAGGGCAATCATGCCCGCCCAGGAAAAGCCCCACAAGGCAGGCTCGGAGGCCAGGTGGTGCATGAGTTCTTCGTTGCCGAAGATCTCGCGGAAGTTCAGGGTGCCGGTCGCCGAGTAAAGGAAGGCAATGCCCAGCAGCATGAACACGTCGCCGATGCGTGTGGTCAGGAAGGCCTTGATGGCCGCGGCGCGCGCCGAGGGTTTGCCGTACCAGAATCCGATCAGCAGGTACGAGCACAGGCCCATGATTTCCCAGCCGACGAACAGGGTCAGCAGGTTGTCGGAGACCACCAGCGTGTACATGCCAAAGGCGAACAGGCCCAGGAAGGCGAAGAAGCGCGAGTACATCGGCTCGACCGAGGGGACGACGTGCTTGTGCCCGTGCTCCTCGACGGTCGCGCCGTGCGGGGGCAGGCCCGCGCGGTCATGGTCACCCTTCGGCTGGCCGAAGTTGTGATAGCCCACGCTGTACAGGAAGATCATGAAGATCGTCCAGGCCACAAAGAATAGCACCGCCGCGCCGAGCGGGTCGATGGCCACACCAATGCGGAGCCAGGTGTCGCCCGTCGGCAGCCAGGGGATGGAAGACTCGAAGGGATGCTCACCCAGATGCTCCGTCCCAATGGCAGTGAAGAAAACAACCATACTTCCAAGCCAGGACAGAGCCGCCGCGCCCACGCCAACCGTGTGGCTCAACGCCTTGCTCTTGTTGGTGAACAACACGATCAGGAAGAACGCCAGGGCAGGCGGGAGAGGAATTAACCAGATCAGGGTTTCAGTTGTCATATCTGCCCTACCACTTCAACATGTCGATCTCGTCTGCCACCACCGTGTTGCGGCGGCGGTAGACGGAAATTACGAGCGCGAGGCCCACGGCCACTTCGGCGGCGGCCACGGCGAAGACGATGATGGCGAAAACCTGTCCCGCCATATTCGTGATGTTGCCGTAGCGCCAGAAGGCCGCCAGGTTGATGTTGACGGCGTTGAGCATCAACTCCACGCCCAGCAGGACAGCGACCGCATTGCGGCGCGCCAGCACACCGAACAGGCCCAGGCTGAACAAGCCAGCCGCAAAGATCAGATACCAGGAAAGCGGAACCATGTCGGGCCTCCTATTTGCGATTGAACGCGACGTAGACCGCGCCCACCAGCGCCGCCAGCAAAAGCACGGACGCAATTTCGAAGGGCAGGACGTAGGCCTCCGGCGAGACCAGGGCGTCGCCCAGGGCGTTCACCGCGTCGAAGCCGGGCGGGATATCTGCCACCTGGGCCTGCATGCCCTTCCAACCCAACAACATGCCCACCAGTCCGCCGAAGGTGACCAGCGCCAGGATGGCGCTCAGCCACCAGGACGAGTTCAACTGCGGCCCCTGGTCGCGCATGTCCTTGCGGGTCAGCATCACGGCGAAGATGAACAGGATCGCAATCGCTCCGATGTAAACCACCACCTGCACCACCGCCAGGAAACCCGCATTGAGCAACGCGTAGAACACCGCCACCCCAAAGAGGGTCGCCACCAGCCACAACGCGGCATGGATCAGGTTACGGGAGGTCACCACCATGAAGGCCGAGCCCAGCGTGGCTCCCGCAACAACGAGGAAAATAATTTGAGCAGTAGTCATGAAATTCTCCTAGTGACCGGCCGCTTCCATGACGGGTTTCGCGCGGCCTTCCAGCTTCTCACGTTCCGCGCGGCTGAAGCGGCGCAGGAACTCGACCACCAACCAGCCAAGGACCAGGTTCGAGGCCAGCATGCTCAGGCCGTAGAGCCAGGGCGAGGTGTCTTTGAAGAGCACATGCACCAGCGCAGTCACCATCAGCAGCACGAAGGACAGCGGGGTCAGGAATTTCCAGTTGAAGGCCAGCATGTGGTCGATGCGGATGCGCATCATGGTGTACTTGACCCACATGATGATCCAGTAGCCGATCAATGCCTTGACAATCAAGGTCAGCATGTTGATATATACATTATCCAGGAAGGCCAAGGCGGGAAGCTTTTCCAGGCCAAAAAGACCATATCCACCAAAGAACAGGATGCCCCAGAAGCCGCCAAAGGTGAAGGCGTGCAGCAACTCACCCGCATAGAACATGCCGAACTTCATGCCCGAGTATTCCACGTTGTACCCCGAGATCAATTCGGACTCGGCTTCACCCATGTCGAAGGGGGAACGCCCCAACTCAGCGATGGCGGCAATCAGGAAGATCAGTGCAGCTAATGGTGAGAGGATAAAGAAGGGAATCGGGTACTGAGCCTGAGTAATGGTATTCATACTCATCGAACCCGCCAGGATGGTCGGGATCAACAGGGCCGCCACCATTGGGATTTCGAAGGAAACCATCACAGCCACCTGGCGGAAGGCGCCCAACAGGGCAAACTTGTTGTTCGACGACCAGCCCGCCATGATGATGGAGAGCGTGCCAATCGCGCCCGTGGCGATGAGGTACAGCGCCGCCACGTTCAGGTCGATACCCATCCGGGGAGCCAGCGGCACGATGGCCCACAGGATCAGCACCGACATCATCGAGAGGATCGGGGCCAGGTTATACACAACCTTGTCCGCGTTGGCGGGGGTGATGTCTTCCTTGATAAGCAGCTTGACGATGTCCGCGAAGGGTTGGATCAGGCCGAATGGGCCGAGGCGGTTGGGGCCGATGCGGTCCTGGAAGCGCGCCACCACCTTGCGTTCCAGCCAGACGAGGAAGATGTCGATCACCATCAGGATGGCAATCAACACGAAAATGCCCAGGAAGGCAGCCAATCCCACGGCCACGCCTTCGGGCATGCCCCACCCCGTCAACAGGCCGGTCAACCAGTCCGCGGCCATTTTGAGAGGATCAGTCCAAAAATTCATGAGTCGCTCCTGTACACAAAGAAAAGGCTGAAAGGAAAGCTCCTGTCAGCCTTTTCCCAAGTTTGGATAAGGGTTACGCCCACTCCAACATTCCTTTTCGCCAGGTGTAGATCAACCCGACGACAAGGATGGTGATAAAGACGATGCCTTCCACGACGGCAAACAGACCCAACTGGCCGAGCCTGACCGCCCAGGGGAAGAGGAAAACGGTCTCCACATCGAAGATGAGGAACACCAGGGCAAAGATGTAATACTGGGCCTTGAACTGCACCCAGCTATCGCCCACGGTCTCGAGGCCGCATTCGTAGGTTTCCTGCTTGATGGGATTGGGTTTCTTGGGACCCAGGATCAAGGCCACCCCAATCGCTCCCACTGGGATGATCAAGCCAACGATAAAGAAGAAGGCCACATACAGCCATTCGTTGTGCATAGCGTCTCCACGGCGAAAAAATGATGCAAAACCGCGTTTTTTTCGCGGTTCTGTGCGGGCATTGTACCATGAAGAACAAAGCGCCCGCATGTAAGCATGTCAATTTTTTAGGTGATATTCGTCATATATTCTCCCCACTTTCAACCTGCGCTCACATCCTTCATGCCGCCTTATGCCTGGGGACATCCGCCCTATTTTTTGCGCCGCTTCCACAGGAACTTGAGGATGTCTTGCAGGAAGGGAAAGCCCGTCACCGCGCCGACGACGGAGCCAATGACGCCCAGCGTGCGGGCTGAATTGCCAGAGAAACCGAACAGGTTCGCTCCCTCGATTTCGATGGTTTGGGCCGAAACGGCGCGGCGGCTTTCCTCACCGCTGGCCTTGTCCACGAAGCGCAGGTGCAGCCAGAGTGTGCCGCGGAAGGAGCCGGCCTCGCGCGGGCTGACGCTCCAAAAGAACGTGACCGATTGCCCGGGCAGCAGCGGAGAACTGATCGTGCCCGGCGGGATGACCTCCACACCCGCCAGGTCGAGGCGCGCCTCGGCGGTGACGTGGTGCGTCTCGTATAGGTTGGGAATTTCCACCACCTCTCCGATGACCTGGTTGCCTTCGATCTGGGCGGTCGGGGTGAGGTTGCCCAACTCGTCCATTTCGAGGGTCAGGCGGATGAGGTCGGCGTCGCCCGCGCGGATGACGGGCGGGAATTCGAGGGTCAGACGGCGGCGTTCGGGGATGGCTGGCGCGGGCAGGGTGGGCTGGTTTTCATCGGGCAGCGCAGGCCCAGGCTGGACACGGGTGGAGGTGGGGATTGCGATGGCAGGCGGTGGGGATGAAAAAGGCTCACCGGGCGCCTGACTCGGAACGGGAACGGTCTCGTTCGCGCCAAGCCCACAGGCTAGACTGGACACGATCAAGGCCAGGGCGGCGAGGAGCGGAAACAGGCGCGGGCGGCGCATCATGCCAGGCTCCACAGGTCAGGCCCAGGGTCCAGGAAGAAGGAGGACGGCGTGGGCAGGGTCAGGTTGGAAGGCTGGATGGGCGTCACGCGGGTTTCGCGGCGCGTCGGCCAAAATCCCCAAACTAACAGCGCCAGGGAAATCGACAAAAGCAGTAGAGCGGCCAACAACCGCCATTTGCGTTTCATAAGGCCATTATACACTCGCCCGGAGCGAAAAAAAGCCCGCCGGGTAAATTCCCACGGCCCCCGAAGCGGCTACCCGATGATTTTCCAGGCCCGGCTTTGCGCCACAGATCTCAACCGCGCATCGGGATAAGCGGCCACCGCATGGGCGGCTAGATTCAGCAGGGGCAGGTCATTATGCGAATCGCTGTAGGCCCAGCTTTCCTCCAGGGTGTGCCGGTGGGCCGCCAGCCAGTCTTTCAGCAGGGTCGCCTTGCCTTCCTGAAAAGCCGGGATGCCGACGATGCGGCCGGTGCATTTCCCGTCGCGGATTTCGGCGCGGGTGCAAAGGCAGTTGGGGATGTGCAGCAAGCCGGCAATCGGCTCGACCAGCAAGTGGTTGGAGGCGGTCAACAGGAGCGGGGTATGGCCCTGCCCCCGGTGCCACCCCAGGACTTCGAGCATGGGCGGCCGTATCAATGGGGAAATTCGTTCGTGAAGGAACTCTTCGCGCAGGCCAAGAAAATCGTCCCAGGCCAGCGCGGCCAGGGAACCCAACAGGAATTCTTCATAGGCGCGAAAATCCAACCCGCCGCTTTCGTAATCGCGGTAATAGGCTTCGATGCGCTCGACGAAGGCGCGGGCCACCCGTCCCTTCTCGAACAGGAAGCGGCTCCACAAGGCCTCGGTGTCCCCGTCCAGCAGCGTGTAATCCAGATCGAAAATTGCGACAGTCATGGGAGGACGGCACACTCACGCGATGGGCGGATGCTTCATGGTGGCTGGGATGGGCAGCCCGAGCAGCTGGCACAAGGTCGGCGCAATGCGCAACTGCGAAACGGTCTGGCCTGTGTCGCCCAGGCCCTGGACCTTGGGCTGGATCCAATAGAGCGGCACTTCGCGCACACCGGGCGCTGTGCCGCCGTGCGAAGCGTCGGGACTCATGCCGTGATCGCTGGTAAAAAGGATCTCATAGCCCATTTCCAGCCACTCCACCAGAAAGGGAGTCAGCCAGGCGTCCTGGCGGATGGCATGGTTGCGATACTCGCGTGAATCGGAGCCAAAGGCCTCTCCTGTGTAATCCATGCCCATGGGATGCACCAGGAGATAATGCGGTTTATGGCGGCGGACCAGGGTCCCGGCTGCGGCGAAGACCTCCAGATCGGGGGTGTCATCTTCGGTGTAGAAACGGCCATGCTGGATCGCCAGGGTGGCATCATCCACCTCGCGGTGGTCGGTGCGGTGGTACGGCGCGCGATTGTACAACTCGGAAAACCAGAAATAGGCCGCGGCCGCCGTCACAAGTCCCGCGCGGGAGGCCAGGTCGAAGACGTTCGGACGGCTGGAGCAACGAGCCATGGAATTGGAAACGATGCCGTGCTCGCTGGACATCAGCCCGGTATGCAGGGTCTCGTACATGGGTCGGGACATGCTCGGGAGTTCGCCCGTCAGCTTGTACAGGCTGGCGCGGCGGGCTTCCACCAGGTGACCGAGGAAGCCCATGTGTTCCACGGCCGTATCGTAACGCAGGCCGTCCGATAGGATCAGGATTACTTTCTGTTTCGGCTGCATGGCGGTTTAGCCGGTCAGCTTTCCAGAACGCGCATCGGCGCGCGGCTGCCGCAGGGACGGGTCGACGGTCGCCAATCGGTCGATGCGCCGCGGCAACAGGTCTACAAAGGGGTCGCCGCCGATGACAATACCCGCCATCTCCATACCGTTATGGACGCTCTCCCAGCGAAAGCCGATACTCGATGTCGTCCAGCGCATCCATCAGGTCCCAGATGCCGTCCACCACGTAATGCGCGCCCGCGCCATAGAGTTGCGCCTCCACCCGCGTCCGCGCCTGGTCCCTTTCCGCTTCGGGAAGGGCCTCCAGCTCGGATTCGCTCAGGCCAAGCAGGTTGCCGGTCAGGGAAAGGCCCACCGTCCACATGCCAGCGTTCAAGCCTTCTTCGATATCGGGCAGGGTATCGCCCACCTTGACCAGGGCCTGCATGGGATAGACGCCCAGGCGGATGGCGTTCTCGTAGCACATCCACGGATAAGGCCGCCCGGCCGGAACTTCATCCGGGCAGACAATGGCGTCCGGGCTGTAGCCTTTTTGCGCAGCGGCGGGAGCCAACACTTCCATCATCGAGCGGATGTAGCCCGTGGTGGAGCCTACCTGGATGCCCTGCGAGCGCAGTTCTTCCATGACATCCAGCAGGCCGGGGATTGGATCGGCATAGTCCTTCAACACCGAAAGCTGCAGCGGGATGAAATTCTCGAACAGGTCTTTGATGTCGGCTTCAGTGGCAGGAGCGCCGTGCGCCGCCTTCCAGGCCTCCGCCACGCTGGGCCGCGCCAGGATCGTCCGCAGGTGATCCTTTTTCATCAGGCCCATCCCCGAGCGGGCATCGGCTGCCGTAATTTTGACTCCCCGCTTTGCAAACAAGCGCAGGAATACCGCCGTCGGGGCGAAGGAACCAAAATCGACCGCCGTCCCGGCCCAATCGAGGATGACGGCCTTGACGGGGCCGCGGTAGGAACGTTGATACACGAAGTCCATGTTATGCCTCCAGTTTTGGTGGGAGTGTGATGTTCATCTCTTCGAGCGTTTCAGCGACAGCCGCCATCAGGGCGCGCGCATCTCCCAGTTCCAGGCGTCCGATGTGACCGATGCGGAAGCAATCGGCATGGCTGAGTTTGCCCGGGTAGATGACGTGGCCCTTGTCGCTCAGGCGGCGGTAGAAGTCCTTGAAATCGAAATTCGGATGATCGGGATAACGGAAAGAGGTGATGATGTATCCACGATGTTCGTCATCGAGGTACGGGTCGAAGCCCATGCGCCGCATGGCCGACAGGCTGTACTCGTAATTGCGCCGGTAGCGTTCGGCGCGGGCCGCCACGCCGCCCTCCTGCTCCAGTTCGAGCAGCGCCTGGCGGAAGGCCAGGATGGCGTGAATGGGCGGTGTAAAGCGGAACTGCCCGTCGCTTTCCAGTCCGTTCCATTGCGCAAACAGGTCGAGGCTGAGGGTGCGGGCCAGTCCGCGCGCAGCCGGCAGCGCCTCCCTGCGCGCCAGGACAAACGAGAAACCCGGCACGCCTTCGATACACTTGTTGGAAGAGGAAACCAGGTAATCCACATGACAGGCCTGCAGGTCGAGCGGGTAGGCTCCGAAACTGCTCATCGCATCCACGATGTAGGAACGGCCATGCCGCGCGACGATCTCCCCATAGACGTCGACCGGGTTGATGATGCCGGTGGTGGTCTCACAATGGATGACGGCCACGTGCGTAACGGACGGATAAGCCTCCAGCGCCTCGTCGAGGGAAGCCGCATCCGGGATCTCGTTCTCGGGGCCGCGTAGTGGCACCGTTTCGATGTGATGGATCCCGGCGATCTTCAGGATGCGCTCCCCATACGCGCCGTTAACCAGCACCAGCAATTTCCCTTCGGGCGGGATAACCGACGAGAGCACGGCCTCGATCCCGAACGTGCCGCTGCCCTGCATCAGCACAGCGGTATAGGTGTCGGTGTCGGCGCCCAACCGCACCAGCCGCTCGCGCACATCGCGCACGACGCGGATGAATTCATCGTCGCGCGAGCCAAGGTCGCGCAGCATGGCCTGTTTGACGGTGGCGCTGGTGGTCAGGGGACCGGGCGTGAAAAGGGCTTTGTCTTTCCAGGAGGGTAATGTGGTCATGTAAAATTCCTGCAGGGTTTGGAACTATAGAAGCCAGCAGGCTTCCACAGGGAAGTTGAGTTCGATGGGAGCGCCCACCGTGGGAATTTGAAGCCTGCGCTCGTTGAACATATCCAGTGAGACGAGGTGTCCCTCCACATCCACGCTGATGCGAATGATGGAACCGAGATAGGTAATGGTATCCACCCGGCCCAGGAGGTGGTTGGCGCCGTCGGAACGGCCGGGATTGAGTTCCTCGGGCCGCACGGCCAGGCGCATCGGCTTTCCGTTCAAGTGACCAAACTGCCCGGCCCTGATCACCTGCGCTCCCACCCGGACCACGCCCTCGGTCGGGTTCACGATCTCGACCGGCAGCAGGTTGATCTGGCCCACGAAACGGGCGACAAACTCGGTGGTGGGAAAATTATAAATCTCATTGGGCGTGCCAATCTGTTCGATCCTGCCTTGACTCATCACCACGATGCGGTCCGAGATGGACAGGGCCTCCTCCTGATCGTGGGTCACGTAGATGGTGGTGATGCCGAGCTTCCGTTGAATCCGACGGATCTCATGGCGAAGCTCGACGCGGATTTTGGCATCCAGGGCGGAGAGAGGCTCATCGAGCAGGAGCACCTGCGGGTGGAAGGCCAGCGCGCGGGCCAGCGCCACGCGCTGCTGCTGTCCGCCGGAAAGCTGGTTGGGGTAACGCGAACCGAATTGATCCATTTGGATGAGCGCCAGCATCTCCTGCACCCGTTGTTCGATATCGGTTTTCGATTTCCCCGCGATCTTCAAGCCGTAACCGACATTATCGGCAACATTCATGTTGGGAAAGAGCGCATAGGATTGAAAGACCATGCCCACGTTGCGCTTGTTGGGCGGCACGAAGGTCAGGTCGGCGCCGCTCAATGTGATGTTGCCGGAGCTGGGCAATTCGAAACCGGCGATCATGCGCAGGGTGGTGGTCTTCCCGCAACCGCTGGGGCCGAGGAACGAGATGAATTCTCCCTGTTCCGCGGCCAGATTGAAATCGTCCACCACGGTTGTGCCGGAGAAGGATTTTTGAACGTGCGTGAGTTCGAGATACGACATGGAGACCTCTGATTAACGACCGGTAAGTTGTTGTTGGGTGCTGCCGCCGCGGCTGAAGAATTGAATCAGGCCGAGACAGATCCAGGTGAGGATGTAACTGATAATCGCCAGCGCGGCAGGTTCATACAAGCGGCTGTCCCCAATCAAGGCCATATACGGGCCCAGCGCCGGGCGAAACAGAAAATCGCCCAGGATCAATTCACCGATTACGGTCGCGAACGAGATCAATGCTCCGCTGAGGATGGCAATGCGCAGGTTTGGGAAGATCACATTGAATAAGATTTGAAACCAGTTGGCACCCAGGCTCTGGGCGGCCTCGGTCAGGGTGCGGACATCGATGGATCGCATCCCGATGTCGATGGCGCGGAACATGTACGGCATGCTCAAGATGATATAGCCGGCCAGCATCAACACATCCGTCTTGTAGGGTGACAGTGTCAACTGAAAGGGCGGCCGGCTGAAGGTTCGAACCAGGCCAAAGACGTAGACGATCACCGGGATGATGAAGGGCAGGATGGTAATGGTCTCGACGATGGGACGCGCCTTTGGCACGCGAAGATACAGCCAATAGACGGTCGGGACGAAAAGCAAAACACTGACCGTAACCGTGAGCAGCCCCATGACAGCCGAATAGCGGAAACTGGCCAGGAATTGCGGGTCGGCCAGCACGGCCTGATAGGCCAGAAGGGTCAGTTCGCCTTTTTTCATCCGCAGTGAAAAGTCCAGCGTGCCGTACATTGGCAGGAAGAAATAAAGAAACGCCAGCAGCGCCCAAAACAGCCCCCAGAGATTCCAGCGGTTGTTTTTCATACTCTCAGCCACCTCGTCGTCTGTCGCTGCAGGAAGGTATATCCCGCAATCATGACCGCCATCACCACCACCATTCCCAGCGCCAGGGCATAGCCCTCGTTGGGATTGTTGAGCACGTCGCCGCGAATCTGCTGGCCGATCAGGATCGTGACCAGGTAGATGCTTCCGCCGGTCAGGGCCTGGGCGGTGGCATAGGCCCCGAAGGCGCTGCCGAACAACAGCATCATCGCGCCCAGGATGGAGGGCCACAGGATTGGAAAAGCCACATCGCGCCAGTATTGGAAGGGGGTCGCGCCCAAATTCTCGGAAGCCTCACGCCATTCCTTTTTGAGTCCCTCCAGCGCGGGAGTGATGGTAAGAACCATCAAGGGGAATTGGAAATACGTGTAGGCCAGCACCAGCCCGGTCATGGTGTATAGGCTGAAGCCATGATCGTACGGGTTGAACGGGCAGACCTGCGCGCCGGTTGCATCGGCATAGCAGATCGATTTCAGGATGGCCGTGATGAAGCCCGTGCGCCCGATCGTGGCAATGAAGGCAAACGCCAGCGGCACCCCGCCGAAGTTTGCCGCCAGGCCGGAGAAGGTCATCAAGATATTCCGCATCCAGCGCGGGACGCCGCCAATCGTAATGGCATAGGCTACAAAAAATCCGAAGATCCCGCCCACAATGGATGTAATCACGCTGACCTGCAAACTGATCGAGTAGGATTTGAGAGAGTAGGGATTGGCGAGGAAGTTGATGTTCGCCAGGGTGAAATTTCCCTGCTGATCTTGAAAAGCGCCGATGAACAGGTTCAGGGAGGGGAAAACGAGAAAGGCGAGGATGAAGGCAAAAAAAGGAAACAGCCCAACCCAATTGGATAAGGAATTGGGGGGCGTCATGCGTGCGTCCGGCTTCTTCGCGGTTGTGGTTTCCATGAAATAAGGAGAAGGCATGGCCCGGCGGTGAACCGAGCCATGCGCTTTCTAATATGAAGTGGCGGGAGCGTTACTTGATGTCGAGGCCGACGACCGAGTCCCACTGCTGCTTGATCAGCTCGCGGGCGGCGCTGAGCTGGTCGCCGCTGGGAACGACGGCGGTGGCGAGCAGGGCCGGATCAGGCAGCTTGGCCTTCAAGTCATCGGAGAGCACGCCGCGGGCGTTCAGGTCGGCCAGGCGGGCGGGGGCGCAATAGCCCTTGACCCAGATGGTCTGGCCTTCGTCCGAATACAGGAATTCTTCCCACAGGCGGGCGGCGGCGGGGTGCGGGGCATAGGCGCTGATGGCCTGGTAGTAGTAGCCGCCCCAATTGACATCAGAGGGGTACACGATCTCGATGGTGGGGTTGCCGGCGAAGTTATCCTTGTTGGCGTAGGCGTTCCAACTCCACTGGAAGGTAATGGGGGTCTCGCCCTTGCCGATCGGGCCGGTGTTGGCGATGAGCGGGAGCAAGTTACCCATCTCGTTCAATTTCTTGAAGAAATCGAGGCCGGGCTGGATGTCATCCAGCGTGCCGCCGTTGGCCAGCGCCGCGGCGTACACAGACTGGGCCGCCTGGTTCGAGGCGCGGGGATCGCCGGCCAGGGCAATCTGGCCCGCATACTTCGGGTCGAGCAGGTCGGCGTAGCTGGTCGGCAGGTCGGTGACCACATCGGTGTTGATTTCGAGCACCATGACGCCGCTGTAGTCGACGTAGAAATATCCTTCGGGGTCGTTGTTGCCGTCGATCGTGTCCCAGGTCTCAACCTTGTAGGGGGTGATCAAACCCTGCTCCTTGGCAAGCGGACCGTAGGCGGGACCGATATCGAGCACATCCGGAGCCTGCGGGCCTTTGTTTTCCTTGTTATCGATAATGGCCTGGATTTCATCGGCGGAACCGCCATCCGGGAGGAGCGAATTGACCTTGATACCATACTTGGCAGAGAACGTGTCGATCGCCTCGCCGTAATTGCACCAGTCGCGCGGCAGGGTGATAACGTTCAGTTCGCCTTCGGCCTGGGCAGCCGCGATCAGGGCATCCATGCCGCCGCCTTCTTCCGCCGACTTGATGGTGTTCCAGTCGGAGGCCGCAGGAGCGGTTCCACCACAACCAGCCAACACCAGGATGGCGATCATCAGGGCGGCGAACACGGGATACAACTTTTTGCTGGACTTCATACTTCTTCTCCTTTTTTGAATTGGGTGGCCGGTAGCAAGGCCGAGCTTAGTTTATTCAATCGCCAATAAGGATTGTTTAATGAATCATTCGAGCTTGGTTAACGCTTTATGATTCGGCTGCTTTATCAGAGAATACGTTAACAGAACAAGCCTTTGGCCGGGAAAACGGGCTGCCAATACATGCCCACCCCCTTCCCACTTTTCGGCTATTGTCTTTCGACTCAAAGGGCCTACAATGAGAATACGCAATTTCTCCAAGCCACATTTTCACGGGAGGGCCGCATGAAATTCCTGAAACGAAAAGCCATCTACCTGTTCACCCTGCTTGCGCTGCTGCTGATCTCCGCCGCGCCGCTGCCTGCGCCCCAGGGCCAGGGCCTGGATACGACCCCGCCTGACCGCGTGGTCAAGCTCATCTTCATCCATCACTCCACCGGGGAAAACTGGCTGACCGACGACTACGGCGACCTGGGCCGCACCCTCGACCAGAACAACTATTTCGTCAGCGACACCAACTACGGCTGGGGGCCAAACAGCATCGGCGACCGCACCGACATCCCCAATTGGATCGAGTGGTTCTCCAGCGGCGAGACCGACCTGTACATGCAGGCCCTGGTCGACGAGAACGGCCAGCATTCCTCCTACACGCGCAGCCTGTCGGACCCGGGCGGCGAAAATGAGATCATCCTGTTCAAATCCTGTTTTCCCAACTCGGCCCTGGAGGGCAGCCCGAACGACCCGCCGAATTCCGAAGGCTGGCTGACGGTCGGGTACGCCAAATACGTCTACAACGAAATCCTGGGCTACTTTGCCAACCGCCCCGACAAACTCTTCGTGGTCATCACCGCGCCGCCGCTTTCGGACCCGTCCTATGCCGCCAATGCGCGCGCCTTCAACGAGTGGCTGATGAACGACTGGCTGAGCGAATATCCGCTCAGCAACGTGGTGGTCTTCGACTTCTATACGGTCCTGACCGGCGCCGACCATCATCATCGCATCGTAAATGGGCAGATCGAACACAGTTTCCTGCCGGGCGCGAACACGCTGGTCTACCCCTCCGGGGACGACCACCCGTCTGTGGAGGGCAGCCGCAAGGCCACCCGTGAATTCGTGCCCCTGCTCAACTACTACTATCACCGCTGGATGGAAAACGCCGCGCCCGGGCCAATCACACTGCCCGGGAACCCACCCGTCGAACCGCCGGCAGATCTTCCACCCGCCCAAGCCGGGACCCCGGGCTGGGCCGCCGCCTTCGAAGCCGGGGAACCCGCCTGGGAGGCCTTCCACGACGAGGCCACACCCACCGTCATGACCTGCCAGCCCGAGGCGGGTGCGGGACGCTCGGGCAACGCCCTGCGGTTGGAGTTCGACATTGCCGCCAATAGCTGGGGCACCTGCGCGCACTTCTTCGACGGCCCACAGGATTGGAGCGCCGCCGAAGGGCTGACGTTCTATTACCTGGCCGGACAGGCGGGCCTGTTGTTCGACGTGGACCTCTATGCCGGTTCGGCGGACAACCGTGAGACCTATCTCTACACCATCGAGGCGGTTCCCGAAAGCGCCACAGACTGGGTGCGGGTCGACCTGCGCTGGTCCGATTTCCACCGCGCCTCGTGGGAGGAGAATGCCGAGTCGCCCTTTGCCAAACCGAACCAGGTGCTTGGCATGGCCTTCGGATTCGGCACCCTGCCCGACACGCCCAACGCCGGCTCCCTGCGCGTGGACGATTTGACCCTGCTGGGAAGCGCGCCTGCGCCGTCGCCCGTTCAGCCCACGCAAGCGCCAGCCGCCGTCCCCGAAACCGAAGAGGGCTCCCCAACACCGCGCGGGCGGTTGCTGCCCTGCGGCGGCGCGTTGGTTCTACCCTTTGCGCTGGGGGGCCTTGCAGCCTGGCGGAAGAGGCCGGGGGAATCCAAACCTGCCACCGGGATTTGATCCCGACTCGCCAGACTGGAGATTGAAATGAGCCGTACCTCGCTGCGCATCCTGCTCCCGGCCGTGATGGTGCTCCTGCTGGCCTGCTCGTTTCCGCGCCCGCAGTCGTTGCCGGCCCTGCCGCCGCCCGAAGCCGCGCCCCCGGCCTCCTCCCAACCCACCGCCCTCCCGCCGCCCCCCTCCGCAGACGTGGTGGCGGCTGCCGATTTCGAGTACCTCGGCGCGTTCCGCCTGCCCGGCGGCGACCAGCCACCCCAAACCTTTGCCTACGGCGGCAATGCCATGACCTTCAACCCCGATGGCGACCCGGGCGGCGCATCAGATGCCTTCCCCGGCTCGCTGTTCATCACCGGTCATGACCGCCAACCCTATGGCGGCCTTCCCGACGGCGGACAGGTGGCGGAGGTCAACATCCCCGCGCCCGTCCTTTCGCGCAACGTCGAAGACCTCAACACCGCCGAGTTCATCCAGGATTTCGCCAACCTGTTCGAGCATCATTTCGTCGAATTCCAGGAGATTCCCAAAGTCGGGATGCAATACCTCAACCACCCCGGGACCGGGCCGAAGATTCACGTCACCTGGGGTGAGCACCTCCAGCGGAGCGAATTCCCCTCGCACGGCTGGTTCGACCCAACCCTGTCCGCGCCCAATTTCCAGGGCGAGTGGTTCATCGGAAACGTGAACATGTACAGCGTCAACGGTTACATGTTCGAGATTCCCGCCGAATGGGCCGACGCCTTCGCAGGCGGGCGCTATCTCGCCACCGGGCGGATGCGCGACGGCGGCCAGGGCGGCATGGGGCCAACCCTCTTCGCCTACCGCCCCTGGAACGCGGATGGTTCCCTGCCCCCGTCCGGGACACGGCTCGAAGAAATCACGTTGCTTCTTTACGAGAACGCCTACAACAGCGCAGACATCGTTCGCGCCATGAACGGTTACCAACATCCCGACGCGTGGGAAGGCGGCGCATGGCTGACGACGCCTTCGGGCAAACAGGCTGTCCTGTTTGCTGGCACAAAAAGCACGGGCGAGAAATACTGGTATGGCTACATCAACCCAGGCGGCGCCGAACTGGCTTGCGTGGACGCAGAGGTGACCGATTTTGTCACCTGCCGCAACGCGGACGGGAGCGCCTGCCCGCCAGAGGATTTCCCGGGCTGTTGCAATGAACAATCGGGCGGATGCGCCAGCAACCGCGGTTGGTGGTCCACCCGCTTCGATGCCCAGCTCATTCTCTACGACCCGAACCAACTGGCGCAAGTTGCCGCCGGTCAACTCGAAGCCTGGCAGCCCCAACCCTATGCCGTGCTGGACATCGATGAACATCTCTACCTCGATCCGCCCGAATGGGAATGGGTGGAACTCGGCTGGGGCGACCAACGCCGCGCCCGCATTGGCGATGTCTCGTATGACCGCGCCAACGGCCTGCTGTACGTGCTGGAACTGTATGCGGACGGGGCCAGGCCCATCGTCCACGTGTGGAAAATCGAATAACATGAAAAATCCCGGTTGAGCGTTACAATTCCCGCATGACCACCCGCCGCACCGTCTTTGTTCCCTACCGCCCGCGGACGATTCTCAACAAACACAAACGCGCCGACCACTGGTTCTGGACGCGCTACAGCGCCTATCCATATATCGGCTGCCAGCACGGGTGCGAGTTCTGCTACTGCCGCGAGCAGAAGTACTCCCCCTACGATGACCCGCGCGATTTCGCCCACGTCATCAAGGTCAAGGAGAATGCGCCCGAGCTGCTGCGGCGCGCGCTGAAACACGCACCGCTCGACCCGATCTTCACCGGCGACTACCAGCCCCTCGAGCGGAAATTCGAGATCTCGCGCCGCATGTTGGAAGTCTGCCACGAGATGAGCTTCCCGGTCTTCGTGCTGGAGCGCAACCCAGGCATTTTACGCGACCTGGACCTGTTGAAGGCCATCCACGAAAGGTCCAGGGCGGTGGTGGCCTTCAGTATCATCACCACGCCCGACTCGCAAGAGTACGAGCGAGTCTGCCAGATGGAGCATCTCGCGCCGCCCGCCGCCAAACGCTTTGCCGCCATGGAAAAGATCGCCGCGGCCGGCATCCCAGTCGGTGTGTGTATGATGCCCATCCTGCCCGGCCTGTGCGACAGCGCGGAAAACATCCAGGCGGTCGCCCGCTGGACTGCGGGTCACGGCGGGAGCTTCATGCTGGCGGGCGGCCTGACCCTCTCGGACCAGCAAAAGGAGTTTTTCTTTGCGGTCCTGCGCGAGCGCTTCCCCGATTTGCTGGCGCTCTATCAGCGCCTGTATCCGCCGCACAGCTACGGCCCAGCCGACGGGAGCGGGCGCGCCATCGCCCTGCAGACGCGCGAAGCCTGCACCCGCTTTGGCATCCGCGACCGTATGCCGCGCCCGATTGTGCCCGGCGAGAAGCGCGCGCTCAACAAGCGCATCGTCGAGATGCTGGCAGAAAAGCTCCACGCACTGGAACTAAATAATGAAGACAACCAGCGCCTGTGGGCCTATCGCAAGGCGGCCTGGGCGGTCGAGGATCTGCAGGAGGAGATCGGATTATTGTATCGAACGATGGGAGTGAAGGGATTGCAGGCCATCCCCGACCTCGGGCCGGGGCTGGGGACCGAAATTGCGGCCTGGATCGACGCCAATCCCAAAACAGCCTGAAATCCCCCTGACGCGGAGCAACCCTACTGGTTCAACCACAAATACCGCAGGTATGCTGCGGTATGAGCCTGGCGGCTGAGCACGGCGGCCAGCCAGCGCGTGAGAATACCCAGGGAATACATCATCTTCATCGAGCCTCGCCTTTCCACAAAGTATCCATCCACCCGCAGTATACAAAACCCATCCCCGGGACGGATTAACCCCTGGTTTCGATCCCATTAAAGGTGGGTTAAGATCGACCGGCGGAAAACACAGGCGGCTCCCCCCGTGTCATTGGTCATGGCGCAATTCCAGCAACAAAAGCTCAAGTAAAATAGCACTTGTGAAGTCTCCCACGCTCAAACGAGGAATCGTATGAACACACCCAGCCTGCCCACCTGTCCTGCCTGCAAACAAACCGACCAAATCCAAAAGGTGACCAGCGCCTACGGCCTGAACACCAAGGAATGGTACGAAACGCACACGCACACCGACGCAGACGGGAACATGCGCTCGCACCGCGAGAAGCATGAAGCCCACACCAAGCTGGGCCTGCGCCTCAAGCCGCCACAAAAGCCCACAGGCCCCTTCCATCCCGGGCTGTGGTATGGGATTGGCGTCTTTGTGTTCCTGTTCATCTGTTCCATGCTGTTTCCCCTGCTGCTCATCCCGCTCTCGCTGATTGCGCCGATGCTCGGCCTGACCACCTTCCTCCCCGAAGTGTCCGGCGTGCCAACCTGGGTCATCCCGGTCGTGCTCTTCGGCGGCGGGACGCTGTGCATCGTGATACTGGTCATTGCCCTGCTGTTCTGGGCAGGCATCAAAGTCAAACAGCGCTTCGACCGCGACCTGGCGAATTACCAGGCCAAAAAGGTCGCCTATGAACGCGACGAACTCCCGCGCTGGCAGCGCGCCAATGCCCGCTGGGAGCAGTTGTATTATTGTATGCGCGACGAGACCGTCTTCATCCCCGCCGAGAACCGCGCTGTCCGTGTGGACGATATGGAGAAATACCTGTACAACCCGCTGTTCAGAAATTAGAGCCTGTCCACCTCACGCCCCCGCTGCAGCAGCGGGGGCGTTTTATTGAGATTCATCTGTGTGCATCATGGGTATTATATAATCAGCCGCATGAATGTTCAACCCACCTGCAACCCATGCTCGGGCAGTTGCGACTCGGATGAAAACCCGACCCGCGAGAGGGTGGGCAAACTGTGTTTTCGACCCGCGCTGGAGGTTGGCTGCGGCAAGGGAGTTTCGCCATGTCATCCATCCTGCTGATTGTTCTCGGCGCAGTGATCCTGGCGGCGGCCGCCTGGCTGCTGGCTGGACGACTGGAGAAGCTGTTCTTCTCCAAGCCTGCCACCGAGGTGGAAGCCGCCATCGAAAGCCCCACCGACGAACCCTCCTCCCGACCGGACTGGCTCGAACATTTTGCCGCGTGGGCCGGCCCGCGCCAACCTGTCAGCGCGGGGCGGATGGCCGTCACCATCGCCTGGCTGCTGGTGCTCCTGTCGCTGTTCGACCACCTGCACTCCCGCACAGGTTTCACGGGCCTGCTGGTCTATTTTCTAACCATCCTGCCGCACGAAGCGGGACACTTCCTTTGTTCCCCTTTTGGCTGGTTCCTGACCGTGGCGGGCGGCTCGATCTGGCAGGTGTTGCTCTTCGTCCTCTTCGGCGGGGTGCAACTGCTTCGCAACCGCCGCAACGAAGCCTTCGGCTGGTGGGTGGTGGCGGGGCACAGCCTGGTCAGCCTGTCGACCTACATCGCGGACGCCAGCGCCCGCAGCCTGACTCTCATCCCCATCCCTGATCCCACCCGCCACGACTGGGGCAACCTGCTCGAATACCTGGGCTTGCTGCAATACGATTGGCTGCTGGCCCAACTCGCCATCGCCGTCGGCGGCGGCCTCGTGCTGGCCCTGGTCACGGCGGGAATCTTTTTCACCTGGTATCCCCACCGCGGCTCGCCCGGACAGGAATAAGGAGCGCAGCGGGAAAGCCTGCCCAGCCTCCTAAAACATGATCCCGCAGTCATACGGGACAAGGTTCTCCTCCTGCACATCCAATATCCGATGCGGGAAGGAGCGGCTGATGGTGTAGGTCTGGCGGAAGAAACCACCCCACTTGGTGAAAATAACCATTTCGACAATGGCGGTATCCTCGGTCAATTTGACCAGCGGTTCGACGCCCTGGATGCTGCGCGCCCGTACTTTCTGGGAGGAATCCAATTCATAACCGAACTCCCCCTCATCGATCTGTGCGATGATATCGTTCACCGCCGCCTTGTCGCAGACAATGTCGGTGTCGTTGTAATTGGCGTGCCAGACCAGATAGAACTGGCGGTCCATCAGGGTCAGGGCGGCCTCTTCGAAATAGGCCTGCTCCACATCCTCCACCACCAGGAAGTCGTGATAATCCATCAGGACGACATGCTGATTCAACTCCTCCAGCGAAGCATACGGGGCCTGATCCTCGGGGCGGACGTACAGCATGGGAAAGCTGCCCAGAAAGTCCATGGAATAGACGTAATCCAACACATAGCCTTCCTTGAGGCTGAGATGCGGCAGAACGTTGAAATATTCATTGACGTCGAACTCCCCGCCCGACTTGACTCCCGTTTCGGACAGTCCCTGCGGGGGCGACTGCGGCTGAAGCGCGCGCACCGCCGCCACCAGTTCGGAGCAATTCGAGATGAC
>JBMOMS010000248.1:0-37073 GCA_049324895.1 Chloroflexota bacterium
GGTTTCATCTTTAAACTCTCTGATAAGGATCCCTTAACATGACCACCCTTGCCCCCACCCTCTACACCCGCAGCTTTCCGCGGACCTCAAGCTGGCTCCGCGACTTGAGCCTGATCGCCCTGGGAGCCGCGCTCGTCGCCCTGCTGGCCCAGGTGCGGATGCCCCTGCCCTTCACCCCCGTCCCGCTGACGGGCCAGACCTTCGGCGTGCTGCTGGTCGCCGCCGCCCTCGGATCGAAACGCGGCGCGGCCTCGCTGGCCCTATACATTGCCCTGGGCGCTTTTGGCCTGCCCATCTTCGCTGGCGGCGCGGCGGGACTGAGCTACCTGACCGGCGCCACCCTCGGCTACCTGGTCGGTTTCATGCTGGCGGCCTACGTCGTCGGCTGGCTGGCCGAGTGCGGACTGGAGCGCAGCGTGCGCACCTCCCTGCTGCCGTTCCTGGTCGGCACCCTCATCATCTACGTCTGCGGCGTGGCCTGGCTGACCGTCCTGCTGGGCAGCGTCACAAAGGCCCTTGCGGCTGGACTCCTCCCCTTCCTAGTCGGAGACGCCATCAAGTTAATCGCCGCCGCGCTGGCCCTGCCTGCGGCGTGGAAGTTTGTAAAATAAGCAAAAGCGCACAACAGGAAGACAGCCGCCCCAATGGCGGCTGTCTTTTTTTATCCTGACACACACCTGCCACAAAAGCATGTTATCCTTTGCGCATGACCCATCGCATCCTCGTCGTGGACGATGAACCCGCGGTCACCGACCTGCTGGCCTACAATCTGCGCAAGGCCCTGTACGACGTGTCGATTGCGGCGGACGGGCGCGAGGCGCTGCGCCTGGCGGGGGAATTCCAGCCCGACCTGATCCTGCTCGACCTGATGATCCCCGAAGTGGACGGCCTGGACGTGTGCCGCGCCCTGCGCAAGACCAGCGATGTGCCCATCATCATGATCACCGCGCGCGGGGAGGAGACCGACCGTGTGGTGGGCCTCGAACTCGGCGCGGACGATTACGTCACCAAGCCGTTTAGCGTGCGCGAGCTGATGGCGCGCATCAAGGCCGTGCTGCGCCGCGTCCACGACAAGCCCGAAGATGAATCGTCGACATTGCTTCGCGGGCCAGGCGGCCTGCGGCTGGACGGGGAGCGCCGCACCGTCCACGTCGGCGATACCGCCATCGACCTGACCCGCCTGGAATTCGACCTGCTGCAGCGACTGTTGTCCAACCACGGGCGCGTGCTGACGCGCGAACGCCTGCTCGAACAGGCCTGGGGCTACGAATACGTCGGCGACACGCGCGCCGTGGACAGCGCCGTCAAACGCCTGCGCGCCAAACTGCGCGCCGCCTCCCCCGACGCCGACTGCATCGAGTCCGTGCGCGGCCTCGGCTATCGCATCCCATGAACCTTGCCTTTTATCTTCGTGTTCTTCGTGTTCTTCGTGGATGACAACCATGCAAAGCATCCGCGCCCGCCTCTCGCTCGATACCCTGCTCGTGCTGGCCCTCGGCATGACGCTGGCCGCCGTCCTGGCCTGGCAGGCCGTGGCGGCGCTCTACATCGACACCCAGCGCGACAACCTGCTGGCCCAGGCGGAACTGCTCGCCGCCGCCCTGCAGGATGAACCGCTCCCCGCCAACCCCCAACCCTACTCGCAAGCCTCCAACCTCGCGCCTGGGATTCACACCCGCCTGCTGACCGAGAACGGCGCGGTCGTGGTGGGATTGCCGCTGGCGGATGCCACCGTCCAGATGCCCGAGGCCGAACAAAACGCCCTCCTCCCGACCTCGGAACTGCTCCAACGCCCCGAAGTGGATTCGGCCCTGACAGGGATTCCCGCCACCGCCATCCGACGGGTGCTCGGGAACCAGCGCGTGCTGTACGCCGCCGCTCCCCTCCGCGCGGAAGGTGGCCGCATCACGGGCATTGTCTACCTGGCCACGCCCCTGCCCGCGGCGGGACTGCCCGCAAGTCTGTTGCTGCAATTGCTGGGCGCGATGCTCCTCGCGGTGCTGCTCGCCACGCTGGCAGGAAATTATCTGGCCAGGCAAATCGTCCAACCGCTGGAAGGATTGGCGCGCGCCGCGCAATCCATTGCCAGCGGAGACCTCAAAGCCCAAGCTCCCACCGATGGGCGCATCGCTGAACTGCACAACCTCGGTCAGACCTTCAACGACATGGCCGCCTCCCTGCGCCAATCGGATGAGGCCAAGAAGGCCTTCATCGCCGATGTCACCCATGAACTGCGCACGCCGCTGACGGTCATCAAGGGTACGGTCGAGACGCTCGAAGACGGCGCGCTGGACGACCTCACAGGCCGCGGGCCGCTGCTGGCGTCCATGCAGCGCGAGACGGATCGCCTCATCCGCCTGGTGAACGAATTGCTCATCCTCACCCGCGCGGATGCGGGCGCATTGCAATTGGAGCTGCGTTTCTTGGATTTGGGGGCTTTGGTTCAGGAGCGTTGCGAATTATTCTCTGGTTTGGCTGCACGACAGGGGATTACCATCAGTAAGGCGGGATATTATCCCGCCTTACAAGTGCTGGCCGATCCCGACCGACTCTCGCAAGTCCTCGATAACCTGCTGGACAACGCCATCCGTCACGCGCCGCCGGGGACGTGCATCACGGTCGAGGTCACGGAATCAGGCGCGGGCGTGGAGTGTTCGGTTTGCGATCAGGGGGCGGGCATCCCAGCCGCGCATCTGCCCTTCATCTTCGAGCGCTTCTATCGCGTCGACAAATCCCGCAACCGCACCAGCGGCGGAACGGGCCTGGGGCTGGCCATCGCCAGGGCCTTGATCCAGGCCATGCGCGGGCGCATCTGGGCCGAGAGCGTCGAAGGCGGGGGGACGACGATTACGTTCTGGCTGCCTGTCGGCAGGGATTAATCCCCTGCCAGCGGGAATAACGCGCGTTCGGCCACTTGCGGCAACTCGATGGGAACGAAGAAATTGAGCGGGTATACATAATCTTCCCCCGATTCATCGATGACACGCAGATACCCGTCGCGCGACGCGGCATCGTCGGGCAGCGTTCGATACACTTTCCCCACCAACAAATCGTCGCTGTCGTCATTACGCAGGCAAATCACAAACTTGGTTTCGGTTTTTTGCAGCATGGCCATATCAACCTAAAATTCTCTTAACCTTCATCTTCCGTCTTCCAATGCCGTGCGCCTCATACCAATGCAGTTCCGCCGTTCGTACCTGGCCGTTCTGGAGACGCACAAGCGCCACACCTTTCATTTTACGCCAACGGCCTGCCCCGTATTGCTCTTCCAAACGCGCCATCTCACGAATGGAATGCCTTATGGCGATGGTTTCAACCTCGGTAATTTCCCCGATGAGTTCAAAGTACATGGGTGCATCCTGTCGAAGAGGCATACCGCATTCGGGTGAAAATTGCGCTTTTTTAGAGGGTGGAATACGCAATTTTCTCCCGTGGGTATTATATTGTCCTGACTTCAATTATACAGCAGCCTGACCGATTCCTGCCTTCATCGTGACACAATCCTGACGGGCGCGGGGAATATCATGTAGCGCGAAATAATATTTCGCGCCACCACAAGGAGACTTCCCATGAAACAGATTCAAACCATCGTCAACACCGTGCTGGCCTGCGCGTTGATCTTCCTGCTGGCCCTGACGGGGCTGCCCAGTTTCAACGCCCACGCCATTGAGACCACCCCCACCCCGCAAGCCGCGCCGCCCCAGACCACAACCTGCGACCTGGCCCGCACCGTCCAGGTGACAGGCACGGCCGTGGTCAATGTGGCGCCTGACCGCGCGTTGATCAAGCTGGGCGTACAGACCAACGGCAGGTCGGCCAAAGACGCCCAGGCCAGGAATGCGGCAACCATCAGCAAGATCACCTTCGAGCTGAAACTGCTGGGCGTCGAGGCCAAAGACATCGCAACAGACTGGTACACCCTCCAACCTGTCTACGACGACTATGAAGACTTGCACATCAACGGCTACCGCATCTACAACGTGATCGAGGTCACGGTGCGCGACGTGAAGAAGACCAACGATCTGATCGCGGCGGCCTTCCAGGCGGGCGCCAACCAGGTCAACGACGTGGAGTTCTACACCAGCGACCTGCGCAAGTACCGCGACCAGGCGCGCGAGATGGCCATGACCGCCGCCACCGAAAAGGCCAACGACCTGGCCCAGGCGGCGGGCGCGGGGGTAAGCTGCGTGATCTCCATCAACGAGAACAGCCAATCCCATTTCAACGGCTGGGGTTGGTGGTACGGCAACAACAACCAGAATCTGTGGACGCAAAACAGCGTGCAAAACGTGGAACCCACGGGCGGGGAAACCTCCACCCTGGACGACGGCCCCACCAATGCGGGACAGATTTCCATCCGCGCCGAGGTCAGCGCCGTGTTTGGATTGAAGTGAGGATGCGATGAAACAATTTTTCTCCACCTTATGCGCGATCCTGCTGGCCTTCTCCATCGGCGGGTGCGCCCCCAAGCCTTCACCGCTGGCGCCCGTGACAGGCGAGGAATCGATGAAGGGATACGAACTCTACAGTTGGGAGCAGGACGGCCAATGGTATTTTTCCGTGCTGGTCGGTACCAATCGCGAGAAGACCCTGGAGGAAATCCAGGCTTCGGGTGTCACCCTGAAAGGGGTGGATGGCCTCAAGGCGGTGCTCGAATCCATTCCCAGCGGGCAATACGTTACCTGGACGGCAGGGGAATCCCTGCCCCTGCCGCCAGAGGAAGTGATCCAGCAGGTTCGGGACATCTGCACAGCCCGCAGGCTGGAACTTGGCCTCGCAGATGGGATCAAATAACAGTCCACGAAACACCGGGACAGTCGTTCGAAGCGATTGTCCCGGTTCATTTTCCCGCCAGATGCCGCCAATCCCCCCAAAATCGTGATATGCTATCGTCATTCCCCGCGCGCAACGACGCAACGGTCGAGAAAATTGGCGGGCGGCGGAGTGCGGTATAATCTCGTCCCTTCATCTTAAGAAAAGTTCAGCAGACTGGAAGACCAAAGATAGACCATGTTCACAGACCAGGTAGAAATCCACGTACGATCAGGCAAAGGCGGCGACGGCATGATGCATTTCCGCCGCGAGAAATTCGTGCCGCGCGGCGGGCCCGATGGCGGCGATGGCGGCAAGGGCGGCGACGTCATCTTCGAGGTCAGGGCCACGCTCAACACCCTGTCCCATTTCCGTCCCAACCAGAAGTTCAAGGCGGATGATGGCGCCAATGGCGGCGCATCCCAAATGACGGGACGCGGCGCCGAGGACCTCGTCATCTACGTCCCGCCTGGCACCGTTATTTTTGAGTTGCCCGCCGAAGGAGGGGCTCCCGTCCTGCTCGGCGACCTGACCACCCCGGGCGAACGCCTCACCATCCTAAAGGGCGGACGCGGCGGGCGCGGCAACCAGCACTTCGCCACCTCGCGCAACCAGGCGCCCCGCACCGCCGAACGCGGCGAACCGTGGGAGGAAAAACGCCTCAAACTGGAACTCAAGCTGATCGCCGACATCGGGCTGATCGGCGTCCCCAACGCGGGCAAATCCACGCTGCTCTCGGTATTGACCAATGCCAGGCCGAAGATCGCCGCCTATCCGTTCACCACGCTCGAACCCAACCTGGGCGTCGCCAACATCGACGATGACACCACCGTGGTGCTGGCCGACATCCCCGGCCTGATCGAAGGCGCGGCGGAGGGCGCGGGCCTCGGCCATGACTTCCTGCGCCACATTCAGCGCACCCGCGTTCTGATCCACCTGCTGGACGGCCTGGCCGAAGACCCGCTGGCCGACTTCAGCCAGATCAACGCCGAGCTGGCGCTCTTCGACCCGAACCTGGCGAAAAAGCCGCAGATCGTGGCGCTCAACAAGATCGACCAGCCCGAGGTGCAGGAACGTCTCAAGGATTTGAAAGCCAAGTTCAAAAAGAAGAAGGTGGAGCTGCGCACCATCTCGGCCCTGGCGCGCACCGACACGCGCGAAGTGTTGTTGTCTGCCGCGCAATTACTGGCCGAGACTCCCCCCCTGGAGGAACTCGAAGCGCCCGTCCCCGTCTACCGTCCGATGGAAGACCCGAATCAGTTCACCATCTCGCGCGAGGATGATGCCAGCTGGCGCATCTCGGGCGCGGGCATCGAGCGCGCCGCCTCCATGACCTACTGGGAGCACGACGGCTCCCTGCGCCGCTTCCAGCGCCTGATGGAAAAACTCGGCGTCGACGAAGCCCTGCGCAAGGCGGGCATCCAGGAAGGCGACACCGTCCACGTCGGCGATTTCGAACTGGAGTGGCAGGAATAGCGTGAAACGAAAGCTGTGGGTGGGAGTGCTCATCGGCCTGGGCACGCTCCTCATTCTGTTGTTCGGATTCCGCCTGGCGGGTGAACTCAGGCGGCTGAAACATCCCCACCCCCCGGCCGCCGCCAGCGACGTGAGCCTGATCCGCGACTGGATGACGGTGCCGTACATCGCCCACACCTACGGCGTCCCGCCGTCGGCCTTGTTCGACGCGCTGGGCATCCCCGAGAAGGAAAACCGCGAGAGAAGCCTGGCCGAGATCGACCAGCAATATTTTCCCGGGCAGGAGGGCCGCGCCCTGGCCCTGGTGCAGGAATCCATCCTGGCATTCCAGAAACAAGCCCCGGCGACCCCGCTGCCATGAGCGAATCCATCCCGAATATCCTGCTCACGCAGGTCATCAATCACGGCGCGCCGCTGTTTGGGTTGTGCGCGCTGCTCGGGGCGCTGGGCGTTCCCGTGGGCGCGTCCTTCATCCTGATCGCCGTCGGCGCCTTCTCGCAGCAGGGATATTTCTCCTGGCCCGAGATGGCGCTCTACGCCCTGGCCGGCGCATTGATCGGCGATGTGCTCAGTTTTGGGATGGGACGGTTTGGAAAGGAACACATGCTGCAGCGCTTCGGGGAGACGCCTGCCTGGAAAAACGCCAGCGATTACTTCCAGCGCAGGGCCTGGGTGGCGATCTTCTTCACCCGCTTCCTGGTCACCGCCCTGGCCATTCCCACCAACTGGATCGCCGGCGGGAGCGGCTACCGCTTCTCGCGCTTCATGTGGTACGACGCGCTCGGAGAGGTGATCTGGGTGTTTTTATACGGCGGGCTGGGCTATTGGTTCGGCAGCCAGTGGGAAACCATCAGCCAGATCGTCAGCGACTTCGGCTCGATGCTGCTGGGCGTCGTGCTCGTTGTGGCCGGCATTCGGCTGGGTAGGCGCTGGCTGGGCAGCCGCGCCCTGGACCTTCAAAACGCGGTGAAGAATGCCCAATCCCGCAGGTAAAAAGTCATAGAGCAGGATGACATCCTGCCCTACAGATAAACAGAGGCCCCGCGAATGCGGGGCCTCTGCGCATTGTGTGAACAGGCTTACTTGCGGCCCATCGCATCCATGACCGCCACCGAGGCGATCTGCACGATGGCGTTGACATCGTCGCCCGTCTGCAACACGTGAACGGGCGCGCCCACTCCCAGCAGGATCGGGCCGATGGCCTTGGCCTTGCCGAGGCGGGCCATCAGCTTGTAGGCGATGTTGGCAGATTCGAGCGAGGGGAAGACCAGCACGTTGGCATCCTTGACCGCGCTGAACGGGTAGCGTTCGTCGACGATCTCGGGCACCACGGCGGTATCGGCCTGCATCTCGCCGTCGACCGCCAGGTCGGGGCGGCGCGCCTTGACCAGTTCCACCGCCTTGCGCACCTTGTCCGAGAGCGGGTGCGGCGTGGAGCCGAAGTTCGAGAACGAGAGGAAGGCCACGCGCGGGTCGAGTTCGAGCTTGACAGCAAAGTCGGCGGCCAGGGTGGCGATCTCGGCCAGGTCCTCGGCGGTCGGATCGATGTTGACCGTCGCATCCGTGAACAGGTACACGCGGTCTTCCAAAATCATGATGTACACACCCGCCGCGCGGGTCACGCCCTGGGCGGTGTGGTGAATCTGAAGCGCGGGGCGAATGACCTCGGGATAGTCATAGGTCAGGCCCGAGATGAAGGCGTCAGCTTCGCCCATCTTGACCATCAGCGGGCCGAGCACGTTCGGGTCGCGCACGAACTTGCCCACGTCGGTGCGGGTCATGCCCTTGCGGTTGCGCATCTCGTAGTAGGCATCCTCGTAGGCGCCGATATTCTCCATCTTCGAGGGATCGACAACGATGGGGGCATAATCCAGGCCCAAGCTCTTGATCTGCGCCGCGATGGTTTCGGTCTGGCCGATCAGGATCGGGGTTGCAATGCCCTCGTCCAGGATTTGCGCGGCGGCGCGGATGATCTTCTGCTCCTCGCCCTCGGCAAAGGCCACACGCTTCGTCCCGCCCGAGGAACGGGCCTTGTTCTGGAAGAAGTAGCGCACCTGCTCGCCCTTGCCCTGGCGGTAGGCCAGCTGCTGGCGATACTCGTCGATGTCGATGGGTTTGCGGGCCACGCCGGTCTTCATGGCCATCCCGGCCACGGCGGGCGCCTCCCACAACAGCACACGCGGATCGAGCGGCTTGGGGATGATGTATTCGCGCCCAAACTTGATGCTCCCGCCGCCATAGGCGCGGATGACCGAGTCGGGCACATCCTCCTTGGCGAGGGCAGACAGCGCCTGCGAGGCCGCGAATTTCATTTCCTCGTTGATCTGCCTGGCGCGCACGTCCAGCGCCCCGCGGAAAATGAACGGGAAGCCGAGCACGTTGTTGACCTGGTTGGCGTAGTCCGAGCGGCCGGTGGCAATGATCACGTCGCTGCGGGCTTCCTTCGCCAGTTCAGGCCTGATCTCGGGGTCGGGGTTGGCCATGGCGAAGATGATCGGGTCGGGCGCCATGGTCTTGACCATTTCGGGCGTCAACACGTTGGCCACCGACAGGCCGTAGAACACGTCCGAGCCTGCGACCGCATCGGCCAGGGTGCGATGTCCCTTGTCGTCGACCGCCAGGCGGTCCTTGTACTTGTTCATGCCCACGGTGCGGCCCTTGTAGACCACGCCCTTGGTATCCACCAGCATGATGTTCTCGCGCCGCACGCCCCACGAGATGGCCAGTTCCGCGCAGGAAATGGCCGAAGCGCCCGCGCCCGAAATCACCAGGCGGATGTCCTCATGCTTCTTGCCCACGATCTCCAGCGCATTGGCCAGGCCCGCCGCCGAGATGATGGCCGTGCCGTGCTGGTCATCGTGGAAGACGGGAATGTCCAGCATCTTCTTGAGTTCTTCTTCGATGTAGAAGCACTCGGGCGCCTTGATGTCTTCGAGGTTGATGCCGCCGAAGGTCGGGGAAATGGCCGCCACCACCTTGATGATCTCGTCGGGATCATGCGAGTTGACCTCGATGTCGAACACGTCCACGTCGGCAAATTTTTTGAAAAGCACGCCCTTGCCTTCCATGACGGGCTTGCCTGCCAGCGCCCCGCGGTCGCCGAGGCCCAGGATGGCCGTGCCGTTCGAAACAACCGCCACCAAGTTGCCCTTCGAGGTGTACTCGTAGGCCAGTTCCGGATCCCTTTCGATCTCCAAAACAGGTTCAGCCACGCCCGGCGAATAGGCCAGGCTCAGGTCGCGTTGGGTATCCATCGGTTTGGTGGGAATGATCGCCACCTTGCCAGGTTTGCCTTTCAGGCGATGATATTCAAGCGCATCTTCACGGGTGATCTTAGCCATACTGTCTCCTTTGAGGATTCGAGTGTTTTGGACTGGCCTACATTATTGCACGATTTTTGGGGAGGGAGTAGTTCCTTTTGTCACGATTCCTTCCTATACGCATCCTGCAAAGTGTTCCCCACCCCCGTTTATCACTCCCAATGAAGCACCAGTTTCCTATACAAGCGCCACAACTGATAAAAAGTCCGCAGGATGCGCCAGGGATGGAAGAACTGGGAGGTCCCATACTTTCGGGAATAGTGATGGACGGGCACTTCGGCGAAAACATAGCCCGCATCCTGGATTTTTTTAACCATTTCCAGGCAAATTGCCCCGCTCACGCTCTCCAACGCAATCTCCTTCAAGATCCGCCGCGGAATCAGGCGAAAATCACAGTCCACGTCGCGAATGCGGATGCCGAACAGCAGGGCCACCAGGTGGTGATACGCCTTGCCAATCAGGATGCGCAGCCATGAATCATGGCGGGCCAGCTTATAGCCGTTGACAGCATCCACGCCCGGGCGCAGCGCGCCGACCAGGTCGACCAGTTCGAGCGGATTGTATTGCGCATCTCCGTCCGTATAGAAGACCCACTCCTTGCTTGCGGCGGCAAAGCCCGTGCGCAGGGCCGCGCCGTAACCCTGGTTGTAAGGATGGTGAATGACTTTCAACTCGGGATAGCGAACGGCCAGTTCGTCCAACACCTGGCTGGTATAGTCGCGGCTGCCGTCGTTCGTCACGATGATCTCGTAATCGTCGGTCACGCGGCGCAGGGCCAGCAGGGCCGCCGTCACCATGCTGGCAATCGTTCCACCGTCATTATAGGCGGGAAAGACAGCGCTGAGGCTCGAAATCTTGCGATTCATGGGGCGGGACCCTTCCGCGCCAGGGCGAGGACGCTCAAGCCGAAGGGCCATCCACGCGAAGCGACCCAGGGCGCCTCCGCTGCCAGGACCCTGTGCAGGATTCCATTAAAGGGGCCAAGCTCCAACTCAAGGTCCGAGGCCCCGCTGTGGACGGGGAGCAGCCGCTCCAAAAGGCGCTTGAGTGCCGCTGCGGGAAACAGCAGGGTATTGGCATACGTCAGGTGCATGGGAAAAAATCCGCTCTCGGCCAGCAAACCCGCGATGCGGCCGGTGGTGTAGCGCCGCGCCGTGTGAATTACCACATCGTGCGCACCCCGCAGCCAGTCGTAGGCGGGCAGGCGCAGGAACAGGAATCCGCCCGGGGCAAGCAGGCGGGCAAACTCCCGCAAGGCCGCCAGATCGCTCGGGACGGCTCGTTCGTAGAGCACGTCGAAGCTGGCGACCAGGTCGAAGGAAGCGGGAGCAAACGGCAGGTCCAGGACGGAGGCTTGCGCGAGACGCCCCGCCTCGCGCCTGCGGCAAAAATCCAGCGCCAGGCGGGAAAGGTCGCAGCCCGTGACGATCCCAAATTCCCGTAGATACGTGGTCATGGCCGCGCCCGTCCCGCATCCCGCATCCAAAATGCGCAGGCCGTCCTGGCGGGGCAGCCAACGGTGGAACATCGCCCGTGTGACGGCCTCCATCCCGCGGTACCACCAATGCTGGAGTTCCACCCGGTACATGACTTCGTATTCGCGCGGGTCCAAGCAGCCTCTACGGAATCTGGTACGCCGCCAGGATCGTATTCTGGCAATCGACCAAGTAGTGCAAGTCACCGCCCGGGTGGTCATGCGCCCAGACATTCAACTCTTCGATGCGATCGGGGCTGGCGATGATCGTCTCGCCGGAAACGAATTGGAGGCCTTCGATTGCCTCGGGAACATTGAGGACGAGGCGATACTGGCTCAAGAAAGCCGTGGAGGCGTGCGACCCGTGAAAATAGGTCGCATCACTCAGCAGGTAGATGGTTGCTTCGCTCTCGACCGTGCTGACGTATTTTCCCAGGTACGAAGCAAAACGGCCCGTGAGGTTGTCTCCATACCGGCACTGGCCTGCAAAATCGCCATAGTAGGTCCAGACATTGAATATCAGCAGGCTGAACAAAATACTTCCGATGGTGACAGCATAGGCCAGGCGCATTCGTTCCCAGCCCAGCCCAAAATACTCGATGGCCTGGTCGAACCCAATGGCAGCCATGATCAGCGCCGACGGCAGGGCCATCAACATGCGGTACGAATCTGCGGAGGGCGGCACGGCAAAGATGCCCACTGCCAGCGTGGCCGCCCAAAAATTGCCATTCAACAAAAGATAGCGCGGCGACCTCGTCCGCCAAAGGGAAAGTCCCAGCCCCAACAGGAAGGCCGTAGCCGAGATCATGCTCATCATGGGGGCGGGTGACCCGTAAAAATCCCTGGCCGGGTAGTAGATCAGGGACAGGAAAGCATGCACCACGCGTTCAGACAGGATCGAAAGCGCGTTCTGCCCGGTGGCCTGCATGGTGGCGGCCAGCCAGCCCGAATTGAACGTGCCATCCTGGACCAGCCGGTTCATGAATTGATCCGGGCTGCTCAAGATATAAGAAGTCTCCGGGGCCAGCATGAGCAGGAAGGCGCCCCAAAAGGCCAGGGCCGGACGCCAGGCCGCCAGGAACCACGAGCGCAGGAACAGGAGGGAGATCAACATGTAGACCAGGATCATGGCAGTCACCACCTGGGCGGTCAGGTAGACCGAGAAATGAATTGCCAGGATGGCCCCGCTCAGGGCCGTCCGCCAGGCGGAACGTTTCTCCAATCCACTCAACAGCAGGTAAAGTTCCAGGGGAGCCAGCCAGGTGCCATGGATGTAGGCCACCGAAGCGATGCGGCTGAAATTGATATGCGTATGCGAAACGGCGATCAAGAAGGCGGCAATCAGCGCGACTCTCGGCCCGCCAATTTGCCGCCCCAACAGGTATACGGCAGGGATGGCCAAAATGCCGCCGATGGCAGGAAGCAGGCGCAGGGCAAAAGGCGTCGGCCCATAAATTCGCAGGCAGGCATTGATCATTTGGAGGTATAACGCGCCAAAGTTGTCCCACAGGGCAAACGGGTTGGCCAACACGCCCAGAGCGGTCTCCTGGGCAGCCTGGCCCACCCGGCCCTCATCCCCATCCAATACCCGCGGAATTTCTCCCAGCTTGTAAAATCGCAGGGCAGCGCCCAAAATCACAATAACCAGCAGGGTCAGCAATTCCGCGCGATGCCGTTCGAACCAGGCCCGCCAGTCAACACGGCCCGAAAAGCCGCCCAGAAAGGCCGCAACGAACGCGCCCCCCGCCATGAACCAAACAGTCAGGACCGGAATGAAGTTGCTTCGCGTGGCAATCTGGAACAATCGCGCTCCCACCGTAGCCAGGACAGCCAACATGATGGCCGCCAGGATCCACGTCACCGTGTGGGAAGCGGTCAGGCGCCCCGTCAACCGCTGCATCCACGCAGGGATGCGAATGACCTGGCTTACCAGGAAAAGGCCCACACCCAGGATACTGAACCAGAATTGAACAAGGACAGCCATCGAATCATCCAACCCAGTGGCATACACCAGGAATTGCCCCAACAAAACAAAAAATATTCCCAAAAAAGCGACCACGCGCCGCACCCGGGTTATCCCATCATTACCGTCAGGACGAAAATTGCTCATGGAACCTCCAAAGCTTAACCGATGTTACACATCATTGCTGCTGGTTCTTGCAATCCCTGGCCGCGCCACTGCCGAAAGCTGCCTGCGGCGGGTCGATCTTCCGCGCGGGCCTCGCAGGAGCGGGCGCTGGTAAATGCATAACATCAAGGATTAAATCGGCCTCCTGCAGAAAACAGGTTCGATGCGTAAAAACCTTTTGAACCACAGCGCCGTCCCCGAAAGAGCATCGGGGTGATGTAAGGCACAGACTTGTGCCCGAAAGGGCGGCAAGCCAATGAAAATTCCGCGCCTGCCTGTCTCAGGGGTGAGGTTCTGGGCCTTTCCAAGAGGTCGAATCAACCGCGAACAGAATCTTCAACAGGCAACCTGATTTTATCCCATCTATCCCAAATCACAATACAAAAAGCCCGGCTTCTGTGTATAGGCTGCGCCCCGCGCGGCAAAAGCAGCCCTTCCATTTTTCACGGGAAGAGCAAATCCCAGCCGCACATGCGCGCGGAACTCCACTGCCCCATGCAAAGCAGGCCGCGCTGCAAGCGCGCCCCTTTTCCTGCCCGCCTGGCGTAATTCGCTTTTCTCTTTTCACACTTCGTTTCCACATGATTCGATCCCTTTCTTGTCTAGACAGCATTGCCCCTATAAAAATCAAACTTTCATGTATAATTAGATTAACGCTTTGTAAGAAGTGTTTTAATAAGCCTACTTCCTGCCGCCCATTTTGCGGCCACAGTTTGCCACCGGCGCTGACACTTTTGGGTACGACACCGCCCCCTTTTTGGCGGATCAAAACCGATTTTTGCCAGGATTATGCACCTGCTTGATTTCACCCTGAGCCGATCCACGGTTTAGTAATTTCTTCCGTACCGCATCGCGGAACGTGAGTTTGTCGCACCCATCACCAGGCTGATTCGCAGCTGTGGCCCCTCCCGGGCCATGGCTGCGTCTTGTTTAAAAAGATGAAAACGATCACCGCTATCGAAGCGCAAAAGAAGGACCCCAATCGGGTGAACATCCACCTGGACGGGGAATTTGCCTTCGGCCTCTCCCGCATCGTGGCGGCCTGGCTGAAAGTCGGCCAGCGGCTGGAAGATGGCAAGATCGCCCAACTCCAGGCCGACGAAGCGCGCGAACGGGCCTACCAACAGGCCATGCTCTACCTGAGCTACCGCCCCCGCTCCGAGGCCGAGATCCGCCAGAACCTGCGCAAGCATGAGTACCCCGAAGAGGTAATCGAGGAAACCCTCGACCGCCTGCGGCAGGCGCGGCTGGCCAATGACGATGAATTTGCCCGCGCCTGGGTGGACAATCGCAGCACCTTCCGTCCGCGCAGCCGACGAGCGCTGGCGATGGAACTACGCCAAAAGGGACTCTCGGACGAAGCCGCCCAATCGGCCCTGGCCGGCGTCGACGAGGAAACCCTGGCCTACGAAGCGGCCCGTAAACGGGCGGCCCGACTCAGCGGCCTGGACTGGATCGAATTCCGTAAAAAAATGAGCGATTTCCTGGCGCGGCGTGGCTTCCCTTACAGCATAGTCGCCCCGACCGTCCGCCGTATTTGGAACGAAACACATTTCGGGCAAGAACAAAATTTGGACGAAGAGGACAGTATATGAACCTGTTGATAAACTTCATAATTGGCATTGTGTTTCTGTTGACGGGTTTGGTGGTGGGCTATTTCCTGCACCGCTACCAGGCCGAAAAAGCGCTGCAAAACCAACAACAGAAAGCCGATAGCATCCTGAAAGGCGCCAACGAACAGGCCCGCCTGATCGAATCCCAGGCGCGCGAGAACGCGGTCAAGATCATCCAGGCCGCCGAATCGGAGATCAAGGAACGCCGCATCGAGTTGAACCGCGAACTCGAGCGCGTGGACAAGCGCCGCACCGAGTTGGAAAGTCGCATCGAAAAGCTCGAACAGCGCGAGCAGGCCTTGAACAAACGCCAGTCCACGGTGGACCGCCGCGCCAACGATATCGACAAGCTCTACCAGGACCAGGTCAACAAGCTCCAGGAAATCGCCCAGATGACCCAGGACGAGGCCCGCAAGGACCTGTTTGCCGCGGTCGAGAAGGAAGCGCGCGGCGACATGGCGCGCATCATCCGCCAGATCGAAGCCGAAGCCCGCGAGGAAGGCGAGAAGCGCGCCCGCAAGCTGATCGCGGACGCCATCCAGCGCGTGGCCTCGGAGCACGTGGCCGAAGTCACCCGCGCCGTGGTGACCCTACCGAACGAGGAAATGAAGGGCCGTATCGTCGGCCGCAACGGACGCAACATCAAGGCATTCGAGCAGGCCGCAGGCGTGGACGTGATCGTGGACGACACCCCCGACTCGGTCACCGTCTCCTGCTTCGACTCGGTGCGCCGCGAAGTTGGCCGCCGCGCCCTGGCCAAACTGATCCTGGATGGCCGCATCCACCCCGCCCACATCGAAAAGATCGTCGAGGACGAGACCAAGGCGGTCGAGAAGATCATCAACGAAGCCGGCGAACAGGCCGCCTACGACGCCAACATCGCCGGCCTGCATCCCGAGATCATGCGCATGATGGGCCGCCTCAAGTTCCGCACCTCATACGGCCAGAACCAGCTCTCCCACGCCGTGGAAGTCTCCAAGCTGGCGGGCATCCTGGCCGCCGAGATCGGCGCAGACGTCAACCTGGCCAAACAGGGCGGCTTCCTGCACGACATCGGCAAGGCCATGGACCACAACCAGGAAGGCACGCACGCCATGCTGGGCGCGGAATTCTGCAAACGCTACGGCGTGCATCCCAAGGTGGTCAACGCCATCGCCTCCCACCACCACGAGGTGGAACAGGAGACCATCGAAGCCGTGATCGCCGAAGCCGCCGACGCCATCTCCGGCGCCCGCCCCGGCGCCCGCCGCGAAGACCTGGAAGCCTACATCAAGCGCATCCGCTCGCTGGAGGAAATGTCCATGTCCTTCGAAGGCGTGCAGCAGGCCTTCGCCATCCAGGCCGGCCGCGAAGTGCGCATCATCGTCAAACCCGAAACCATCGACGACCTCGCCTCCGCCCGCCTGGCCCGCGACGTGGCCAAGAAGATCGAAGAAACCATGCAGTACCCCGGCCAGATCCGCGTCACCGTCATCCGCGAGACGCGGGCGACGGAGTATGCGAAGTAGTCGGATAGTCGGAAGTCTGATGGTCTGATCGTCTGGATAAAAGGCCTCCCGCCAGTTTGGCGGGAGGTTTTGTTTTAGGCCACGATCTTTTGGACGACTTCGGGGTCGTCCTGGTATTTCAGCAGGCGCAGGCCTTCCAGGCGTAGGGCCTCGGGGAAGAGCGCCTTGTAGATATTGCAGTTGGGGGATTTGACATCGTAGCGGCCGGTGGCGCGATAGGTCTCCAGGGAACACCCACCCGCGCACCAGTACTTCCACTCGCAGGACTTGCAGCCTTCTTTTTCATCCACCGAAATATTTTGGACGCCAGCCTGGTCGAGACGGATGACCGCCAGCGGATCTTCGGCGTTCATATCCGTCACAGGCTTGCGGATGTGCATCTGGCACTTCGCCACCTGTCCGTTCTGATCGAAGACCAGGTAATTTTGCCCCACCCCACAGGTATGGGTATGCGAGGCGGACAAATTCGCGCGGTCGATGATCCCGCCCAGGAAGGGACGCCGCGGAAGATTGTTCTCGATCACCTTGAAGGCCGCCAACATGCCCTCGATGATCTTCTGCTCCTCCAGGCGCATATCTCCGTGGGCAGCGGAGAGTTCGTTCTCGCGATAGAAATTCAGGCTGAACGGCAACTCCCGCTCCAAAATCCAGGCCATCACATCCGGGAGTCCCGCCGCCGTGCGCCCGCTGACCGTCACCGAGATGCTCGGCGTCAAGCCATTGACCAGCGCCAAGTCCACCGCCTCGGCCACATCCGCAAAGGAACCGCGTCCGCCCGCATAACGACGATGCAGGTCATGATGCGCCCCCAATCCGTCCAGGGAGATCATCAAGCGCAGGCCAAGCGACTTGAGCGTCTCGATCATCTCCACAGTCAACAGGGTTCCATTGCTGAGCACCACCCCTTCCAACTCGATCCCGTGCCTATGCGCAAGGGACTGGGCATACTGATGCAACTCCACGATCAACGGAAAGCGCAGCAACGGCTCCCCACCCGCGTATTTCAGCTTGACCTGCTTGAATCCATTGGCAAGCGCCGAACGGAAGGTGGCATCCACCGCGGCGCGGCCGGTTTCAGAGGCCATGTCCTCGCGAACATGGGGCAGGTAGCAATAGTCACAGCGCAGGTTGCAGCGGTCGGTGAGGTGGAGCCAGGAGGTTAGAGAATTAAAATCAACCGAATAACTTACTAATCTGCTCTCTTTCGACAAAGCACATGCGCAATCAACTTCTTGTTCGGATTCAATTAAGCCAATGGGAATGAAATTATGAGCAATCTTTTCAAATCTTGCCGGTAAAACTCCTTGAAGACATTGAGCCGCTTCTGACAGAGTTATTGGTGCAGTAAAAACATCGAGGTTTTTTTTCGCAGTTTGATTCAAAACAACAGATCCTCTTGCTCCCCCATTCAACCAGAGGAAATAATGCTCCGACGTTAAACACACTAAATAGGGGGCTGTTGTCCTTTTCCGAAAAGCGACTTCAGATACTTTAATTGCACAAAAAGAAGTGCTAATAACACAAGCACAATCACAATCATTATGCATTTCTGAACTGGTTTGTTGAGCCGCTAATAATATAAATAATGTAGAGGGGGTTATTTCTTTCATCATTCTCCTCCATATGGCTTTTTCCAATCCTCAGGAGGGCCAAAGCGTTCTTCCAACCAACGTAATAATCTGGGGCTTCGATCTTCAGGTAAGCGTAATTGGTTAGTAACCCGATTTGCGACTTCGTAGAAGGAGGGTAAGAAAATCTTTTCCCAATGCTCACTTTGTCGGATTCGATTCTCTAAACCCATTTCGGCCCGTCTCATATTAAATGACGTTTGGCCCATAAGGTAGTTATATTCCATTGATAATGCTATATGTTTGGTGGCCTCTTCAAACATAAAAGGGTCGTCTCGCCAATTACGCAGAGCTTCGTAAGCCCGTGCCATTTCCATTTTACCTAATGCGGCCCAAACCATCATATCCGCATCATCCTGTGAAATATTTGGCGGAGTCTCTTTCCACAAATATCGGTCACCTACACTATTCGCGACCAAGTTTTCTACGAGTTGGCATATTTTTTCCACTTCCTTAGCAGGTTTACGCTGATAATGATAGTGCCAAGCCAGATTTGCCAATGCCAGAGCAGGCCAATAAGGGCTTCCTCCTATCTTAATGGTTTGACTTTTGACAGCATGCAACCAGTTCTCCTCCGCTATATCTTGAATACCAGCGGCTTTTTTCAGGCGCGATTCAGTAATCTGGGATATCTGTATTACTCGCACATCTTGCTTGCCATATTTATGCCGCCACAACCAAGTAACTTCACGCCAAAGACAACCACATTCGTTGAGCGCCTGTACAAGATTCTCCACATCTGGAGTATCAGACAATAATGCAATCGCTCCGGATTCAATATGTGGCATTTCTCTTGCCGGACTTAAAATATCTTTTACTTTCTCCTCCCCCTCAAAATAGGTTAATCCTTTCATAATCAATTCAAAGTAGGGATCAGCAGCGGCAACCTCCCCGTAAACCTCACCTAATTCCTGGTTCCATTCATAACGACAAGCCCGTCCCAATGATATATATACCAGAGCATCTAGGCGTGGTTCAGGGTTATATTTTAGTATTTCAAATGCTTTAGTGGCAAACCATTGCCCACTTTGAGCATCCCCTGCCAAAATTTCCACACTCGCACGCACATTTAAAGCACGGATTTGATCTCGCGGACTATCCGCCCTCTGAGCAACCTCATACGCTTCACGGACAGTTTCGCGCGCCCTACGGTCCAAGCCTAACATGCTCATTGCATAGGCCTGATTGGTAAGCACCCCACTCAAGCCACCAAAATCAAATTGTCGCATGACAGCAGCAGCACGTTGATAATGCTTGATTGCCTGCTTGTATTTTCCAGCACGTCGAGCTGAATAGCCACGATAGTTCTCAATAAATGCCTGTAACACTTTGACCGCTTTGCCAAGACTGTCAGGCACGGGCATCACCAGTTGTCTCTCTACTTCATCAAAAGACACATCAGGATTTGACAGTCTGCTTGTATACAGCTGGCCTCGTAAACTCAATATTCCATGCAAAAACCACCAATACGCCTGACAAAAAGCCGGTGCAGACTGAATATCTTTTGTCATCTCTAATAGCATAGTTTGCGTTTTATAAGCGTTATTTTTTATAATAGAAACGCGCTCTATAGTTCGAAGTTTCTCATCAAAGAAAACATACAATTTAAGTTCATCAGGGAAGCGCCCGAGTCGCTCCAGCCATAACTGCGTATGGTGAAATTCGTCTTTCAATATAGAATCCAAATCACTCCGATGCATACTGAGTGCGTTACTGGATTGCGAAAAATACTCAGCGAACCCTTGCCACGGATAAAACCACAAGGCATAATGCATCTGTTCAATTTGGGCCGTTCGACGACGGCGCTGAGATCTCGTCAAAAGATGGGGACGCTGGCGCATTTCCCGCTCTAATTCCATAAGCGTTTCTTCGTAGTAATCCTGAATATGCTTGTAAACCGCATTAGGCTCTTTATCAAAAATAACACGGCGTGCGTAAAGATCGTAGATTTCATCATGAAGAAAATAGGGACGAGGAACATCACCCTGTAGACGTTTTACCAGCGTTAAATCTTCAATAGCTTTTAAGTATTGTTCTGCTATGTTCTTTTCAATCAACATCACTTTGGAAAGCAAATTCACATCTACGCCCTTGTGAAGCATGGCCATGAAACGAAGTGTAATGCCAATAGGAGAGCGCAAATTCATAAAATGGTCAGTCAACATCTGACGGTCTTTTTCGTCGCTCCCGTCCGTATTCTCCGACAAATAAAACCCTTCTGGTAATGTTCCACCCGTTCTCAAAATATCACTGGTCATGGCTAAATAAAGAGGTCTGCCACCCGTCTCCCGATGCAGAGGAACATGTCCATAAGTGCCCAAATAGCCACGAATTCTCTCTGCTCCGCCTGCCTTCCTCTGCTCCAAATACATAGCAACGGTGTCAAGATAATCACGACATTCATCCGATTCCAATGGCCCCAATTCAATTGGATCTTCCACCATCCATCCAGGCAATTTTCTTATTTGGGAAAAAAAATTGATGTCTACATCTCTCGGCGGACGACCTGCAGCCAAAAACAGTAAAGGAATGCGAGCAAGTTGCGGTAATATCTTCAACAACCAGTTGGATACATGTTCCGTTTCTATCCCGGCGTCCATCGCTGTTGATGAATGATCCAAATGTAAGGTTTCAGCAGTATCAAGCATGACCCACACTTGCTGACGGTCTGCGATTTTCTGGAAAGCCCTTACAAATTCTCTTTCGACCTCTTCCCATAACTTATCATAGTCACTATGCCCACGCTCACGCGCTTCATTAAACTTCTCCAAACTTTGCCCAAGCCTTCTAAACTCTGCTCGACGGACAGAAAATGCCTTTACAATCGCTTCGCTGAAACCATAAGATGTTCGATTGTCCAAATGATATAAGTCAACCAACTCATTAGCAATTACCACGTTCCCATTTCCACTGAGGCGGTTTTGGATTTCTTCCAAAATCGCTGTTTTTCCAATTCCTCCACCTCCTTCCAAATAAATGAAAGCCGCGCTCCGCCGCTTCTCTGCACGCAAAGCAATTTCAAAAATACGTTTAATGTGTTTTTCGCGCCCAATTAGAGAAATGCGATGCATTCCCATCAAATCCGACAACATAGCGACCTCCTTATCAACCGAAACGCTTGTCCATTTCTTTTGTTAATTCCGGTTCCATTTGGCGAAACCAGAGATTAAGCACAGTACGAATTGATTCCACCCATTCATCCGATGGCGGCATAATCCATTGTCTTTGATCCAAGGTGTATAGCATATCAAGATAATTTGTCTGATTTTCATCAATCAATCGAATGATCTCATTCATTTTACTACCATCTAACATGCCATCCAGCCAGGTTAACGCGCCGGCCAAGCGCAATTCCCTTTTTAAGTTTTCTATCGCTGGCGGGTCAATATGCTCTAGCCAATACCTCAAATACACCTCAGCTACTTCAACAATATCTTTCGCCTGACACCTTAAGCTAATTAATAGCGGAGAAATTTCACGCAATTCCCAAAATCTATCTTTAGCATCGATTGGAAGATTGTATTTCTTCCATAATTTCTTCCTGCTATCTTGATTAAAACCACTCAGAATAAAGGGGGGAGGAGGGTGAGGAAGCGCGTCCCAACACCAATTACGGAGACACTGTTGGGCAAAAATCAACAATCCACCTTGATTGTAATACGGAATCAACACCTGTTCCTCAAACAACTTCAAGTATTCATCGGTTTTCGTATCTGGAACATGATCAATCAGTAACAAGTTTTTTTGAAAAGAGCCTTGTTTTGCTTTCTTCTTCATTTCATTCAAAAACTCAATGTGAGTAGGGTAATTTCTTCTCTCATTCAAATCGATATAGACTGCTTCGTTGAATACCTGATCAGCAAGATAAAGTAAAAGCCACGATTTTCCTGTACCAGGCAGGCCATGTAATGGAAAAACCCGCTGAGTTGGCTTGGCCAAACTGTTGTTACGCCACGAGTAAATAAGATCGCTTAAAATCTCTTCTGGAGAACGTTTCCCCCCCAAGCGATGCCCTTCAACGTATTTGTTACGATCATATGGCAATATGTGCATGGTCATAATACATCCTGTTTCCTTTTGTTATTCCCAAACAGAAATTCATTACCCAACCGCATCAGTTTACGCGGCGAGTTTTTGGCATCCTCAAGCAATTTCTCCTTATCTGCGCTTCCAGTAAATGTCCGCCAGCCTGCCTCTTTCCATTTTCTCCCGATTCTATGTTCCAAAAGGCCATACAATTCCTCTTTTCTCCAAACTAAAGGATAAACCTCGACCATCTTAGACTGAGGCTCCTCCTGGCCGACACAAAATACCTTCAGGATACCCATTGAACCAATTCCTAATTTTTCAAGAAGAGGTAAGCATTCCGAAGGAACAGGATTGTTGTTTATCTCTAGCCAAATAAAACATTCAAATACCTCTCTGTCGCGAAGGCGATCAATGGCTGAATCCGCCATGCAGGTCATCGTTTTCTCAAGTAACCAACGAAAATCTTCCTGAAGGTAAGGTTTAGCTGATTCAATACCGACTAATAAATCCGCTATTAACATTTGCTCATGAGCAGGCATACCTAATTCATATAAGGATTTCAATAAACGTGTCGTTTCACCATAGCGAAAAATTAAGAATGCACCTATACGCTCCTGTATAACAGATGTCGCATCCAACAGCCAATAAGGATCTTCAACCAAACTGATTAAAATGCTCTCCGCCAAACTAGTCTCTAACCCATGCCACACTTTCTCAGCTGATGCCACCCCACTCAATTCAAGGTACAGCGACAGAGAAGGCTTGAGTCCCCAAAACCTTCTCTCGCGTCTTCCTGTCCATATAAATGAGGTTGTACCCATCCCACTCTCAGCATAATATAGCGCAGACTGGGGCTGAGAAATCGAGTTTTTCCATAAGGGATGCCCCTCCCAAAACATCCCACTAATCCACGCACTTTTCTCCTCTGGGAATTGTGACAAGGGAAGACGCGGATCGTCTTCTGCCTTTAAGGGCCCAAAAGGATAGCCCAATGAACCCGGATTAGGCGGTTGAAATCGAAGTCTATTAGGCCAAGGCCAGAAACGCCAAGTCAGACGATTAGGGGGAAGCGGCTGATTTCTTTGCCATTCCTTCAGTTCGCTTTGGATTTTATGATCTTCAAGAAAATGTAATAAATATCGTCCTGCACCTTTGCCCTCGTCATACCACTGTTTTTTAAGCAAATTTACTATTCCCTTGCGAGATTCCTCCTGTAACTTAATCAATCTTATGATTTTTTGGACAATGAGTTCTTTTCCACTCATGCCCACAATCTGAAATACCCGCAAAGCTTTTTGCAATGCTTCATCACCAATCTCTTGTGACGTCTCCTCTAATCGTATCCAACTAGAAAACCAAACAAGTATCTCAATATCCTTTTCCTCGGGAAATTTCAACTCTTCAGATACTGATTTTATCCATATCGAAAAATTGGGATCCTTCACTGCGCCAAAGACAATCTCTGAACGGAGACTATAATTCCAGACATTGCCCGTTTCATACTTCCCCCGTAAATTTTCCAATATGCTCCGAAGTTTACGCAGAAAGATATCACCCAGGGACTTTGCTTCTTGGTAAAGCTTCATTCCCTCAGTCCCAATGCGCTCTTTTGGAGTATTTCGTAATTGCGCAAACTTCTCTTCCAAATCTCGAATTTTCTGCCAGCGTCGTTCCTGTTGTTCGAAAAAAAATTTAATCGATCCACCCACGGCTGCCACAATAGTGACCAACGGAATTCCAAAAATAAAATTTAGAAAACGCAACATGCCGGAAACAAAAGCAGTCTGCACATCTAAAGATGGCAAATCAGTGATTTGCCCTAAAATATTCACATGAAGAGTTACCTTCTTATTTTTTTCATTCATAAAAGGAGCATATATGTAAAGTGACTGGCGTGCAGCATTTGCTTCATGTGTTCCTAATTTCAAAGTAATGCTTGAGTGTGTCTCAACTTGCTGGTTATTAGTAAAAATAACCGTGTCGTTATCTGTAAAATTCACACTCACTTCATCGGAATACAAAGCACATACAGGGTCCGCATTCTTCCATCCCCAAATAGTAATTGGTCGCGCTTGATCTGTTGCCGGCACAGCTGCCAGAGGAATTTGTTCAGGAATACGAAACTTGAAGTGATAACAAGGCGAAAGTATCAATGCTTGAACAGGTTGATATGCCGAATTACCTAACAAACTTCCCCATGATTGGTATATCAAAGAAAACATAACATAACCCACTAATAGAGGGTATATCCAATTTACTGTTATCCATGTACGAACATGGTTACTATCCATGACGATTCTCCCACAACACACGAAGTAACCTACAACTTTTGACTATTATACGACAAAGCTACGAACTTTGTAATAGGCGAATTGCATCGTGTGCAAGCAAAGGTTGTCAAACAGCCAAGGGAAGGCCTCCGCGCAGGGCGCAAAGGGAGAGGAGCCACTGAGCCAGACAGCGCGAGCTTTCGCAGTTTCGACTGCACCAGTAACATGCCATTGAGCGCCGGGCAACTTGAGACGTTGAGTCACAATTTGTTTGCAAGCACTTTCAATGGCGCCACTACCAATCATGTATCCGGCAGCACGGAATCGGTCATAGCGCATGCGTTCACAGTTGTTTGTGAAATAGATGGCGGTTTGTGCTGCGAGCAGAGAAGATTTTGACAAGGCGTTACAAGCCGCAATCACGCAACTTGGCACAACAGGCCGAAACCTTGACTGCCAGCATGTACATTGTGGGTTGCTTCTATAACTTCTGTGACTTCCATCATAGCCTGCGACTGAAATTGTCCGTTGGCTCTCTCGGACACCGCTGGGTGCAACGCACTCCCGCCGCTATCGCCGCAAGACTGACCGATTACCAATGGACACCCGCTGACTTGTTCAATTTTAAAGTTCTGCCGCCTCGATGGGAATTACCTAAACAGCGCGGAAGACCGTCCGCTGCCATGCTCAAACTCGCTCAACAATGGGCTGCCTAACCACGTTTAAGTGTGGCTTCACCTGGAAAATTTCTCGGTAACATTCCTTCTTGATGCATTACGCCTCCAACCTCATCACCTCCGGCCCCACCCCCACCTCATCGATCAACCCATTCAACTCCGCATCGGACAACCTTCTCCCCTTCCCCGCGTAGGCAGTCAGCACGGCTTCCATCATATTCGTGCCGAACGACCTGCCCTCGTATCTCGGCGTGGAGGTGATCACCGTCTTCACGCCGCGCGAGCGGAACAGGTCGATGTTTTCCTCGGTGGTGGTGTTGGTGAGGACGGTCTTGCCGTCGAGGCGGGCGGGCATGTATTTGCGCATGAAGAGGTAGTCGCCGGCCAGCAGGTCGGAGCTTTCGAAGTATTGGACGTATTTGGGTTTGTGCTCGGCGCCGTCGCTGCCGTAGAAGAGCATGTCCATCGGGAAGTAGCTGACGATGGGCAGCATGACGCGCGCGATGCGTTTGAAGGCGGGGATGCCGTACACGGGCAGGGGCAGTCCCAGCGCGACCATCAGGTCGCCAAAGACGACGCGCTCCGAGACTTCGGCGACGGCTTGCGCCAGCCCGATGCGGTCGGCGGCAACAGGGATGAAGGCCTGCTTGAAGTGAACATCGCCCAGTTGCGGCTTGGCCAGTTCGAAGACACGGCGTTCGAGGGTGTGCTTGAGTCCGCGCCCGTCGCACAGCGGAGTTTGGGTGACGCCCGCAACCATCTTGAGCGCGGCGCGCAGCGGATATTCGCGCTCGTCGAGACGCAGATACAAGTCCACGCCGCCGACGCCGAAGGCATCCACCTTGCCATCCAGGTCGAGGTACATCTGGCGGGCTTTGGCCACATCGCCATCCAGGCCGACGCGCTCGACCAGGATTTCCTCGCCCTTGAGTTTGATGGTGACGCTTTTGTTGCGCTTGGAACTCCCCAGGCTGATACTGACGGCTCGTTTCATCTTACAGCCCTCCCACAAAAGGATTGGACGCCTTCTCCCGCCCCACCGTCGTCTCGGGGCCGTGGCCGGAGAGCAGGCGGGTTGCGTCGGGCAAGGTGTAGACCTGCTCGCGGATGCTGCGCTCCAGGGTGTCGAAGTTGCCGCCGGGCAGGTCGGTGCGGCCAACCGAGCCGGCGAAGATCAGGTCGCCGCAGAAGCACACGCCGGATTCGGCCACGTAGAAGATGCAGTGACCTTTGGTGTGCCCAGGCGTATAGCGGACTTCAAAGATCACATTCCCCAGCCGCAGGATCTGGCCCTGGTGCAGGTCGATGGTCGGTTCGGGGCCGGGGTCGATGTCGAAGCCGAAGAGTGCGCCGCCCCCGCCTGCCCGCCACAAGACGTGGTCATCGGGATGCAGGGCCACCAGCGGCAGCGGATTCAACGCGTCGGCGATGGCGCCCGCGCCGCCGATGTGGTCGAAGTGCGCGTGGGTGTACCATAGGTGGGCCACCCGCCAGCCGCGACTCCGCGCCTCGGACAGGATCAGCTCTCCGTCCCAGGCGGGGTCGATGACGGCGGCGTCCCGGGTAACGGAATCCGCCACCAGGTAGGCATTCGTCTGGGCGGGGCCGAGGGTCATCGTCACGATCTCAAGCATGGGTACCTCGCGGGGAAAAAATCAGGGTCAGAAAAATCGCCAGGGCTATTGCGCCCAGGCTGACGGGGTAGACCAGGTCAGGGGCCTGATCGTACAGCAGACCGGCCGCAAAGGGAGCCAGGGTCAGCGCAATCGAGCCGACGGTCTCGTTCATGCCGAAGGCCAGGCCCATCTGCGACTCGTGAACCAGGCCGCGCACCTGCGCCGAGAGCATCGGACGCACGGCGCGGAAACCGCCCAGCAGGAAATAGGCCAGCGCATAGATCGGGAAGGCGGTCATGCGCCAGATGAGCAGGGCAAAAGCCGCGGAAAGCACCTGCCCGACGATCATGCCGCGCCGCGCCGAGAACCAGGAGCCGAAAACAAACGTGATGGTGGCGTTGCCCAGCACCGCCACCGAACCCAGCAAGCCGATCTGCTGCAGGGACAGGCCGCGTTCGCTTTGCAGGAAGTTGGTGGTGAGCGGCTGGGGCAGGTACATGGCAAAGACGATCACGAACACCAGGGCGATGAAGCCGAGGTAGCGCGGATTGTTCCACAGGCTGGGCGGCGGCGACTCGGGGTCGTGATGGTCGAGCGGCTGGGGCTTGATGAAAACCAGGAAGGCGGTGGAGATGACGAAGGTGACCGCCGCGGCGGCAAAGACCCAGCGCAGGCCAAACTGCCCGCCGATCCAGCCGCCCGTCAGCGGGCCGAGCACCGCGCCGAGGTTGAACGCAACCGACATGAAGGATAGGGCGCGGCTGACGCTCCACGCGCCGCGCGCGGCGGTGACGTAGCTGCTGAGGGGCGAGGAAACGAAGGCGGTAAAACCGTACAAGAGGAGGCCCGCGACGAACAGCGGCAGGCTGGAGGCGGCGGCCATCAACAGCGTGGCAACGATTCCGCAGCCCCAGGCAGTCATCAGCAGCGGGCGGCGTCCGACGCGGTCCGAGAGATGGCCCGCGGGGATGTGCGAGATCATCATGGCCACGCCCATGAAACTCAGAATCGACCCGATGGCGACAGGGTTCGCGCCCAGGTTCTGCAAGTGGATGGATTGAAAGTACATGAACATGCCCTCGCCAATCCCCCAGGTAAACAGGGCGAGGAAAATCAGGATGAGACTCGGATTCACAAAGACAACTCCACGCGGCGGATGAATTCGAGCGCCAGCTCGAAAGCCTGGAGACGGGCAGCATCACGCGGGACGACGTGGCCTGATCCCGTTATATAAGTTTTGGTCTTGTCTGACGCGCCCAGGTCGGCGTAGATGCGCTCTGCGTTTTCGGGCAGGACGTAGCCATCATCCTTCGAATGGATCAGCAGGGTCGGCGCCTTGACCTGCGGCAGCGCGGCGCGCATCTCGGCCAGCAGCTTGTTCAACTCGGCAATCGAGCGGACGGGATTCTGCGGATACGAAACGTGCTCCTTCCAGGCCTCGTGGTCGAACCAGCCCGAGCCGGGCGGCAATTTCCCCTTCGGCATGTACGGCACGAACCGACTGAGTAGTTCCAGGTATTTCATGCGCGGATCGGGCGGCAGGGCATAGGGCGTGGACATGACCGCCACACCCGCCACCTCCAGCCGCGTGGACGAGAGCAGGGACAGCACGCCGCCCATCGACAGCCCGACCAGCACGACGTGATCCACGTAGCCGCGCAGCAGGCGGTAGCCGTCCTCGACAGAGGCCAGCCAGTCGGTGTAGCGCGAGCGGATCATGTCTTCGGGGCGGGTGGCGTGTCCCGCCAGGCGCACGCCCAGGCAGGTGTAACCCTTTTCGTGCAGGTAGTCCCCCATCCAGCGCATTTCCTTGGGCGCGCCCGTGAAGCCGTGGGTGAGCAGACAGCCCAGTTTCCGATTGTCCGTGGGCAGGAAGAACGGTTCAGCGGTGGGAATGATCTGATGCATGGTTACCCTCCAAAAGTTGCAAAGCGCTTGTGGCGCCGTCGAGGTTGGGTGGGACAGGCCACAGCAGGCGATAGACCCGTTCGATCTGGTCGCTGGCATCCAGCACAAACTCATCCATTTCGAGTTTGGACAGATACAGGTAGGGGCGCGTAAACGCGTCGGGATGGGTTTCGGGCTGGTTCTGGTAATAGCGCTTGATGTGGGCCAGTTGCTGATTCACGGCGCGGCGCGGCAGGAAATCCAGATCAAGGGAATCAGGCTGGGCGTCGAGGAAGTCCTGCCACAGGAAAAACTCGGGGTGGTCGCGCAGGTGGACAAAGTCCAGGCCGTACCAGTCGCCCTTGATTTCCTCGACCATCCTGTACTTGTCCTCCTGGAGTTCCCGCGCAAACTTATCCTTGGTTGGCCGCCAGACCTGGCGCGCCCACAGGATGTCGGTCAGCAGGTGGACGAAGTAGCCCAGGCGGTAGGAGAAGCGTCCGTGGTCGGCGGGATCCAACCCGAGCAGGTACAGGCGGTAAAAGGTCAGGTCGTGGATGTCGTCTTCGGAGCGGCCGCCATCCTGCAAAAAGTGCGTGACCTGCTTGGGCGGCTCGAAGTGTTCCCAGTTTTCGTCGGGGATGCCTGAATCGGGGCCGACGTTCCCGAGGGCGAACTGAGCCGCCTCCAGGCCGGGGATGCGCGCCAGCAGGTTGGACGCGATGCGCAGGTGCGAAATCCATGTAGTCATGGGGGGAATTATACGCCCGCGCGGGGAAGTCCGACGCACAAGGATGGGCGCTTTTGCGCGCCGCGCAGACCGTTGGAATTCCCGCCCGAAATGGAATATACTTCGCGTCTCCCGCACCCATGCGGCCCCATCCCCCCCTTAATGGAGAGACAATACCCCATGAAAACCTTTCGCACGCTGTTCGCCTGCCTCGTGATTGCGGCGCTGCTCCTGAGCGCCTGCGGCACCGACGAGGACTACGCCCAGGACACCCCGCCCGACGTGGAGGCCCCGCTTACCGATTCAAACTCCGCCGACGGCGCGAACCCCAAACCACCCGCTTCCGCACAAGAGGCGGCCGGCAAGGGGGATACCTGGACGATCATCCTGTACCTGGATGCCGACGATGATGTGCTGGAAGAGGATATCGTCTCGGACCTGAACGAGATGGAACGGGTCGGCTCGACCGACAAGGTCAACATCGTGGCCCAGCTCGACCGCTTCGACGGCTCCTTCGACGGCGACGGCGACTGGACGGGCACGAAACGCTACCACGTCACCCAGGACGACGATATGTCGGCCATCGCCTCGGAGGAACTGGAAGACCTGGGCGAGGTAGACATGGGCGACCCGCAAAGCCTGATCGACTTCACCACCTGGGCCATCGAGAACTATCCCGCCGACCGCTATGCGCTGATCCTCTCGGACCACGGCGCGGGCTGGCCGGGCGGCTGGAACGACCCCGCCCCGAACGAAGGCTCGGAACTCAAACTGTGGGAGATCGCCTCGGCGCTGGAGACCATCACCTCCAGCACGGGCATCGGCCAGTTCGACCTGCTCGGCTTCGACGCCTGCCTGATGAGCCAGCTGGAGGTTTACGCGGCGGTCTATCCGTACGCGCATTACATGGTCGCCTCGCAGGAGACGGAACCCGCCCTGGGCTGGGCCTACACCGCCTGGATCGGTCAACTGGTCGAGAATCCCGGCGTGGATAACGCCCAGGTGGCTGCCAGCATCGTCGATTCCTACATCGTCGGGGACCAGCGCATCCTGGACGACGATGTGCGCACCGCGGTCTACGGCAACGTCTCGGCGGAAAATGTGATCGACGAACTCGGCAAGGGCATCACCCTCAGCGCGGTCAGCGCGCGGGATGTGCCCAACCTGATCACCGCCGTGAACAGCCTGACCATCGCCCTGGCCAACGTCGACCAGAAGGGCGTGGCCAAGGCCCGTTCCTATGCGCAAACCTTCGAGAGCATCTTCGGGCATGAGCTTCCCTCTCCGTACATCGACCTGGGCAGCTTCGCCCAGGTGGCCGCCGAGACCAGCGGTGACCCGTCCGTAACGGAGGCGGCCGGCGCAGTGGCGAGCGCCATCCAGTCAGCCCTGGTCGCCGAAAAGCACGGTTCCGACCGCGCCGGCGCGACCGGCTTCACCATCTACTTCCCCACCTCCAAGTTGTACAAGAACGAGGGCGTCACCGGCGATTACCTGGCGAATTCCACCAACTTCGTGGAATCCTCCACCTGGGACGACTTCCTGCTCTTCCACTATACGGGCCAGGCCTTCGAACCCTCGCAGCCCCAAACCTACATTCCGCCCGCGCCCGAAGATGTGACTGGCCCGGGCGCCGAGGTGCTCGAACTCCAGCCGCTGGAAATCTCGACCGACACCCTCAGCCCGGACGAAACGGTGGTCCTCACCAGCCAGGTGAGCGGCGAGAACATCGCCTTCATCTATACCTTCGTCGGCTACGTGGACGAGGTCAGCGGCGCGGTGCTGGTGGCCGACATGGACTACCTGGTCACCGATGACGTGCGCGAGATCGGCGGCGTCTACTATCCCGATTACGGCAGCGGCACGCTCGACCTGTCCTACGAGTGGACGCCGACCCTCTTCGCGCTCAACGACGGGCAGTCCTCCGCGTTTGCCCTGTTCGAGCCGGACGACTACGGCGCAGCCGACGAGGCCATCACCTACAGCGTCTACGGCGTCTACACGCCCGCCGACGGCAGCGAACCGAACTACGCCATCCTGCTCTTTGCGGAAGGCGAGATGTTCCAGGCCTTTGCCTTCACCGGCGAGGACGGCGGCGGCGCGCCCTGGGAGATCACCCCGCAGGCCGGCGACCAGTTCACCGTGCTGCACACCATCCAGACCGAGGACGAGAACGGCGAGGTCCTGACCAGCTACCAGGAAGGCGACACCTTCACCTACGGCGACCAGGGCTTCCTGTGGGAAGAGTTTCCCGCCCCGGCCGGCAGCTACGTGGTGGGCTTCATCGTCGAGGACTTCGACGGCAACACCTATGCCCGCTTCGCCCCCATCGCGGTGGTGGAACCGTAGATTGCCTTCCATTTTGCCCACACTGCACAGCCCCCGCCCCGCCAGCGGGGGCTGTTTCATTAGATCCCGTGCAAAAGCCCAGTCGCTGCCACTGGGCACCGGGTCCCGGTATACAGCGTTCGGGTATCTTCTCAAAATTTTGGGGCTTGGTCTGGAGTCCCGAAGTTCTACTTCGGGAAAATGCGCAAGTAGAACTTGCGCACTCCAAATTACCCCAGGAAATTGAGAAGATACGCGTTCGGGTGAAAATTGCGTTTTTTTAGAGGAATGGATCCTTCCTGCCGCAGGTCGGCAGGTCGGGGATGGGGACTTGAGGTTTGGGGATTGCATTTATAGAACATTCGTTCTATAATGGGTACACCAGAAAGCCTATTCGACAAGGAGGTCGAAATGAGCACTTACAATCGGAACGTTGGGGACGGCCTGCTGGCCCTGTTCAAAAGCCGCCGCTTCAATCGCGGCGCAGCCTGGGGCCTCATGATCATCGGCGCATTGCTGGCGTTCGAGATCTTCAACTTCAGCACCACACAATTTGCCCTGCTCGACATGCTCGGTGATTTGAAGTTTGCCGGCATGCGCTGGGCGACCGTGCTGGCCATCGCCTTCTGCGGCATCGACTTCGCCGGCATCGCGCGCATCTTCACGCCCGAACAGGGCCGCGACGAACCTGCCGAGGTGTGGTACCTGTTCGGCGCGTGGCTGCTGGCCGCCGCCTTCAACGCCGGCCTGACCTGGTGGGGCGTATCGGTGGCCATCACCACCCAGGGCAGCGTCAGCGGCAGCGCCGCCGTCAGCGCGGGCACGATGGTCAAGGTGGTGCCGGTCATCGTGGCTGTCATGGTCTGGCTGATCCGCGTGTTGATCATCGGCACCTTCTCACTGGCGGGCGAGCGCCTGTTCACCACCGACCATGGCGCGCACCGCACCTCCACCAATCGCCCCGTCCAACAGACCAACACGCAGGCGGTCCTGCGCCCGGCCTCGCAGCTCAGCCGCCCGGCCGCGAGCAATGCCGCCGCCTATCGTCCGCCCGCGCCCAAGCCCGCCCAGCAGACCTCCTATGCGCGTCCCGAGCCGACCTACCATCCCGTCAATTTCAGCGAACGCAACACTCCCACCGCCGCAGAGCACTACGACGCCTAGCCCTGCCCCACGGAAATTGTCCATCGTTGGAGGCTGACAGGCCGATACCAATCGAATACTTCTTTCGAGCCGGGTCCCCCACGACCCAGAATAAGGAAAACGCATGCCCCGCGCTCGTTCCCATACAATAGAAGAATACCCAACATCCGCCGCCGGGCAAGAACAAGGCAGCGGATGTTTGTCTGGCTTCCTCATCCCGCCGCTGGCAGTGCTGCTGGTCAGCCTGTTCCTGGTCGCCTTCGCCATCCGCCAGCCCCTCCCAGCCTCTCCCCCTGCGACCGTGGTTCCGCCCGCCCACGGCCTGGCCCCGTTCTTCCGCCCCGAGGTGCTGCACTGGGGTGAGGCCATCCAACGCTGGGCGGCGGCAGCCCAGGTCGACCCGAACCTGGCCGCCGTGGTCATGCAGATCGAATCCTGCGGCGACCCGCGCGCCCGCTCACGCTCCGGTGCGATGGGCCTCTTCCAGGTGATGCCCTTCCACTTTGCCGCGACCGACAATCCCTACGACCCCGACACCAACGCCCTGCGCGGACTGTCCTACCTGGCCCGCTCCCTGCAAGCCGCGGGCGGGGATGCGCGCCTGGCCCTGGCCGGCTACAACGGCGGGATCGGCGTCATCGCGCGCGGCGACTGGACCTGGGCCGCCGAGACCCAGCGCTACGTGCGCTACGGCGCGCCGATGTACGCAGACGCGCAACGCGGCGCTTCTCAAAGCGCGGCGCTGGATGAATGGTATGCAAGCTATGGGGTGGGTTTGTGCAGGCAGGCGGGGGAGAATCAGTGAGCAGAGCGAAGGATCAGCGGCGGGGGGCCAGGGGCAGCCAGATGACGAAGGTGGTGCCTTTGCCCTCCTTCGACTCGACCTCGATGCGCCCGTTGTGATGTTCCACGATCCACTTGGCAATCGACAAGCCCAGGCCGAACCCGCTGGCGCGTGAGCGTGTGCGCGACTTCTCGGCGCGGTAGAAACGCTCGAAGATGTGCGGCAGGTCCTCCGGCGGGATGCCCGGCCCCGTATCGCGCACGGTCATGCGCGCCTGGTCGCTCACCCGGGCCAGGCTGACGTACACATCGCCATCCTGCGGCGTGTACTGGATGGCGTTGGCCGCCAGGTTGAGCAGCACCTGCTTGAGCCGGTCACGGTCGCCGCTGACCTGCAGCTGGTCGATCTCCTTGAGGTGGACGCGCACCTTGGCGCCCGCCAGCACGCGCATCTCCTGGAAAACCTCCACCAGCAGCACATCCAGTTCGACCGGCTTGAGGTTGAGACTGAGCTTGCCCGACTCGGCCTGGGCCAGCAGCAGCAGGCCGCCCACCAGTCGGGTCAGGCGTCCCGCCTCCTGGTCGATGCTGGTGAGCGACTCCTCGTCGATCTGCTTCATGCGGCGCATCAGGTCGACGTTGCCCTTGATGACCGTCAGCGGCGTGCGCAACTCGTGGCTGACATCTGCCAGGAAGCGCTGCTGGGAGGTGAACAGGGTTTCCAGGCGTTCGAGCGTCTGGTTGAAGGAGTCGACCATCTCGCTGATCTCGTCGTCGGCCCGCGGACGGTAGGGGATGCGGCGCGACAGGTCATCGGCGCGGTTGATCTGGTCGACGGTCGTAGTGATGTCCTGGATGGGCTGAAGCGCGCGGCTCAGAATGATCCAGGTCAGCACGCCCGCCAGCAGCACCGTCATCAGCGCGGAGATGAGCATGGAACTGAACAAGTCACCCTGGGTGGCGTCGGAGTTCGACAGGTTGGTGGCTACTTGCAGCACGCCGACGGTGCGTTCCCCCGCCTTGAGCGGCACGCTGAGCACGCGCAGGTGAACTTCACGGATGGTATTGTGGCGGTAGATCGGTTCGTCCGTTATCAACCCCCGCGGGTCGAGGGACTGGTTGACGCTCCGGATGAGCGGGGAGGCGCTGACCAGGTCTCCGTTGCGGTTCCAGACCTGGACGTAGGTATTGGCGGCCATGTCGAGCGGGGGCAGGGTAATCGCTTCCAATTCCCCGTTCTCGTCGAGGCGGGCCACGGCGATCAGGTCCAGGGCTTCCAGCCGCAGCATCTCATCCACCTGGTTGATCTGGAGCACGTACACCAAGGTAAAGACCGCCGCGCCGAAAACCAGCAGGATGATGCCGACCAGCGCAGAATACAGCAGGGTGAGGCGAAGTCGCAGGGACATGCAAGAAAGCCGCCCGTTTCCGGGCGGCCAGCCATGTTAGGGGTTTTCGCGCATGACGTAGCCCACGCCGCGCACGGTGTGGATCAGCCGCGGCTCGTTCTCGGCCTCCAGCTTCTGGCGCAGGTAGCGGATGTAGACTTCGAGCACGTTGCTCTCGCCGCCGAAGTCGTAGCCCCACACGCGGTCGAAGATCACTTCGCGGGTCAGCACCTGTTTGGGGTGGCGCAGGAACAGTTCGAGCAGTTCGTATTCCTTGGCCGTCAGCGAGACCAGGCGCTCGCCGCGCGCCGCCTGCCGCGCCCCCATATCCAGGCTCAGGTCGGCGAACTTGAGCACGGGCACGCGCTCGGGCTGGGTGCGGCGCAGCAGGGCGCGCACCCGCGCCAGCAATTCATCCAGCACGAAAGGCTTGACCAGGTAATCGTCGGCGCCCGCATCCAGGCCCTGCACGCGGTCCTGCACGGTATCCTTGGCGGTCAGCATCAGGATCGGCAGCGAACCGCCCGTGCGCAGGCGGTGGCAAACCTCCAGGCCGTCCATGCCGGGCAGCATCCAGTCCAGGATGACCAGGTCGGGGGTATGGTCGCGGGCCAGGATCAGGCCGGTGCGCCCGTCGGTGGCCGTATCGACCGTGTAGCCTTCGTAGGCGAGGCTGCGCTGCAAGAGCTTCAGAATCGCCTGGTCGTCTTCGATGATCAGTATGCGCTCATTCATAGGTCGCTCCTATGCAAAATATACCACATTGTTTGGTAGAATGCCCACATGCCCTTGAGCAAGAGACTCCTCGATTTGAGCGCCTCGGCGCTGGCCCTGCTGCTGCTCTCCCCCATGCTGGGACTCGTCGCCCTGCTGGTGCGGGTCAAACTCGGGACGCCGATCCTGTTCCGCCAGCAAAGGCCGGGCTACCGCGGACGCCCCTTCCACATCCTCAAATTTCGGACGATGTCCGACCGCCGCGCCCCGGACGGAAGCCTGCTGCCGGACGCCGAGCGGCTCGGCCGCTTTGGGCGCTTCCTGCGCTCCACCTCGCTGGACGAGTTGCCCGAACTCTTCAACATCCTGCGCGGAGAGATGAGCCTGGTCGGCCCGCGCCCGCTGTTGATGGAATACCTGCCGCTCTACTCCGCCGAACAGGCCCGCCGCCACCACATGCCGCCCGGGCTAACCGGCTGGGCACAGGTCCACGGCCGCAACGCCCTCTCCTGGCCGGACAAGTTCAGGCTGGACGTCTGGTACGTGGATCACTGGAATTTTTGGCTGGACATTCGAATCATTTTCATGACCCTGGTCAAGGTGTTCCAACGCGAAGGCATTGCCCAGGAAGGTCAGGCGACGATGGAGAAGTTTAGGGGGGATAGAGAGTAGGGAGTAGAGAATAGAGGGTAGTTTTGTACCTTCTCAATTTCCTGGGGTAATTTGGAGTGCGCAAGTTCTACTTGCGCATTTTCCCGAAGTAGAACTTCGGGACTCCAGAACACGCCCCAAAATATTGAGAAGATACGTAGTTTTTGGTAAATATCCCAAGTTACCACCACACTCTTGTTGTGTCATGCTCCCGAAGGATACCGCTTCGGGACGGTGTGAGGGGCGTTTTTTGCCCCAAAGCATCTCTCCTGCTATCGTAGAGGCCCTTCGGTCGCGAAGAACGCTCCCTCAGGGCGACATATTCTTATTGGCTCATATGCAAACAGTGCGCAAGTACCGTGGCGCGGCTTGTTCGTCAACAGGTATTCGTCACACTAAAAAACGCTGTTTTCGGCGTCCAATGAGTAACCCGCAAAGAAAAGCGGTGACGGACACCGGACAAGCGCACCAGGTTTACACATGAGCCAAAAACTATCATACGGGCCGGGCGCATAGGTTTTATGGCGCAGTTCCTCCTGCAAAAGGAAGATTTCATCTTCGCGCCTGCGCATAAAGGCTGCCACGGGGGCTTTGGAACTTTTCCCTTTTTTGGCGGCCTGATAGGCCAGAAAAAGATTTTCGAAATCATGCACAAGCGGGTATAAATTTCGATAGGTTTTCATGGAGACTCCTTCAGATTGAATTTTCAAAACTTTTCCCGCCTTACGGCGGGAAAAAAGAACACAGAACGCACGCTTCGCGAACAGAAAACAGAAAACAAGAGCTAGCTGGGAGGGGCGCACACCACACGAAAACCAACGTTGAGGCTCCATGCGTAATAGGGGTGATAGAGGTTGCGAGCAGAGACGCGCGCGGCGTCGTGATCGTGGTACCACGA
>JBMOMS010000249.1:0-36277 GCA_049324895.1 Chloroflexota bacterium
AGAACACGCCCCAACATATTGAGAAGACACACGGATACTTCGACAGGCTCAGTACAGGTTTCACAGAAAACACGTTTTTTTAAGGCTTTTTCGGCGTAATTCCGTGAAACCTGTGTGATCCGTGTACAGAATCACGGCAAATCCCAAAGAGCCGAAAACCCTTTAATCTTTTGGCGTCCTTCGCGGTTCAAATTAGCGTTTTGCGCCATGAAACATCCCTCTCCGACAAACTGCTGGAGGGGGACCGCAAGTGCTGCTTGCAGACAATAAAGTCCCGAAGCAGAGCTTCGGGACTCCAAATCATTCACTTGCGTTTCACATCCAGAATTGCAATCTTGGTGGAGTGATTGAAGGGCGCGGGGTCGGTGATGGGCTGGCCGACAGGGCAATACCCGACGAAGTCTTCGGGCGCGGGAATCAGTTCCCTGATCTTCAAGTACCCATCCTTGCACAAGGACTCCAGCGTTTGCATATACTCCCCGCCGCTGACGAAAAGCGCGTTGTTGATGGCGACCAGAATCCCGCCGTCGTTGATGAGCGGACGCACTTTGTTGATCAGCCGCGCGCTCTCGCGCTCCTGGTCGACGCGGCCGCGGGCGGTGGCCGAGAAGAAGGGCGGGTCGATCAACACACAGTCGAAGGCCTGGCCGCCCTGCTTGAACCTGCTGACGGCGGGGAAGAAATCCTGCGCGATAAAATCGCTCTTGTGGATGGGAAAGCCGTTGAGCGCGTACGAATCCTTGGCCAGGTTGAGGAACTGGCGATTCAGATCCATCTGGACGACGCGCGCCGCGCCACCCGCCAGCGCGGCAAGGCCAAAGCTGCCCGTGTAGGCGAAAGTATTCAACACGGATTTGCCCCGCATGTTTTCGATCAGCCATTGGCGCAACCGGCGCGTATCGAGGTACAGGCTGGCGTCGCGGTTCATGGTCAGGTCGATGGCGTACCAGACGCCGTGCTCCCGCACCTTGCGGTCGGGTTTGCCGCCAAAAAGCAGCAGGCCGCGTCTTTCCTCGGAGGATGAACTGCTGCGATATTTTGCAATTCCCGCGCGCAGCCAGCCTGCGAAAAGCGGATGCTTCTGGATGTAGTCCGCCGCCTCACGCGCAAGCGCCCGGCCTTCCGCCCCGTCGGGGGCGTAGTCGTGAAAGATAACGGTGCCCGCATACAGGTCCAGGCTGAGGCGCGGTTCGCCTTCGCTGAATCCGTTGAAGAGGCGGAAGGCCGTTTCGTGGCGGGAATCGAACAGAGGCTCCCGCGCGGCGAGGGCTTTTTCCAACAGGGCCGAGAGTGGTTCGCTGGGCATATCGGTTGAAGAGGCCTCCGGGGTCGTCCCGGAGGCCTGCTGATTTTATTTCTCGGTGATCGTCACGCTCAGGATGGCGTCGCCTTCGTAGGCTGGGTTCTGGTTGGGGTCGCGGCGGGTGATGGCGTTGACCACGTCCATGCCTTCGATGACCTGGCCGAAGATGGTGTAGCCGCCGTTGAGCTGCGGGGTGGGGCCGAAGGTGATGAAGAACTGGCTGCCGTTGGTGTCGCGGCCTGCGTTGGCCATGGCCACCACGCCGGCCTTATCGAAGGTCAGGTCGCTGTCTTCATTGGGGAACTCATAGCCCGGGCCGCCCCCGCCGGTGCCGGTGGGGTCGCCGCCCTGGGCCATGAAGCCTTCCAGAACGCGGTGGAAGGTTACGCCGTCGAAGTAGCCTGCCCGCGCCAGGAAGACGAAGCTGTTGACCGTGCGCGGGGCCTTGTCGGGATACAACTGGACGACGAACTGGCCGCCTTTCGCCATCTTGAAGGTGGCAAAATATTGTTTGGCGACGTCGATCTGCATTTCGGGTTCGGCGTCGTATTGCAGGTTGGCCGCGGGGGCGGGGGCCTCGGGTGTGGAGGCGGAACGGTTCATGAACAGGAAGGCTGCGACGACAACCAGGAGCAGGCCTCCCAGGGCGATCATGACCTGGGTGTTGCGATTCCGGGACTGCTGTCTTCTGGCTTGGATCTGGGCGCGTTTCGAGGTGGGCATGGTGACGGTTTTCTCCTTTTTTTGAATTCAGCCGTCCATTGTAGCAGATGCGGGCAGTTTCAGCGCATCCGAAACCAGGATTGGAAGACCTGCACCACCTGCGGGTCGAAGTGCAGGCCGGACTGCTCCTGGATGTATGCCTGGGCCTTCCCTCCCTCCCAGGCGGGACGGTAAGAGCGCGCCGAGGTCAACGATTCGTACACGTCGACCACGGCAAAGATGCGCGCCGCCAGCGGAATTTGTTCCCCGGACAAGCCGCGCGGGTAGCCCGTGCCATCCCATTTCTCGTGATGGCAGTACGGGACCTCCTGCGCCTTGCGCAGGTACTCGATGGGCTGCAGGATTTCGAAGGCCGTCAGCGGATGCCGACGCACGATCTCCCATTCGGCGGGAGACAGCGGGCCGGGCTTGAGCAGGATTTCATCGGGAATGGAGAGTTTTCCGATGTCGTGCAGGAGCGCGCCGCGCCGCAAGTGCAGCATGTCCTCGTTCTGCATCCCCAACAGGCGCGCCAGGTCGAGCGTCATGGCGGCCATGCGCGTGGAGTGCCCGACGGACTCGTTGGCGTGCAGTTCCACCGTGCGCGCCCAGCCTTCGATGATGGCGTCGAAGGCCAGTTCCATTTCGAGGTTCGAGCGCTGCAGGTCGGTGAACAGGCGCACGTCCTCGATGGCAATGGTGGCCTGGCCGGCCAGCGTCTCGACAAAATCATCCCACTCGGGCTTGTGGGGGGAAACGGAATGGGAGTAGAGTTCCAGCACGCCCACGATCTTGCCCTTGGCGATCAGGGGCGCGGCCGTATAGGCCTTGAAGCCTTCCTCGACGAAGACCTGGCGCTGCAAGGGTTCGTCGCAGTTCTGCAGGTCCCTGGCCTGGAAGATTCTGCGGTTCAGGGCGGCCTGGCCGGCGTAGCCCTGCCCGATCAACAGGCGCACCTGCTCGACGGTGTGGGCGCGGAACCCGGACGAGGCGGCGTACTCCAGGGTCAGGCTGTGCGGGTTGACCAGCAGGATGTCGGCGGCGTCCACTTCGGGCTGGTCGACAATTTCGGCCAGGAGCAGGCGCAGGGTCAGTCCCAGGTCGAGGCTGCCGGTGATGGCGCGGTCCATCTTGTAGAGGGTTTGCAATTGGTTGAGCTGGGAGGTGGTTTGCGCAAACAGGCGCACCCGCTGCAGGGCGCTTCCCAGGATCTCGCCGACGGCGCTCAACAGGTGAATGTCCTCCTGGCTGAAGGGCCGCTCCACCTGCCCCTTGAGCCGCAGGACGATCAGGACGCCGGAGAACTGGCTCTCGGTGCAAATCGGGACGAACAAGCCGGGGCCAAGCTCGTCGACGTTCACCAGGTTCTGGAAGCGCAGCGGTTCGGCTGCGTAATCTGCCGTGACGACGGGGCGGCCCAGGCGCAGGACCTGGCCGGTCAGCCCGGCTGTGAGGGGAAAGGTGCGTCCCAGGTTGGCGGCAAAAATCCCCACGGCCCGCGTGAGTTTGAAGTGGTCGCGGCCCGGCTCCAGCAGGGCAATTCCGCCGGCCGGCGCGTCCATCAACGAGGAGATGTATTCCAGGGTTGTGTCGAGGGCCTGTTCCTCGGATTGCGCGTCTCCCAGCCGGTCGGCGATGGCAAACAGCGCCTCCAACTGGCGGGTACGCTCCAGCAGGGCCTGCTCGGCGCGCTGCCGTTCGAGGTTCTCCTGTCGAAGGTTATCGTACAGGCGCGCGTTGCTGAGCGCAATGGCGGCCTGGGCGCCGAAGCCGGCCAGGATTTGCAGGTCATCCTCCGTGTAGGCATTCGGTTGATAGCTGAAAACCTGGATGACGCCCCGCGCCTGTCCTTCGATCAGGAGCGGGACGACCAGAGCCGAGCGGGGAATATCGCCCTCTTGCGGGGCTTCATCCACAAAATGCCCTTCCCCATCGAAATGATGCGCGACTTGTACGTTCTTCAACCGCGCCTGGTAATCGGGGATCCATTCCGGGTTCTTCGTGCGGATGGCCCGGCTTTGAACGCCGCTGCCCTCGGGTTCCAGCGGGATCGGCTCGAAGGCGGCCGCATCCACCGGCTGGCCGTCGTGCCAGCCGGCGGCCAGGGAGATCAGTTCCCGCCCAGGGTCGAAGACCGATATCAACAGGGTATTGCAGGGCAGCAATTCGCGGATGCTGGCGTAGATGACCTGGTACACATAGGCCGGGTCCAATGCCATGTTCAGGCGCTGGGTGGCCTCGTGGATCAGGCGCATCTGGCGGTTGCGGCGGGCCAATTCCTCCTCGACAATTTTTCGTTCGGTGATGTCCTGGCTGGTGCCGGCCGCCAGGACCGGCATCCACACCCCGTTGCGCTCCTCGGAGTACATGCGGCCATGCACCGACAGCCAGTGAACGGAACCATCGCGATGCACCACGCGGTACTCGAGTTGAATGCGGTCCTGGTTGGCAGCCGCCGCGGATTCAATCGCCGCCCCCACACGCGGCCGGTCCTGCGGGTGCAGGCGGCTGGCAAGTTCCGTGTCCAAAAGAGTGGGCGCATCCAGGTCGAAATGGCGGCGGGCGCGTTCGTCCAGGGAGAAGACATGCTGGATCAAATCGTCCTGCCAGGTGCCGAGATCGGCCGCATCGTGCGCCCGTTGGGAGCGTTCCTCGCTTTCCTGGATCTTCCTTTCGGCCTCCAGCCGCCCGGTCACATCGCGAAAGTTGATCACGATGGCTTCCACGCTGGGGTCGGCCAGCAGGTTGGTGAAGGTGCTTTCGATCCACAACCAGGAACCGTCCTTGTGACGGAAACGATATTGAAGCATGGGCGACTGGGAAGGATCCTGGATCAAACGATTCAACACCTCCAGGACCCGGGGAAGATCCTCCGGATATGTGGAACCGTTTGGCGTAATATCGATTGGATCGTCGATGCCATAGCCGAAAATTTTCCTCGCCGATGGGCTGATGTAGGCGAAGTTCAAGTCGGCCCCAATCAGCACGACCCCGTCGGGCGCCTTCTCGATCAGGGCCTGGAAGTGCCGTTCCGTGCGGGCAATGCGCTCCTCGGCCAGCTTGCGTTCGGTGATGTCCTGCACAGTGCCAATCACCCTGGCGACATTGCCCGTATCGTCAAGAATCAATTGTGTGCGTTCCTGTACGTGCCGGATTTGTCCATCAGGCAGGACGATGCGGTGATCGATGCAGGCCGACTTTTTTTCCGCCAGCATCCGTTCCCGTTGGCGCAGGAAATCGTCCACATCGTCGGGGTGGATCGTGCTTTCGAATGTATGCTGGGATGGGGCAAACTCGGATGGACTTACGCCAAAGATGCGGAAGACTTCATCCGACCAGAACAGGGTTTGTTTTTTCAGGTCCCATTCCCAGTTTCCAATATGCGCCAGGCGTTGTGCCTCCAGTAAACGATCCTTACTGTACTGAAGTTCCATCTCGGCCCGCTTGCGCTCGGTAATATCCAGAAGGCACAGCAGCACGCGCGGAGATTTGCCGCTTTCGATCCTGGCAGTCGCGCCCAGCAGGTCGACATCCCGCCGCAGCCCGTCGCGCTCCAGTGTGGCGCTATATTCAACGTCGCGATGTCCCTGCCCGGTTGCCAGTGTGTCTTCGATGGCCAGGCGAAGCCGGCAATCCCGGCAGCTGGCGCCAAAGCCGCAGCCCTGCGGATGCTCAGAGGCGTTAATGCAGCCGAACACGCCGCAGGCCCGGCCTTGCTTCAGTTCGGCCTCCGGGATGCCCGTGAAATCGGTAAACGCCTGGTTGGCATAGAGCACCTGGCGACCAGGGCCGAGCAGGCACATCATCACCGGCGCATGTTCATAAACCGCCTTGAGTTCAGCCTGGCTTTCCCGCAGGGCTTGATCGGCCTGTTTGCGCTCGGTGATGTCGATGCCAATGCCGACCAGCACCGGGCGGTCTTTCATCATCATGCGCGTGCCCGTCATGAGAAGCCACCGGAAGTCGGGTCCGCCTCGCAGAAGCACCCTGCCTTCCACAACCTCCTCGGTGCCGTTCTTCAGGACATTCGCTATTTTTTCGCCAATGGCTGGACGGTCATCCGGGTGAATGGTGTCGATCGCGTACGCCTCGCCCATCCGGCTTTCCGGTTGTCCCACGATTTCATCGCGCTGGTAGGCGTTCCACCCGACGTACCTGCCGCTCGCGTCGATCATATAGAACGTACCGGGGATGCTATCGATGATGGTTTTGCTGAAGGCCTGGCTTTGTTTCATCTCCTCCTCTGCCCGTTTGCGTTCAGTAATATCCAACGCTGTGAATGTGTAGCCCCTGGCGGGGTCGGATTGATCCAAAAGAGTCGAACACAGGAAAACGTCGATGATTCCGCCGTCTTTGCATTTAAAACGGGTTTCCACTGACCCGACGCCATATTCGGCGATCTGGCGGTATTTTTCACGCCCCACATACTCGTAATCCTCATCATTTACGTACAGGATGCGGGCGGGTTTTCCAAGCAGTTCCTCGCGGGCGTAGCCGGTCATTTTACAGAAGGTGCTGTTGACCTCCTGCAGGACCCTATTAATGGTCGTGCCAATGCCCACCGGGGCAGCCCGAAAGATGCTGGAGAGTTCGGCTTCCTTTTTGTGGAGGGTTTCATCCGCGCGGTGGCGTTCGAGGGCATAGCGAATGGCGCGCGCGCCCAGCTTCCAGCCGGTTGCGCTTTTCAGCAGGTAATCCTGCGCCCCGGCCTGCACCGCCTGCAAGGCCAGCCGGTCGTCCTCCATGCCCGAAAGCACGATGATGGGAATGTCCGGGAACTTCCCGCGGGCGCTGGTAAAGGTCTCCAGGCCCTGGCTGTCGGGCAGGCCGAGATCGAGCAAAACCGCGTCGTAACCGCCGGCGGCCAGTTGCTCCAGGCCCTGTCCCAGGCTTTCCGCATTTGTCACGTGAAACTCGGTCAGCGGGTCATCGACCAGGGATTCCTTCAAGAGCAGCGCATCGGCCGGGTTGTCTTCGACCAGCAAAACCCTGACGAGAGCTCTGTCCATTTCAGCCCTCCGCGGGGAGCGTCACCACGCTGAACCAAAAATCCTGGATCGATTGCACGGCCTTGAAGAAATTGTCGAACCCGACCGGCTTGACCACGTAGCAGTTGGCGTGCAAATCGTAGGCGTTCAAGACATCTTCATCCGAACTGGAGGTGGTCAGGATGACGACCGGGATGGATTTCAAGCCCGCGTCGGCCTTGATCTCGGCCAGCACCTCGCGCCCGTTTTTGCGGGGCAGGTTCAGGTCGAGCAGGATCAGGTCCGGGCGCGGGGCCTCCGCATAAGGTCCCTGTTGGCGCAGGAATTCGAGCGCCTGGACTCCATCCTCCACCACATGGAGCGTGTTCAGCAATTTGGCTTCCTCGAAGGCTTCACGCGTGATGAGCACGTCGGCCGGACTGTCCTCCACAAGCAGAATTTCGATGGGTCTGGGAAGGGGGCTGGTGGTCATGGACTATCTCCTGTTTGGAATCGTGAAATGGAAGGTGGCGCCCTGCCCGGGCGTGGACTCGATCCAGATGCGGCCTCCGTGCCGTTCGATGATCTTTTTGCAAATGGACAGTCCGATGCCCGTGCCGGGGTAAACGCGGCGGGTGTGCAGCCGTTGGAAGACCAGGAAGACGCGCTCGAAATACTGCGGCTCGATGCCGATGCCGTTGTCGCGGATGGAGAATTGCCAGGCCTCCCCAAGATCGCGCGCTTCCACGTGGATTTGGGGGGGCGCTTCGCCGCGGAACTTGATGGCGTTGCCAACCAGGTTCTGGAACACCTGGGCCAGTTGGGTCGCATCCGCTTCGAGGGTGGGCAGGCCGCCGTGGGTGATGACAGCACCGCTTTCGAGGATGGCGGCCTCCAGGTTGCGCAGCGCTGTATGCAGGGCCGCAGCCGCATCGGTCGGTTTCATGGGACTGCCGCGGCGCTCCACGCGCGAGTAAGCCAGCAGGTCGTTGATCAGGGTCTGCATGCGGGTGGCGCCATCGACCGCCAGGTGGATGTATTCGTTCGCGCGCTGGTCGAGCTGGTCGTGGTAGCGCTGCTGTAACAGTTGTACCATACCCGCCACCGCCCGCAAAGGCTCCTGCAGGTCGTGCGAGGCCACGTAGGCAAACTGCTCCAGTTCGGCGTTGGAGCGCTTTAATTCTTCGAGGGTTGCGAGCAATTGCTCGCGCGCCTGGTTGCGCTCGGTGATGTCGCGGGCAAACACCAGCGCGCCGTGCTCGCCCTTGAAGTAAATCGAAACAGCGGAAACTTCCACCTCGACCGGCGCCCCATCCAACCTGAGGATGGTCTCCTCCACCAGGGGAACATCCTGCCTGTCTTCAACCAACTGTCGAATGCGGGCCTGCACCTGCCCGCGAACAGACGGATGGAACTGGTCCAGCACCGGGCGGTCGAGCAATTGCTCCCCGCTTTCGGCCCCAAACAGGGCCAGCGCGGCGGGGTTGATGTAGGTAAACATCCCGCGGGTCTGGACAAAAATCGCGGTGGGCGCCTGTTCGACCAGGGTGCGGAAACGTATTTCGCTCTCGCGCAGGGCCTCCTCTGCCTGTTTGCGCTCGGTGATGTCGAAAAACGTCACGACAATCTGTTGAAGGCGGCCATCCACCCCGCGGACTTGATAGGCATCGCACTGCACCCATATCGGGCGACTCAAATCGGGGCGGACGATCCCAAGCACCATATTTTCGGCTGGCTGGTTCGAGGATAACGCCCGGTTGACAGGGTATTCTTCCAGGGAGAAGGGCGTTCCATCTTCGCGAATGAAATGCCAGGCTGGGTCGATTGCGGTTTTTCCCCGCATTTGATCGGCGGTAAGCCCCAATAATTGCGAAGCCATTGGGTTGGAAAGCAGGATGCTGGTGTCGGGCTGGTGGACCACCATGCCGACTTTCATATTTTGAATCAGGCCGCGGTATTTGGATTCGCTTTCCTGAATCGCCTTCTCTGCCCGCTTGCGTTCGGTGATATCGATGCAGAGGCCGGTCATACGCAGAGCCTCACCGCGCTCGTTGTAGGTGGTATCGCCCCATGCGCCGATCCAGCGGGTTTCGCCGGAAGGCGTGACGATGCGATATTCATTGAAAAGCGGAACATGGTCGCGGATGGCTTCGTTGATGCGCTGCTCGGCGATTTGAATGTCATCCGGATACAAGACCCCGCGCCAGGTGTCGAAAGTGGCATCTGACGTTGCGGGATCCAACCCAAAGAGAGAGAAAAACTCAGGCGTCCAATTTAATTTGCCTGTCGCCAAATCCCAATCCCAGACCCCAGCGCCCGCCAAACGCTGTGCAAGCGCCAGACGGTCGTTGAGTTGACGCAGGGCTTCTTCCGCCTGTTTGCGTTCGGTGATGTCGCGCCCAAAAACGGTGACTCCGCGTATTTCATCGGGTTCTTCGCGAATGGGGCTGAAGTGATATTCGATGTAATGAGGCGGCTCGCGGAAGCGGGTGTTCATTTCGAATGTAAAACTCTCACCCTGCAAGGCGCGGTCATACAGTCCCTGCCATTCGGCGTTTGCCTCGGGTGGGAAACCGGGCAGCAATACGCTTTCGCCCATTTCCAGGTTGCGTCCAAGTGCGGCGCTGGTATTGCGATAAAATTCCCGGTTGCCCACGATCAACCGGTACTGTCGATCCACGGCCCAGATGCTCCCGTCCGTGTTCTCGATCAATGCGCTTAGGTTGGTTTCGTTTTCGTGCAGGATGGCTTCAGCCCGCTTGCGCGCGGTGATGTCGCGGGTGATGTTCAGGATGTGCGGCTCGCCTTCCAATTGGACGATGGCCGCCGACATCATGCCGATGATCTCGCCGTCCCGCACCAGGAAGGGCGCTTCATAGTTTCGGACTTCGCCTGTTGCCTGCAAGGCCTCGACCACGTTCCTGCGGTCCTGGGGGTCCTTCCAGATATTGACTTCGAGGGAGGTTTTGCCGACCACCTCTTCCCGCTTGTAACCGCTGATCTGCTCGAAGCCCTTGTTGACCGAAACGAACAGGCCGTCCCTGGCCCGGGTGATGGCCACCGAGTCGGGGCTGGTCTCGAAGGCCAGGCGGAATTTTTCCTCGCTCAGGCGCAGGGCCTCCAGCGTTTCCACCTGGGCGCGGTAGTAGCGCACCCGCTGCTGGCGCCAGACCAGCATCAATCCTGTGCCGGAAGCCAGGATCAATGCGCCAAAGAGCAGGATGGTCTGCCACTGGCGCGCGCGCAGCGGCGCGTAGACTTCGGCAGTGTCCATCTTGGAGACCATGAACCAGGGCGAATTTGGCACGGCGCGCATATCGGCGATCACTTCCACGCCGCGGTAATCCAGCCCTTCCACCATGCCGGTCTCTCCCAGGGCGGCTCTCACCGCCGGGATCCGGGTTTCCGTGAGGGGCAAGCGCAGGTCGAGCGCGGCATTGGGTTGGAAGCGCAGGGAATTCAGGTAGACAACCTCCAACCCTTCGCGGCGCAGGAGCAAGGTTTCGCCGCTTTCGCTCGGCACCGGCCAGCGCAGAATGAAGGGATAGAGATAGGTATTCGGGTCGATACGCAGGACGAGCACCCCCAGCGGCAGGTTGCCCTGCGCGTCGTAAATGGGAACCAGCATGGACAAATGCACAGCGTCCGATTCCGCGTGACGATGGAAATCGAGGAAGACGATCTGTCCCGAAGCCAGGCTTGCGGAAGCCTGCCCGGCCAGTTCCGGCGGGACCGCCTCGGGGGTGGAAGGAATCGAGAGGCGCTCCACGCCGCGGGGATCGAGCAGGAAGACGCGGTTATATTCCGGGAAGGCCGCGATTTTCTCCATCCAGGTCAGGAGTTTGGCCTGCGCTTCGGCGTCCCCGGGGGCTTCGAGGTAGTTCTGTGTCCGCTCGGAAAAGTTTTCATTGCGATAGAAGAGGTTGGCATCCGCCAGGCGCTCATCCCGCCAATCCCGCAATTCATCCGTCTTCAGGGAAGCGATTGCCTCCAATTGGTTATCCATCTGGGCGCGGAAATGTTTTTCATAATTTTGATAGGTGAGCATGCTGATGGCGGCCAGGCCGGAGGCCATCAGGATGAAAACGAAAATAAAAATCGCCAGGGAGCGTTTTTCCTGCGGCTCGAGCCTGGTCAGGCGCGCCACGCCTGCCTGAGTGGGGGTGTGTTTCAGGAATTGGAAACGGAAGATCGCCAGGGCATAACACAAGGCGCTAAACCCGATCCCGGGCACAAAGGGGTTGAAGGGCAGGTCCGGCAGGAGATCAAAGACCCCAACCAGCGCCAACCCCAGGGCGGTCAGCGCACCCAGCGAAACCAGCAGCGCCTGGACAAACAGATGCTTCGGTTTGCGCCAGGCCGCCACCACCAGCACCCCCGCTCCCGCCACCAACAGGAGGGTGCTGTAAAAAGTATGCACCAGGTACCAAAAGCCAGGGATGCGGGCGCTGGTATCGGCGATCCAGAACGGGCCGATTTTCTCGAAACCCACATCCTGCACCAACCACAGGCCGTGCAGGCTGCCGGTAAGCATGACCACCTGGGTGATAAGCGGAATGGCAAACAGGGCGACCCGCACCGGCTTGGAAAGCCAGTCGCTGCGCCCGTTATATTCCATCGCAAAGAACAGCCAAAAGACCGGGATGAACGCGGTAAACGGCACGCGCAGGCTGAACCAGAACAACGCCTGCGTCTGCGCGCCCGCCAGCATGGAGCCGAGCTCCGTCAAGGCCAGCAGGCTTTCGGCCAGCACCATATAGGCATACGAACGCGCCCCCGTCACGCGCGGCTGCCGCCAGGCATACCAGGCCAGGAAGCCGGTCAACGCGCCGGTCGACAGGATGGAACAAAAGTACAGGACAATTTGCCAGCTCATGGTTTACTCTCCAGGCGGGAGGATGGAAATCCGCCCGCCGCGGCCTTTTCCTGGAAAACCAGCCCGTACCGGTTGGGACCGCATGCGGGTCGATTTTCCATCAACTTGGGTTTGCATAGAACTGAACATCGTTGCGCTGTTTCTTTGCCCGGTACATGGCGATGTCGGCCTGGCGCAGCAGGGTTTCGACATCCTCACTGTCGCCTGGGAACAGGCTGATGCCCAGGCTGGCCGTAATTTGAAAGACGTGGCCTTCGATCTCCATCGGCTCGGAAAGGGTCGCCAGCACCTTCTGGGCCACCAGGGTGCAGTTCTGCAGGCTGGCGGCCTCTTCGACGATGATGGTGAACTCGTCCCCGCCCATGCGCGCCGCCGTGTCCGATTTGCGCAGGCACATCGACAGGCGGCGGGCCACAGAGCGCAGCAATTCGTCGCCGCAGGCGTGGCCGTGGGTGTCGTTGACGTCCTTGAAGTTATCCAGGTCGAGCAGCATGACCGCCACCAGCCCCTGCTGTTCGCGCCGCGCGCGTTCGAGCGCCAGCACCAGGCGGTCGTGAAATAACTGGCGGTTGGGCAGGCCGGTCAACTCGTCGTGCATGGCAAGGTATTCGAGCCTTTGTTCCACCTGCTTCCGCTCGGTCACGTCGCGCGAGATGCTGCCCAGCCGGTACCCAATCTCGGTGTGATAGGAATACATGACCACTTCGATGATGCGGCGCGAGTTGTCGGGAAGCTGGATGACAGCCTCCCACGGCTGGTTGAAGCGCCTCCCCTGCCCATGCCGCAGCGCGCCGAGGGTGTACTGCTTGATGCGTTCGATGAATTCCGCCGTGCGGAGTTCATCGGGCTGCATCTGATATTGCACTTCCCAAATGGGGTGCCCCAGTGCGCTGGAACGCTCGATGCCCGACAGCCGCTCCTGGCCGCGATTCCATTCCACCACCAGCCCGCCCTCGTCGACGATGATGATGCCGTCGGGGGATTGTTCCACCAGGCTGCGGAATTTTTCCTCGCTTGCAACCAGCGCCTGTTCGGCCTTGAGGCGCTCCGAGATGTCGCGGATGGCGGCAATGTGGACGGGCCTGCCTTTGTAGGTAAGATGCGAGGCGGTGATCTCGACCGGGAAGACCGTGCCGTCCTTCTTGCGATGATAACGAATTGGAATCCTGGCGAGGCCCAGCAGGGTGGCCTTGCGGGTCTGGTCCGGTTCGGCCGACAGGTCCACATTGCGGAGTTGCAGCAATTCTCCGCGGCTGTATCCGTACCATTCGGCAGCCACGTGGTTGGCGTCCTGGATGCGGCCGGTTTCATTGTCGATGAGGAAGAAGGCATCCGCCCCCAGGTCAAAGAGCTGGCGGTACTTTTCCTCGCTCTCGCGCAGCGCCTGGTGAGTCTCGCGCACCTCGGTAATGTCGCGAAAATTGACGACAATGGCGTTCACGCCCGGCACTGTCAACAAATTGCTAAAGGTGCTCTCCACCCAGCGCCAGGAGCCGTCCTTGTGGCGAAAGCGATACTGCAAGGTGGGAACCTGCATGGGGTCACTGACCAGCGTTTGGATGGCCGCCAGGACACGCGGCAGGTCGTCGGGGTGGGTGGCCTCGTTGGGCCTGTCCCGAATGTCCTCCTCTGCGCCATACCCAAAGATCCTGCGCGCCGACGGGCTGACATACTGGAAGCTGCCCGCCAGGTCGATCAACACAATCCCATCGGGCGCGTTTTCGATGAGCGCCTTGTATTTTTTTTCCGTGTCCCGTATGGCTTCTTCGACCCGCTTGCGCTGGAAAATATCCCAACTCTGGTCAGCCAGCTGCTGCACCGCCTGCACATCGCCTTCGTTGTACTCCGATGGCTTGTTGCCCACGCCCAAAATGGCAACGACCAGTCCGCCGCGAATCACCGGCACAACCAGTTCGCGGATCACGGGCGCATGTCCCTGGGGCAGGCCTTTGCGGTTGGGGAGACTCGCATAATCATTGTGAACGACCGGCGCGCGTTCATAAACACACTCCGCCCAAACCCCGGCCTGATCGACCGGGTCATGCAGGCCGCTACCTTCAGGCATACGCAGGTTGCGCAGCGTGTTGGTGGACCAGGTTTGCAAAACCAGCGTCTTCTGATCCGCATCCAGGAAGTGGGCAAAACCGATCTGGCTGCCGGTCAGGGCTTCGGCCTCGTCCAGGGTCTGCTGTAATAGCTCATCCAGGCTATGGGTCTCGGCAAACTGGCTGAGGGCGATGCGCGTGCGCAGCAGGCTTTCGATCTGCTTGCGGGCGGTAATGTCGCCATAAGCGACGACCACGCCATAACCTTCCAGGGGCAAAGGCGCGGCGGTCACGCTCAACCAGGTGATGGACTGGTCGGGTTTGAGGATGCCCATTTCCACGTTTTCGACCAGGCGGTTTTCGTTCAACGCGCGCATGCTGGCGAATTCCCCGGGCGGCATGGGCGTCCCATTCGGGCGCACGATGCGCCATTCGGCCCCGTCGATGTAGCGGCGGGAATGCTCATCCCTGGGAACCGACAGAAGTTGTTCGGCGGTCGGGTTGCTCTCCAGCACACGGCCGGTCTTGTCTGCAATGGTGATGCCCAACGGAAAACTCTCGAAGAGGGTCTTGTATTTGGCCAGCGCAATCCGCAGGGCCGCTTCCATTTCGATACGCTCGGTAATGTCTTCGCCCGAGCTGAGCGTTCCCGCAAAGCGGCCGTCCCGATCCTTCAGGATCGTGTTGCGCCAGAGAATGGTTTTTTGCCGGCCGCTCCTGGTGAGGATTGCATTTTCGTACACATCCGAGTCGCCGGCTTCCCCGCTCTTCAGCATTTCGAAAAAGCGGCGGGTCTGGGATCTCTCGTCGTCGGGCAGGCAGGTGTCGAACCAATTCCGCCCTATGATCTCCGCAGGCGCGTACTCGAGCAGTTCATATCCGCTCTCGTTCAGATGCACGATGGTGCCATCCGTGTCCAGGGAAAGAATGATGCCGGCCGAAATATTCAAATACCGCTCGGCCGCCAATTTGCTTTCCAGCAGCGCCGCCTCGGTGCGCTTGCGTTCGGTAACATCGCGAATGACGTGAATGACGGCCAGCAGAACGCCGTCCTCGTTGTAGACCGGGTCGACCGTCACGTCCAGCCAGCGGTCCCTCCACTGGATTTCGGCGCTTTCGGATCGGCGCACATCCCTGGTTGCGTTGAATGGACAGGCGGGAAGCGCCTCTTCGCTGCAATGCAGCACCTCCCAACAATACCTGCCGCGTATTTCCTCCGCGCTCTTTTGAATGAGCTGGTGCATGGCGCGGTTGCTGCGCAGGATGCGCTGGTCGGCTGCCAGCAGCAGGATGGCGTCGCTGGAGGCATCAAAGGTGGCCTGCCACTGGGCGGCCAGTTCGCGGGCGCTCTGCTCCGCCAGTTTCCGCTCGCCAATATCGCGCGCCGTCACCAGGAGCGGCCCGCTCGAAAGCCTGCCCCCGCTCAGTTCCACCGCCATGACCGCGCCATCCTTGCGCAACAAGTTCAACTCGCGGGCCGACAGGCGGCTGCCCGACATCAAATCCTGCAGCAGGCTTGCGGCCTGGGCACGACCATCCAGTGGAAACCATTGGGATAATTCGAGTTCGAGCAATTCCCCGCGGGTATAACCAAGCAGCCCGCAACCGCCCGGGTTGACTTCAAGACAGGCACCGGATTCATCCAATAGGAAAATGGCATCCCCCACCTGAGCTAAGATGTCCTCCAGCCACTCCCTGGGCAAGGCAGCCTTTTTCCTGGAAACGCCATATTTTCCTGTCAATGAACACCTCTGTGCATCCGTAAAAGATGTTCCATTTTTACGGGCTTTTTTGTATCTTTCCAATAACCAGGGGTATTTTGGAGCGCGCAAGTAGAACTTACGCGTTATCCCGAAGTGGAACTTTGGGACTCCAGTATACGCCCCAAAATCACGATAAGATACCTTTTTTATCTTAGCACAAATTCAAACGGGGCGGATATGCAACACATGGCAATCGCATCACAATTCAGCGCGGCCGCGGTTTTACGCCAACAACCAGTACCTTCTCAATTTCCTGGGGTAATTTGGAGTGCGCAAGTTCTACTTGCGCGTTATCCCGAAGTAGAACTTCGGGACTCCAGAGCACGCCCCAAAATTTTGAGAAGGTACGGCGGAAAGCGCAATTTGTGACCGAGTGCGGTATATAATGGGGGAGTGACGGCAGCATTGCTCCTGTTCCTGTCCCCCCAACATCGCGCCCAAGCGAAAGTCCCGGGCGCGATGTCCCTGTTGCCTGCAAGCGCAGCGCCTGTCGAGTCGGACCTGCCAAACCATCGAGAAAGGAATGTCGCATGAAAGTCGCCATCCTGGCTGGCGGGTTGGGCACACGCCTGTCCGAAGAGACCACGATCAAACCCAAACCGATGGTCGAGATCGGAGGGAAACCCATCCTCTGGCACATCATGAAAACCTACGCCAGTTTTGGCTTCAAGGAATTTGTAGTGGCGCTTGGATATAAAGGGGAAGTCATCAAGGATTATTTTATAAATTATCATCACCGCGCGCACAATCTTACCGTGCAGATTCAGACGGGCGCGGTCACCACACATGGTCGGGATGGCGAAGACTGGACCGTCCACCTGCTCGACACCGGCTATGACACCCAGACCGGCGGAAGGGTGAAGCAGGTGGCCGAATTCGTGGGGAACGAAGCTTTCATGTTGACCTATGGGGATGGCGTCGGCAATGTCAACATCCCGGCCTTGCTGGATTTCCACCACAGGCAGCGGAAACTCGCCACCCTCACCGCCGTCCGCCCGCCGGCCCGTTTCGGCCAACTGGTCTTCGACGGCGACCGCGTCAACCGCTTCGAGGAAAAACCCCAGGTCGGCGAAGGCTGGATCAACGGGGGCTTTTTCGTTCTCCAGCCCGAGGTGGCCCGCTACATCGACGGCAATTCCACCTATTGGGAACGCGAACCGCTCGAACGCCTTTCAGGCGACAACCAACTCGCGGCCTACCGTCACGCCGATTTCTGGCAATGCATGGACACCCTGCGCGATAAAAAAATGCTGGAAGAATTATGGCAGGGCGGAAACGCGCCCTGGAAGATTTGGGAGTAAACATGCGCGTTCTATTAACCGGCCACCATGGATATATCGGCACCGTCATGGCGGAAAAACTACTGGAGGCGGGACATACCGTGACCGGCCTGGATGCGGACTTCTTCGAAGATTGCATCCTGGGAAGCACGGCCCGCTCCATTCCCTCCATCAAAAAAGACATCCGCGACGTTGCCCTGGCGGACCTGCTGGGGTTCGATGCCGTCATCCACCTGGCAGCGCTTTCGAACGATCCGCTGGGTGATCTCAAGAAGGATTGGACCTACGACATCAATCTGCACGCCACCCTGCGCCTGGCGCAACTCGCGCGCGAGGCCGGGGTCGAACGCTTTTTGTATGCCTCGTCGTGCAGCATGTATGGCGCCGGCCGGGGCGGCGGTCTGCTGACCGAAGAAGCCCCCCTCGCCCCCGTGACCCCCTACGCAGAATCGAAAGTCAGGGCAGAGGAAGGCCTTTTGAAACTGGCCGACCATGGATTTTCACCCGTCTTTTTGCGCAACGCGACCGCATACGGATTTTCCCCACGGCTGCGCGCGGACATCGTATTGAATAACCTGATGGCCTGGGCCTACACCACAGGCAGGATCCGCATCCTGAGCGACGGCACTCCCTGGAGGCCCATCGTCCACATCGAAGACATCTCCCAGGCGTTCGTCCTCAGCCTGGCCGCCCCGCGCGAAGTCATTCACGCCCAGGCCTTCAACGTCGGCGCCGACACGGAAAACTACCAGGTGCGCGACCTGGCTGAAATTGTGCGCGAGACCGTGCCCAACGCCACGGTGGAATATGCCGGGCGGGGCGAACCCGATCCGCGCAACTATCGTGTGGACTTCACAAAGATATTCAAGCTGCTGCCGGGCTACGCACCGAAATGGAATGCCCGCCGCGGGGCGCAACAACTGCATCAGGCTTACCAGGCTTTCGGCCTGACCAAACAGGATTTCGAAGGCAGAAAATTCATCCGCCTGAATCAACTCAGGCACCTGCTCGATGCGGAACGACTGGATGAAAGTCTTCGTTGGAAATAGCGGCGCAAATCAATGCCGGAAATATTATATTTCATAGGAAGTAGTCAATCGTGAACGCAAAAGCGGATCAATTACGCTCCAAAATCCTGGAGCTGGTCGCAGAGTATGCGGCGGAAGCCTTTCCACCCGTGGACTTTGTGGCGGGCAAAACACCCGTTCCAGTGGCCGGGCGGGTCTTCGATACGGCAGACATTCAATCTTTGGTGGATTCGAGTTTGGACTTTTGGCTGACCACGGGAAGATTCGCCGCCCAGTTCGAAAAGGAATTTGCCGCCTTCTTCGGCCTTCGCCATGCCATCCTGGTCAACTCGGGGTCCTCCGCCAACCTGCTGGCATTGACCTGCCTCACCTCGCCCACCCTGAAGGAACGCCAGCTCAAGCCGGGCGACGAGGTGATCACAGTGGCCACGGGTTTCCCGACCACGGTCAACCCCATGTTCCAAAACGGCCTCGTACCCGTTTTTGTGGATGTGGATATTCCCACATACAATATCGATACTTCCCAACTCGAAGCCGCGCTCTCCCCCAGGACGCGGGCCATCATGCTGGCGCACACGCTCGGAAATCCTTTCGATCTCGACGCCGTGACCAGGTTCTGTAAACAGCATGACCTGTGGCTGATCGAAGACTGCTGCGACGCAGTCGGCGCCGCCTACAATGGAAGGGCCGTCGGCCAGTTTGGCGACCTGGCCACCGTCAGCTTCTATCCGGCCCATCACATCACCATGGGCGAGGGCGGCGCCGTGCTCACCAACCAGCCGCCCCTCAAGAAACTGGTCGAGTCCTTTCGCGATTGGGGACGGGACTGCTGGTGCGAGACCGGCCAGGACAACACCTGCGGCAAACGGTTCGACTGGCAGTTGGGCGAGCTGCCGGCGGGATACGACCACAAATTCACCTACTCCCACATCGGGTACAACTTGAAAGCCACCGACATGCAGGCCGCGGTGGGGGTTTCCCAGTTGAAGAAACTGGGGGGCTTCATCCAACGCCGGCGGGAGAACTTCGAGTACCTGAAAGAACGCCTGGCCCACTTGCAGGATTTTTTCCTGCTCCCGCAGGCAACCCCCCACTCCTCTCCCAGTTGGTTTGGGTTTCCCATCCTGGTGCGGCCGCAGTCCCCGTTCAGCCGAGACGACACGGTGCGCTGGTTGAACGCCAACAAAATTGGGACCCGCCTGCTCTTCGGCGGAAACCTGGTGCGCCAGCCCGCCTATCACGGTCGCAGCTACCGAGTTGTGGGCGACCTCCACCATGCCGACGAGGTCATGCGGCGCGTCTTTTGGATCGGCGTCTACCCCGGGCTGACACAGCCCATGCTCGATTACACCTGCGAAACGCTCGAAAATTTATGCAAAGGATGATCCATGATCGATGGCGTGCTTATTCACCCCCTGCGGCAAATTCCCGACGAACGCGGGAAGATCATGCACATGTTGAGGGCCGACGACCCGCACTTTGAAAAATTCGGGGAGATCTATTTTTCGACGGTCTACCCGGGCGTGGTCAAGGGCTGGCACATTCACAGGGAGATGACCCTGAACTATGCGGTCCTGGCGGGGACGATCAAACTGGTGCTGTACGACGAGCGCGAGAATTCACCGACCCGCGGCCAGTTAATGGAACTGTTCGTCGGGGAAGGGAATTACGTGCTGGTCAAGATTCCCCCCCTGGTGTGGAACGGATTCAAAGGTGTTGGCGTTGTGCCGGCCCTGGTGGCAAATTGCGCCACGCTTCCGCACGACCCCGATGAAATCAGCCGCCTTGACCCGCACAACAACCACATCCCCTACCGATGGGACATTGTACACAAATGAAGGAAAGCATCGTCATCGGCGCGTCGGGCATGGTCGGCGCTCATCTGGCGGCAGCGCTGACAGCGGAAGGCCGTAATCCGATTGCCACCTGCCATTCCACACCCATCCCGCTGACCACCCCGCTGGACATCCGAGACCGCGCAGGGGTGCAGCGATTATTTTCAGAGGCCAGGCCGGGTTGGGTCTACCTGCCAGCCGCCCTGCCCAACGTGGATTACTGCGAAAGCCATCCCGCCGAAACCTACCCGACCAATGTGCGCGGGGTGCAACACGTGGTTCAGGCGGCCAATGCCGTGGGCGCGCGCATCATTTATTTCTCGACCGACTTCATCTTCAACGGCGAAAACGGTCCCTACGATGAAATGGACACGGCTGACCCCATCAGCGAATACGGGCGTCAAAAATTGGAGGCGGAACATTTTATCGCCCTCTTTGCCAGGGACTTTCTCATCATCCGCACCACTGTGGTGTATGGATGGGAACAGCAGGGAAAGAACTTTGTCTACCGCCTGGTCCAATCGCTCCGAAACGGAACCCCCGTAAAAGTGCCCGTCGACCAAATCGGCAGCCCGACCTACGTCAACAACCTGGCGAGGCTTGCGGTCAAACTTGCCCATTCCCCGCTGTCGGGCGTGATCAACGTAACGGGACCCGATTGCGTCAGCCGATATGATTTTGCGCTTCACGCGGCCCGGGTCTTTGGCCTGGATCAAAATCTGATCATCCCCGTCACAACCCCCGAATTGGGCCAGCCTGCCAGGCGCCCCCTGAAAGCCGGGCTGAAAATAGACAAAGTCCGCTCGTTCCTGCAGACCGACACCATTGGCTACCGCGAAGGGTTGAGCCTGATGGCCCGGGAAATCGATCCCCCGCCAGCCGATCAACGCACACGCTGGCAGCCTGGAAAATAAAGCCACTCGAACCCGCCTCGTTGCAACCAAACGGCCCCGGATTTCTCCGGGGCCGTTTCCTTACAAGACCGCGTCCAGCATCAGCGCCAGGAAGATGAAGGCCAGGTACATGCTCGACCAGCGGTACATCGTCCAGGCCACCTTGTTGCCAGGCACCTTCCACACGCGCCAGGCGGTGTAGATCAGCGAGAGTCCCAGCAGGACAGCCGAGACCAGGTAGATCGTCCCGGCCAGGTGGAAGATGGGCAGCAGCAAGGTAACGGCCACCAGTTCCAAGGTGTAGATCAATATCTGGCGGCGGGTCTCCTCCTCCCCGCGCACGACGGGCATCATCGGCACGCCCGCGCGGGCATAATCCTTCTGGCGCACGATGGCCAGCGCCCAGAAATGCGGCGGAGTCCACATGAAGACGATGCCGAACAGGATCAGCGCCGCCAGGTCGAGTCCCCCCGTGGCGGCCGCCCAGCCCACCATCGGCGGGATGGCCCCCGCCCCGCCGCCGATGACAATGTTCTGCACCGTGGCCTTCTTCAACCATAAACTGTAAAAGAAGACGTAATAGAAAATGCCCGCCAGCGAGAGCAGCGCCGCCAGCAGGTTGACGAAACCCGCCAGCACGTAATAACTGGTCAGGCTTAAAGCCAGACCAAAGGCCAGACCTTCGGCGCCCGTCAGGCGTTCGGAGGCCAGCGGACGTTTGGCCGTGCGCTGCATGTTCCTGTCCAGCTCGCGGTCGATGTACTGGTTCAGCGCCGAGGAGCCGCCCGCGGCCAGCGCGCCGCCCAGCAGGGTCCAGAAAGCCAGCGAAAAGGAGGGCCACTGCTTGCCGCCCGCCACCAGGCCCGCAAAGGTGGTCACCAGCAGCAGAACAACGATCAGCGGCTTGGTCAGGGCGAAGAAATCCTTCAGGCGCTGGCGCGCATCCAAAACGGGGAGCGTTTCAGGGTCCACGGCCAACAGACCGGCAGTCAGGGCCAGGGCCAGCAGCGCAATCCACAGCGCAATCGCCGTCAGCCCATGCAAAATCGCCAGGTGACGGGCCAGGCCGTGAGTCACTTCCAGCGAGCCGACCAGCGCCTGCCCAAAGAACAGCACCCCCAGCACGGTGGCCAGCGGCAGCAGGATGGCGTGCTCACGTTGTTCGCGCCAGGCTTTGCGCAGCACCCGCAGCATCTGGATCGAGGCCAGCGCCACGAACAGGCGATGGATCAATTGCAGCCAACCCACGGGCTGGATGGGCGCGCAAATCGGCCAGCCCTGGCAATAGGCGGCTGCGCCGGTCAAGGTCACGGCGCGGCCCAGCAGGGTCAGTGCGAGCACAAGGAACAGCAAAACCAGGGTTTGGCGGGCAAAGGAGGAACGCAGCGAATACTTCATGACAGGTCCTGCTTCGGCAGGTAAAAGAGCGGGTATCCAAAGAACAACAACGCGGCAAAGGTAAACCACTGGCCCGCATATCCCAGGTGTGGTCCCTCGGTCACTTCATATTGGTATTGATAGGCGATGGGCGGGATGGTATCCGCCGGGTCCATGTCTGGCTGGAGGAAGGCCGGCAACAGGCGATGGGGGACCTGCAGCTGGATGCGCTCGAGGTTGACGATTACCCAAAAATCGAGTCTCTGCCCCTCGACGTGCGGCGGGTCCGAAACCGCCCCGAAGCCTGGTTCCGTTTGCCCCAGGTGGATGATTCCGCTGACGAGGACCTCGCCCGGCTGGTCGTATCGACGCCAGTCGGCGGGAGCGGCATTCCCCTCGGCGGGGATGAATCCGCGTTCGACCAGGATGGCCGAGCCATCGCTGAACACCAGCGGCGTGAGCAGGTGATAGCCCAGCACACCCTCCCGGTCGCGGTTGCGCAGCGCCACCTGGTGCTCGAAGTCGTAGACGCCGCGCGCGGTCACGGCGCGGTACTCCTGGGCGGTCAGGTCCTCCGCCGTCGCGCCGGACAGTTCGAGGGTCGGCATGGCCTGCACGGATTCGAAGTGGGCGTTGGCCGCCCGCCGCTGGTCGAGGCGGTCGAGCTGCCAAATTCCCAGGCGGGCGCACAGGGCCGTGCCCGCAAACACGAGCAGGGTGGTCAAAATCCACCTGCGGGAGAACATGGCGCGCAGGACTCTCATGCCGCCGCTTCCTTTTTCTTTTTGTCGGATTGGATCAGGATGCTGTACACCGCAAACAACGCGGAGAGCGGAAAGCCCGCAAAGAAGACGCCCGAGAGGCGCGTGCCGAGCGTCACCGGCGGACGCACATCCAGGCCGAAATAGCGGGTCGGCTGGAAGGAACATTCGAGCGCAAAATTTTCCTCGCTCGACAGGGTCATGCTGGCCGAGGTGCCTGCGGGCACCCACAGCGGGCCAAGCTGGTGATCCACTTCATCCTGGTTGACCACCACCAGCGTATCGCCGATGACGAAGCTCATATCCGCGGGCAGGCCGGGCGGCGCTTCGCCTGCGGCCACCCGCGCCGCCGTGCCGGCCGGAACGACCAGCTCGATGCGCATCGGTTCGCGGTTTTCGCGTTTGAGCAATTGGTAGGAGACTTCGCTCGTCAGGGCGGCCAGGCTCATTCCCAATACCAGGGAAAGCAGGATGCGCTTGATAATTGCGCTGCGGGTCATGAAGTTGCCTTTCTGATCTGTAGGTCAGGCTTGCAGCCTGACAATTCCGTGCATCCAACATGGCGGGAAACCCGCCCTACTCCTCTGCCAGCAGCAGGCGAACGTCATGCAGCACATCCTGCCAGGGCGTCTCGAAGGGGAAGGACAGGCGCAGGTCGCCGTGCGTGTCGATGACAGTCAGCCGCGAAGAGTGGGTCACAAGATAATTTCCGTTCTCGTCCACGGGACTCAACTCGCGGTACGCGCCATAGTCGCCCCAGATTTTGCCCAATTCCTCGATTGGGCCAGAAAGGCCGAGGAAGGACGGGTGGAAGCGGCTGACATATTCCTGGGTGCGTTCGGGCGTGTCGCGGTCGGGATCCATCGTGACGAAGACCACCTGCACCCGTTCCGCATCTGCGCCCAATTCGGTCACCACCTGCTTCATGTTGGCCAGCGTGATCGGACACACGTCGGGACAGTAGGTGTAACCGAAGAAGATCAGCACGACCCTGCCGCGATGGTCGCTCAGGCGAAATTGCGAACCGTCCGCCAGAGGCATGTCGATTTCAGGGGCGGGAATGGGGTCATAGCTGGTTCCCAGGAAACTGGGCGGCCTGGCAAAAACGACAGCCAGTGCAATTCCCACCAGGATGACGAGCAAAGAACCGACACCAACCCAGATGACCTTGCGATCCATGCGCAACCTCCATAAAAAATCGGGGCGACCCAGCGGCCGCCCCGACATCATACCATCATTCGCTTAATCGGGACTAAGCGCCCGCGGCAATCGCCGTCCCAATCAGGTACAGGGCGGGATAGAAGAAAATCCACACCACATCCACGAAGTGCCAGTAGACGGCGGCGGCTTCCACGGCCCAATGCTTCTCGGCGCTGTACAGGCCGCGCGCACCGTTGCGCAGGATGACGATCAGGAACAGCACGCCCGTCAGCACATGGAAGGCGTGCATGCCGGTCATGATATAGAAGACCCCGCCCACCGTGCCAAATTCAGGCGTCAAGCCTTCGTGGGCCGCCGAGGGCCACTCCACGGCCACCACGCCCAGCAGGAAGGCCATCGCCAGCGCCAGCGTGATGGAGGTGTTGATCAGGAAGCCCTTACGGTCACCGTGCGACATGGCCGTCTCGCCGCGGTTCATGAAGAAGGACGAGACCAGCAGCACGGCGGTCACGGCCAGGCCCAGGGTCTGGTTCAGGTGCGGACGGGTCATGCCAAGCAGGTTGACGCGCGCCACCATCAGGCCGCCGAACACGAAGGCATCCGAGAGCAGGAACAGCCACAAGCCCAGGCGGTTGGTGCCGGTCTTGTAGGCGTGGGAATGTTGGTCGGCCCCGTCGTCTTCGTTCAGGCGGTAGATGTGCATGTAGTAATAAATCACCAGCCCCGCCTTGACTAGGGCCACCAGCACGAGCAACGGCACGTTTTCGAACGCGACCGCGATGAAGAATTCGAGCGCCGTCAGCACGCCCAGGTATATGAAGATCAACACGCCCTGGCTCATGGCGGTGGATTTATCTTGTGTGTGTGTCATCGAAGCCTTACCCTTTACTTTTCATTCGCAAACTTGACGTAACGCGAGCCGGCCAGGCCGTAATCGTACGGTTCGCCCACCACCTCGAATTCATGCTCGTAGTTTTGCAGCGGCATGGGCGAGGGCACCAGCCACTCCGGCGAGCGCGATTCCCACAGGTTGCCTTCGGCCTTCTCGCCATTCTTCATGCTATGGAAGAAATTGATCAGGAAAACCAGCACCGAGAGCGCGATCAGGTAGCCCGTAACGGTCAGGATCAGGTGGGTGAAATCGAAGCCCATGGCGGGATCGTAGTCCGCAATGCGGCGGCGCATGCCCAGCAGGCCGATGCGCATCATGCCCAGGGTCAGGATGAAGAATGCAGGCGTCATCAGCCAGAAATGCACCTTGCCCCAGAACTCGCTCATGCGGCGGCCGGTCGCCTTGGGGAACCAGTAATAGATGGCGGCGAAGAATGGGTAGACAAACCCGCCGAAGATGGTGTCATGGAAGTGGCCGACGATGAAGTAGGTGTCGTGCAGGTGCAGGTCGGTCGAGACGGTGGCGTTCGGGGGACCCGAGAGGCCGCCCATCAGGAACACAACGATGCCGCCCAACACAAAGAGCATCGGCGTGGGCATGCGAATCTTGCCCTGCCAGATGGTCGCCACCCACGAGAAGAACTTGACGCCGGTCGGCACGGCCACCAGCAGGGTGCTGTACATGAAGGGCACGCGCAGGTATTCGTTCATGCCCGAGGTGAACATGTGATGCGCCCAGACCAGGAAACCCACCAGCGCAATGCCCAGCGAGGACATGGCCACCCACCTGTAGCCAAAGAGCGGCTTGCGCACGAAGACCGGCAGCAGTTCCGAGATCACGCCCAGGCCGGGCAACACGAACACATACACGGCAGGATGCGAGTAGAACCAGAACAGGTGCTGGAACAGGATCGGGTTGCCGCCCTTGGCGGGATCGAAGAAGCCCATCCCGAACAGGCGCTGGAACATGACCAGCTGGAAGGACAGGCCGATCAATTGCGTGGCGGTCAGCGAGATCAGCGAGGTCGCCACCGAAGCCCACACCAGGATCGGCATTCGGAAGGCGTTCATCCCCTTAGCGCGCATGCGCAGGGCGGTGGCGATCAGGTTCAGGCCGCCCAGGATGGACGACCAGCCTGCCACGAACACGCCCAGGAAGAACATCTGCATACCCACGGGCGCGCGCGCCGAGAGGGGCGGGTAGCCCGTCCAACCCGTGTCGAAGCCGCCCAGGAACAGGCTGGCCAACAGCAGCACGGCGGCGGGAGCGGCGATCCAGAACGAGAAGGCGTTCATGCGCGGGAAGGCCATGTCTGCCGCGCCCAACAGCAACGGGACGACGTAGTTCATGATGCCCGCAATGCCCAGCAGGATCGAGACGATCATGATCATGCCATGCAGGCTCATCAGCGAGTTGTACATCTGCAGGCCGTTCTGGTCGAACAGCTTGAATTCCTTGGTGAGGAATTGCAGCTGCGAAGCCGCCAGTTCGGTGCGGAAGATCAACGCGAACAGGCCGCCCACACTGATCAGCAGCAGCGCCACCACAGTGTACTGAACGCCAATGACCTTGTGATCGAGCGAGACGCCGAAATACTTCTCGAAGCCAGGCTCATCGTGGTGATGGTCCGAGGTTGGTTCGCCCAGCGCCCACTTCCACCAATCGGTGACCGCGCCGACCCCCACCAGGAAGGACAGCGCCCCCACCAGGCCGCCCAATACCCAGGCGGGTTCCGTGAAGAAGAAATCGCCCCACGCGCCCAGGCCCATCGCCGCGCGGATGCCCGTCACGAGGAAACCGCCCGCCAGGGTTCCCAGCACCTGGAAGACCAGGCCGCGGGTCACGCCGCGGTAGCCCACCAGGCCGAAGAAAAACAGGGTCGCCCCAATCAGCAGGGAAAACAGGCCGGGCACGGGAGCGTTGAAACGCAACTCCGCCTCGTGGGCGAAGAATCCGCTCTGCACGGCGTAATCCAGGAACAGCCCCACCCCATAGCCAACCAATGCGCCCAGGACCAGCAACGCCAGCCCGCGCCAAACTGGATGGATATTTTTCATGTCGTCTCCTCCGCGTTCATTTCAGCGTCTTGATGTACGCAATGATGTATTGGATTTCGGCGTCGCCGATGCCCACCGCCGTCGCGTTGAAGGCCATTGGGGCGAAGCCCTTGACCACCTGCGACTGCGGCTCCTTGATGGACTGGGCCAGGTAGGCCTCATCTGCGGTGACGGTCGAGCCGTCTGCCAATTCCACTTCGTGGCCGAACAAGCCGCTCCAGGTCGGGCCGTTGCCAGCCGAACCGTCGATGGAATGGCAGGCCTTGCAGTAGGTCGCGTAGAGTTTCTGGCCGCGCTGCTCGGGCGTGGCATTGGCCTCCGCTTCGGCTGCCGCCAGTTTCTGTTCCTCCACCCACTGATCGAAGGCAGACGCCTCCACCACCTGGACCGGGGACTCCATGTAGGCGTGCTCGGTGCCGCAGATCTCGGCGCAGCGCACCTTGTATTCCCCCAACAAAATCGGGGTGACGCGAATCTCGGTGATGCGCCCGGGCACCAGGTCCTGCTTGACGCGGAATTCAGGCACCCAGAAGGAGTGGATCACGTCCACGGCCTGCAACTGAAGCAGCACCTGTTTATCCGCAGGCAGGTAGAGCGTGTTGGAGGTGAAACCATACTCGGGGTACTCGAACTGCCAGCCCCATTGGAAACCCGTCACCTTGACCACCATGGCGTTCGGGTCCACGCGGCGGGTCTCGCCCAGCGAGTAGGCCCCGAAGTAGGCAAACATCACCACCACGATCAAGGGAACGATCGTCCAGGCCACCTCCAGGGTGGTGTTGCCTTCGATATGTTTTGCGTCTGTGTTATCGCCCTTCCTGCGTCGGAAGACGATCAGACTGTACACGAGCGGCACCACGATCAACGCGAACAGGAAGGAGATCGCGATGACCTGCAAGTTCCACATCCAGTCGATGGGAATGGCCTGGGCGCTGGCTTCAACCGGCAACATACCGATTGCATTCAACCCGGTATAGGTGAGCACGGCCGCGGCGATGACCAGAATGCCCACGATTATAAAGTGTCGCATACACACTCTCCTGAAAAAAAATGTTCCACAGCGGAAGAGAACGTCCGCGACAGTCCCCCCGCAGGGCTGCGCGTACCAGGGTGTAATTTACCAAATTTTAGACAATTTGTCACGTTTTTTGAGCACAAAATAATAACACAATTTGATTTTTTAAGTTTCGTTCTGGAAGGCCGCCAGCACTTCCACGCTGTGTTCGGCGGGACGCACATTCTCGAAGATGCGCAAGATCGACCCATCGGGGTCAACCAGGAAGGTGGTGCGCAGGACGCCCTCGTAGGCCTTGCCCATGAATTTCTTGGCGCCCCACACCCCGTAGGCGTCGCAAACCTTGTGACCCTCGTCGGCCAGCAGGGCAAACGGGAGTTGGAACTTGGCCTTGAATTTCGCGTGCGAGGCGACCGAATCTGGACTGAGGCCCAGGATGACAATCCCAGCCTGTTCATAGGCGGAGTAATCGTCGCGGAAGTTGCAGGCTTCCCTGGTGCAGCCGGGCGTATCGTCCTTGGGGTAGAAATACAAAACCACACGCTGTCCGCGAAAATCGGACAGGCGGCGGGGTTGGTTTGTATCGTCTAACAATTCAAAGTCGGGCGCGGGAATCCCAACAGAAATGGGCACAGGCTCCTCCGATGCGCGTTGGTCGGGGGCATTATACCCGCATTTTTCGGGTTCGGCAGTCGAATTTCCAGGCCTCAGGCCCTATTTCATCGCGCGCAGCGCGGCGATCACCTTCCAGATCTGCTCCTCCGACAGAATGCCCTTCCAGCCCGCCATGGCCGTACCCGCGCTGCCCGTGCTGATGCGCCAGAACAGGTAATCGTCCGTTGCGGCTTCATTTAACTTCACCAGGTCGACGGGCCGCGGATTGAGGGAGGGGGCCACCGACCCATCCCCGCGCCCGGCTTCGCCGTGACAAGTGGCGCAGTTGGTCTTGTACAGCGCCTGCCCTTCGGAGACATCCTCCACGCCGAAGGGGTTGTCCAGGCCGGCATAATCCGAAGGGACCGCCGCCAATGTGGCGGAAGATTCGGAAGTGGCAGACGGCTGGGGCCTGGCGCAGGCGCTCACCCCAACAGCCAGGAGCATCAACAGGAACAGAAATCTCTTCATCGTTTCTCTTTCGTGACTTAAAAATCCGATGTTAGGCAACATCGTCTAAAACCCGTTAAAGATGATGCGCGCCCGCAAAAAACCGCTGTACAGACAGCGGTTGGATCAATGCGTCCGGGCGACCATACCGCGCAGGCTAGAGCAGTCCCGCCTTTCGCAGGACACCCTCCAGCGCTTCGAGTGTAACCGGCTTGATCAAAATGGTCAGGGCGCCGCCCATCAACACGCGCTGGCGGGTTTCGGGCTGGTCATCCGAGGTGACCACCACGACCGGGACGTGCAACAACCTCGGCTCACGTTTGATGTAGGACAGGATTTCGGTGCCTGCCAGGCCCGGCATGTTGATATCCAGCAGCACCACGCTCGGCACAAAGGCGCGCAGGGCGGTCAAGGCGGGGCTTGATCCGTAGGCCACCCGCGATGGCAGTCCCAGGAGATCCAGCATTTGCCTGAGGGCATCCGCCGTATTGCGATTATCGTCGATTATCAGCGCGTCTTGCATCCTGCCTCCAAAATGATTTTGTCCATCGTAGCGCGGCTTTCAAGCCACAACCCACAGGAACGCATGCCTGTCACACCCGGGTGAGCGCATATTGATTGTAGCCCAGGATACCTTCGACAGGTATCCCCAATCGGTTCAAGCGGAAGACCAACCTGAAGCGCCCGGCATGGCCTGCGCGGACACCCACTCCTTCATTGTAAACTGGCTTTGAGTTCGACGATATGGGCGGGCGTGGTGCCGCAGCAGCCGCCGATAATCCTGGCGGGCCAGTGCGCGGCGTGACGGCAATAGGCGGCCGGGGATTCGGCGTCCGTGTTGACCCAGCCTACCGCGGCGTCGGCGTAGCCGATATTGCCGTAGGCGATCAACGGGAAGCCGGGCGGACAGGCCGCCTGCAATTCCTCCAGCGGCGCGGTCAGGTAGGGCGTCGGCCCGCAGTTGACGCCGATGGCAGCGATGCCCAACGGCAGGAGGCTGCGCGCCGCCCCACCCAGACTCTCGCCCGAGAGGATGTTGCCCATCGGGTCGCACACAAAACTGACGACGACCGGCACGCCCGTGGCGGCCGCCAACCCGGCGGCGATGTGCGCCTCGCGAATGCTGTTCATGGTCTCGACCAGGAACAGGTCCACGCCGCATTCGAGAAGGTGCTGCACGCGTTCGCCGTGTTCGGCGCGCAGTTCGTCATCGGGCGGGACGAGCGCGGGCTGGTAGCAATCCTCCAGCGTCGAAATGGAGCCAGCCACGAAGCGCGGCACGGGAGAGTCGAACTCGCGGATGGCCTCGCGGGCCAGATCGACGGCGTGGCGGGTCAGGTCAAGGGCCAGGTGCGCGTTGCCGCTCTTCTCCAGGGCGCGGCGGTGGGTGCGGAAGGTGTTGCTGGTCAGGATCTCGGCCCCCGCTTCGAGGTAATCCAGGTGAATGCGTTTGAGGATCTGGCGACCCCGCTCATCGAGCAGGGCGTTGGCCGACCAGAGCGGCAGGCCCGTATCCACGCCGCGGCGGTGGAGTTCGGTGCCGGTCGCGCCGTCGAGCAGGATCGGGGCGGGCTGGGCAAGGCGGGTGAGAAAATTCATGGCGCGATTATAGCCAAAAACACGCGCATGAGCAAAAGAAGACAGGATACAATAACGCCATCCTATTGCGTTTCGAGGTATCCCATGTCCCCCACCCTGACCGATATCCGCGCGGCGGCGGAACGCATCCGCCCGTATGCGCATCGCACACCCGTATTGACCTGCCAAAACCTCGACGAAGCCGTCGACGCGCGGGTCTTCCTGAAGTGCGAAAATTTCCAGAAGGTCGGCGCGTTCAAATTCCGCGGCGCGTGCAATGCGGTCTACTCCCTGACGGATGAAGAAGCCGCGCGCGGCGTATGCACCCATTCCTCGGGCAATCACGCCCAGGCGCTGGCGCTGGCGGCGCGCATACGCGGCATCCCCGCCTACATCGTCATGCCGAACAACGCGCCCCAGGTCAAGAAGGATGCTGTGGCGGGCTACGGCGGTCGCATCACCTTCTGCGAACCGACCCTGGCGGCGCGCGAGTCGACGCTGGCGCGCATCGTGGAGGAGACGGGCGCGGAAGTTGTCCACCCATACAACGACACGCGCGTCATCGCGGGCCAGGGCACGGCGGCGCTGGAACTGTTGGAGCAGGTCCCCGACCTGGATGTGGTCATCGCGCCCGTGGGCGGAGGCGGCCTCCTGAGCGGGACCAGCCTGACGGTCAAGGGCCTGGCCCCGCGCGTGCGCGTCATCGCGGGGGAACCCGAAATGGCCGACGACGCCTATCGTTCGATGCAGGCCGATAGGATCATCCCGTCCGACAATCCAAAGACCATCGCCGACGGCCTGCTGACCTCACTGGGCACGCTGACCTTTCCCATCGTCCGCGAGAACGTGGAACAGATCGTGACAGTCAGCGAGGCGGGCATCATCGCATCCATGAAGTTCGTCTGGGAGCGCGCCAAGATCATCATCGAACCGTCGTCGGCGGTGGCGGTGGGCGTGCTGTGGGAGCGCAAGGTCGACCTCACAGGATTGCGGGTCGGCGTCATCCTCAGCGGCGGCAACGTGGATTTGGAAAAGCTGCCCTGGTAGATTATTTGGCAAATGTCATCAAAAGTCCCCGCACAAAGCGGGGACTTTCTTTTTTCTTTCCTCTTTCTTGCAGCCTACTTCACCTTCGGCCCCGCGTCGATGACTTCCTGCGGGGTGCCTTCGGTGAACTTGGCGAAGTTTTGGATGAAGCGCTGGGCCAGGTCCGTATAGCGTTTGTCGTACTCGGCGCGGCTCGGCCAACTCGACCACGGCTCCAGCACGGAATCGGGCACGTCGGGACAGGTCTTGGGCACTTCGAAGCCGAAGACGGGATCCTGGTAGTATGCCACGTTGTCGAGCTTGCCGGTCAGGGCGGCGTTGAGCAGGGCGCGCGTGTAGCGGATGGAAATGCGCTTGCCCACGCCGTAGGGTCCGCCCACCCAGCCGGTGTTGACCAGCCAGCAGGTCACGCCGTAGCGTTCGATCTTGCGCTTGAGCAGTTCCGCGTACTTGTAGGGATGATGCACCATGAACGGACCGCCGAAGCAGGCGCTGAAGGTGATCTCCGGCTCGTCGCGCAGGCCGACCTCGGTCCCGGCGATCTTGGCCGTGTAGCCCGAGATGAACTGGTAGAGGGCCTGGTCCGGGGTCAGGCGCGCGATGGGCGGCATCACGCCGCTGGCGTCGCAGGTCAGCATGATGACGTTCCTGGGGTGGCCGGCCTTCTTCTCGGGCACGGCGTTGTCGATGAAATCCAGCGGATAGGAGGCGCGCGTGTTCTCGGTCAGCGTGTCATCGTCCAGGTCGATCAGGCGCGTGACCGGGTCGAAGGGCACGTTTTCGAGAATGGTGCCGAATCGTTTGGTGGTGGCGTAGATCTCCGGCTCGGCGGATTCGGACAGGCCGATGACCTTGGCGTAGCATCCGCCCTCGAAGTTGAAGACGCCCTCGTCGCTCCAGCCGTGCTCGTCGTCGCCGATCAGGCGTCGGGTCGGGTCGGCAGAGAGGGTGGTCTTGCCCGTACCGCTCAGGCCGAAGAACAGGGCCACGTCGTTCGCATCCTGCGGGTTGACGTTGGCCGAGCAGTGCATCGAAAGCACGCCTTCCAGCGGCAGCAGGTAGTTCAGGATGGTGAAGACCGATTTCTTGATCTCGCCCGCGTAGGCCGAGTTGCCGATGATAGCCAGCTTCTTCTCGAAGGACAGGCAGATGAAGGTCTCGGAGTTGGTGCTGTCCACCATGGGCGCGCCCTTGAAGGACGGCAGCGCCAGGAGGGTGAACTCGGGCACGAAGCGCTTGTATTCCTCCAGCGACTGCGGCAGGATGAACATGTTGCGCACGAAGTGACTGTGCCAGGCCAGTTCGGTCACGATGCGCACGGGCAGGCGGTAGTTCTCGTCCGCGCCGCCGTAGACATCCTGGACGAAGACGTCGCGCCCTTGCAGGAAGCCCAACATGCGGTCGTACAGCACCTCGAACTTGTCCGGCGCGAACGGGCGGTTGTACACGCCCCACCAGACATTGCCCTCCGAGTCGGTCTCGCGCACCACGAACTTGTCGTTGGCCGAGCGCGCGGTGTGCTTGCCCGTATTGGCCACGAACGGCCCGCCCGTGACCAGCGCGCCCTCGTTGCGGAAGACGGCTTCTTCGACCAGGGCCTCGGTCGGCAGGTTCCAATAGGCCAGGCGCAGATTCCCGACGCCATGCTGGGACAGGTTGTAATCCGCCTTGCGCACCTGGGCGATGCCCTCGGCGGGAGTTTTGATGTTGAGTAGGTTATTCATGGTTCCTCATCATAAGATGATTAGAGAGCAGGTACGTAGAGAATAGTCACACAGTTACCGTTTACTATTCTCTACTCCCTATTCTCTACTCTCTATAGCCAATCCCGAATCATCTTCTTGTCGCCGATGTAGATTTCGTTCGGCGAGGTCGGGTCGAGCGCCCACTTGATGCGCGCCAGCCCCTCGGTCACGTCCTTGACGGAACCCGCAAAGGACAGGCGGATGTGGCCTTCCATGCCGAACTCCTTGCCGGGCACGGTCACGACCAGCGCCTTCTTCAACAGGAAGCGCGAGACCTCCACCGAGTTGCCGTTGAAGGCGCGCAGGTCGGGCAGGGCGTAGAAGGTGCCGCTGGGCGGAATCAGCCGCGCGCCGTTGAAGGTCTTCATCTCCTGCAAGAGCACGTCGCGGTTGTTCTGGATCTGGAGCCGCAGCGCCTCGACCACGGATTGCAGGCCGTTCAGCGCGCCCTCGGCCGCCGCCTGGGCAATCGGCGAGACGCAGGAGGTGGTCTGCGCCATGACGTTGGTCATCACGCGGATCAGGTCGCGCGGCCCGACCACCCAGCCGATGCGGAAGCCGGTCATGCCGTAGAGTTTGGCCACGCCGTTGACCACGATGATGTGCGAATTCTCCACGTCCAGTTTGGTGAACGAGTAGGCGGGCGGGGCCACGTTGCGGTCGAAGGTCAGTTTGTGATAGATGTCGTCACAGATCAGGTACAGGCCCTTGCGTTCGCAAAAGTCCGCGATCTTCGCGAGCAGCTCGGGCGGATAAATGGCCCCCGAGGGATTGTTCGGGCTGTTGACGATGATCGCGCGCGTGGACGAGGACACGGCGCGCTCGATGTCCTCGAAGCGCGGGATGAAGGTGCCGTCCTCGGGCGTGACGATGACGGGCACGCCCATGCACATCTTGATCATCTCGCAGTAGGAAACCCAGTAGGGCGCGATGACAATCACCTCATCCTGCGGGTTGAGGATGGAATAGAAGATATTGAAGAGCGACTGCTTCGCGCCGTTGGTGATGGTCACGTTCTCGGGCGCGACCAGGCGGTTGTAGCTCTCCTCCGTGTAGCGGATGACCGCCTTCTTCATCGAGGGCAAGCCGTCGGGCGGGGTGTACTTTACCTCGCCGCTGGTCAGTTTGGCGCCCGAGGACAACACAGCCGCGATGGGCGTCTTGTTCTTCGGCTCGCCGATCCCCAGGTTGATGACCGGCTCGCCGCGTTCCCGCAGCAGCCGCGCCTCTTCGTTCAAGGCGAAGGTGGGAGATTCTGCGATCCCGCTGGCTAATTTGCTGAGTTTCATGAATTCTCCTTGTATTTCCGCAGGTGCGGATGGGACTTAAAGCAAATCTGGTCAGGGAAACCCTGACCAGATATACGTTCAGAACCGCTGGAGAGCGGCGTCGCTCATCCGATTGTCAGACAAAACAATCATGCGGTCATTATACCGCAGGCCCCCGGCTGCGCTGTCATGTCCCCGATGTTACAAATATCGCCTCGTTTTCATGCGTTGGAGGATGTTTTCCATTACAATCCATTTATCGCAAATCATCCAGTGGGAACTTTGGCGATTGCAGTTCCGTCCCACTTGTGTCATTGGAGGCAAAATGAGAAGTTCAAAGAATGGCAAGTGGCCGCGTCTTATGTTTCAAACCAAAAAGCTGAAAGTCCTCTTGTGGATTTTATCCATCGCCCTGGGAGTCGTGTGCGCCGGGCTGACCGGCTGCGGGAGCGTCCAACCGCTCCCCACAGCCACGAGCGCGCCGAGCGCTACCATAACAACGCTGCCGACATTCACATCTGTTGCTCCCCTGCCAACCCTGACCCCTGGAAACCCAACTGTCCTGCCGGTTTCTACGCCCATTTCCTCCCCCGCCCCAATACCCATATCCACGGCGACCGAAATATTCCCGCTGGATAACCTTCGCATGGCATATATTGTGGATGGAAATCTATATGTTCAAAACGGCAGTAACCCACCACAGCAACTGACGGATAGCGGACAAGATATTTATCCCATGTTCTCCGATGACGGCGAGAAAATTATCTTTTATCGCGGCAAGTCACAAGACAAAAATAGCATATTCTCAATCAATGCCGATGGAAGCCATGAACAGGAGATCATCACAAAAGATTGGCTTGATACTCTCGGCACGGGGACAAAAGCGGGACACTTGGCGTTTGTTCCGAACACACATCAATTCCTCTTTAACACGTATCTATGTCCAACATACGACCCATCTTCCAATTCAGGCTGTACGGTGGGATTGTTCTTGATAGATAGCGATACAGGAAAAATCAAAGAAATATTGAAACCTGCCTTGGGCGGCTATTTACATTTTGACGGCGATCCGCAATGGCTCAGTAATTTCAGCATATCTCCTGATGGGAATTTGCTGTCAGTTGCTCATGACGGACAAATAGATATTTTGGATACAGATGGAAAAACCCTGCATCGCGGTATCGTGAAATACGTATCTGGTACGCCTTATGAACTTTACCCAAAGGCGTACTGGTTCCCAGATTCGAGCGGGTTGATCATAGCTCTCCCGGCAAAACCAGAAAATTTTTCCTATACTGTCTGGAAATATACATTCAATGATAATGCGGCAACCCAGATACTTTTGGACCCACCTCCAGTATGGACGCACATAGAGTCCAACGATGTGATCAGTGTCTCACCAAACAGGGAATGGATTCTTTATTTTACAGAGGATTACAAACTTTACAAAGGTAATCTCTTGGATGGAAACACAGACCTCCTGCTGCCATACGGATGGTTTTTGCCAATGCAATGGAATTCGGATAGTACACATTTTGCCATTGGCGCAAATGCATCAGAGGCTTTATTAGGTTCTGTTT
>JBMOMS010000250.1:0-4719 GCA_049324895.1 Chloroflexota bacterium
ACCCACGGGTGAAAATTGCGCATTCCACCCTCTAAAAAAGCGCAATTTTCACCCGAGTGCGGTACAAAAATCCCCGACGTAACAACGTCGGGGATTTTTATCGAAACGGGAAGGTTATTCGATGGTGAAGGTCAGGGTTTCACCGTACGGCGCGCCATCCAGGAAGGCTTCCACCGTGTACACGCCGAGGGCGTGCCCCGATTCGTTCGGACTGAAGGTGAACCCGAAATATCCCGAACCAGATTCCGTGGCCGTGGTCGTCAGTTCCTGCGACTGGCCTTCATAGGTGAAGACGATCTTGATCTCCGCCCCCGCCTTGAGGTTGGCCACCTGAACCGAGACATGCACGATATCCATCGTGCCGAAGGTTGTGGACGGGTCGATCGGGCTGGAATTGTCTCCCAGGCCCGCGGCCAGCACCACATTGACGATCCTGGGGGTGGGGTCGCCTTCCACGGTAAACGTAACGGTTTTGGTCAGCACATTATTCAGATACACCTCGGCCGTGTATGCGCCCGGCGTATGTCCGAACTCGCTGGGCTGCAAGCTGAAGCCGTAATAGCCGGAGCCTTCTTCGTCGGCGGTCAGGGTGGTTTCTTCGTAGAGTTCCCCATCCAGTTTGTATTGCACCTGCACCGTGGTGCCCAGCACCAGGTCCGAGACTTCGACGGACAGGTAGATCGTGTCGGCCGGCTGGTAACTGGAGGTCGGCTCGACGGGCTGGAAATTTTCGGCCAGACTCCTGGCCGTCACCACCTCGCCGATGGCGGGCGGGCCGCTGCTGCCGCAGGCCAGGGAAAGGATGAACGGGACAGCCAGCACGAGCAGGGCGGGAAGCAGTTTGTTGCGTTTCATGAGATCGTCCTCTGCAAATGGGATTTGCGGCGAGTATACTCCCAAATGAATGGGGGAAAGGCTGTTTTGGGATTAGAATTTCGAACATGTCGATGGATGACCGTCCCCTTTCTTCTGGAATCGTGAAATACCTGCGCACCTCGGACCTGGCCCGCGCCGTGGGCATTCACCCCAACACCGTCCGCCTGTACCTGGACTGGGGGCTGATTCCGCCTGTCGAGCGCAGCCCCAGCGGATACCGCCTCTTTACCCAGCGCCACCTCGACTGCCTGCGTCTGGCGCGGGCTGTCTACGCAGCCCCGTATCCTGGCCGGGGTTTCCGCGCGCAGGGAAACGCCATCATCCAATGCGCCGTTGTGGACGACTGGCTGGGCGCACTACAAAAAGCGCGGGAATACCTGGCATCGGTCGAAGCCGAGTTGAAACGCGCCGACGATGACGCGGACCTGCTGGAAGATTGGGCGCAGCGCAGGACGCAAGTCGAAGACGATGAACTGCTCTCGATTCGTGAGGTCTCCAAACTGCTCGGCGTCAGCCACGACGTCATCCGCAACTGGGAGCGCAACGGACTGATCCGTGTACGGCGCAACGCACACAACAATTACCGCCTGTTCGGCCAAAGGGACGTCGAACGCCTGCAAATCATCCGCATGTTGAGTCATGCGGGCTACAGCCACATGGCCATCCTGCGCATGTTCCTCGAACTGGACGCGGGCAACACCCGCAACCTGAAAAAGATTCTCGACACCCCGCGCGAAGACGAAGACATCTTCACCGCCGCCGACCGTTGGCTGACCACGCTGAAGGCGCAGGAGAAACTGGCGCGAGAGGTGATACGGTTGATTGGGGAAATCTCGAATCAGAAATCTCCAGACTGTTGATCTTCGTCCTGGGAAGGTGTTTTGAAATACATTTTCAACCGCAGATGAACACAGATAAAAAGGATTTGAATATTTTTTGCAGGAGTTTACCTAAAAATCTGCGTTCATCCTTGTTTATCTGTGGTGAATCCTGACTTATCTTCAACCCTCCACTTGCCCACCAGGGTTGTACAATGGAAATAAAAACCCCACCGCGCAAAGTCCCCTCTCTTTTCGGGAGAGGGCTAGGGTGAGGGTATCTGGAGAACAAATGAACCCCAACATCATCATTCGCAACGCACGCCTGCACAACCTCAAAAACGTGACCCTTGAAATCCCCAAGAACCAGCTCGTCGTCATGACGGGACTGTCGGGATCGGGCAAGTCCACACTGGCATTCGACATCCTGCACAAGGAAAGCCTGCGTCAGTTGTTCGAGTCCCTCGGCATCGTCACGGATGGACTCGCCAAACCGCCCGTGGATTCCATCGTCGGCTTGTCACCCTCCATCAGCGTGGACCAACACCTGACGAATCACAGTCCCCGCTCGACGGTCGGCACGGTGACCGAAGTCTTTACCTACCTGCGGGTTTTGTACGCCCGTCTCGGTCATCGCCCTTGCCCAAAGTGCGGGAAGGATGTCCCGCCACCGACTTACGAATCCGCTGACGAAAATTGGCAGGACGAATCCGACGAAAGCCCCGATGGAACCTATCCCTGCCCGCATTGCGGCGCGGCTGTGCCTGAGATGGGCATGGCGAACTTCTCGTTCAACAAGCCCGCGGGAGCCTGCCCCACCTGCACGGGACTGGGCGTGGTGCGCCAACCCATCGTCAGCCGCCTCGTGGACGAAAGCAAGAGCATCCCCGAACTCCCCGTCGATGGCTGGATCGAGTTCCACGGCACGCACTACAGCCAGATCATGAAGAACGCGGGCAAGTATTTTGGCTTCGAGTTCGACACGTCCAAACCCGTTAAGGATTTCACGCCCGTCCAGCGCGACCTGTTTTTATACGGCACCGAGAGCCATCAGTTCCGCCGCCACTACCCCGACGTCAAGCCGCCCGCCACCAACGCGCAGGGACGCTTCGAGGGCGTGGTCACCAACCTCCAGCGCCGCTACAACGAGCACGCCACCAACGCCGCCTATCTCGAAAAGCTCGAGCACCTCTTCACCACCCAGCCCTGTCTCGACTGCGAGGGCACGCGCCTGCGTCCCGAAAGCCGCGCCGTCACCGTGGCAGGCGAGACCATCATCAAGATTTCGCACCTGCCGCTCAACGACCTCGACGCGTGGATCAAATCCCTGCCGCCGCATTTCACCGCCGAGGAAATGCGGATTGCCCAGCCGATTTTGGATGACCTGTTCGAGCGCGTCGGGCGATTGCTGGAAGTGGGAGTCGGCTACCTGAGCCTTGAGCGATCCTCCCCGACTCTTTCTGCGGGCGAAGCCCAACGCCTGAGGCTGGCAGCCCTGCTCGGGTCTGGTCTGACGGGTGTGCTTTACATCCTCGACGAGCCGACGATCGGTCTGCACTCCCGCGATACCGCGCGGCTGATCAACGTCATGCGCCGCCTGCGCGACTTGGGCAACACCGTGCTGGTCGTTGAGCACGACCTCGACCTGATCAAAGCCGCCGACTATCTGATCGACGTGGGACCTGGCGCAGGCAAGCACGGCGGACAGATCGTCGCCGCTGGTACGCCCGCCGAAGTGGCGCAAACGAAAGGCTCGCTGACGGGTGAGTTTCTCGCGGGAGTCACGTCCGTGCCGATTCCCGAACGTCGCCGCGAACCCAATCACAAAGCGCTGACCATCAACGGCGCGCGCCAATTCAACCTGCACAATCTGACGGTGAAGATTCCGCTCGGGCTGTTGGTCGCCGTCACGGGCGTCTCAGGCTCGGGCAAGTCCTCGCTGATCTTCGACATCCTCGACCTCGCCGCCCGTCAAAAGTTGAACGGTGCGAATGATTTGCCAGGCGAGCACGACTCCATCACGGGCTGGGATCACATCGACAAGGTCATCACCATCGACCAGGCGCACATCGGGCGCATCCCGCGCTCGAACGCCGCCACCTACTCCGATACGTTCACGCCCATCCGCGAGACCTTTGCCGCCACACCCGAAGCGAAGCAGAACAAGATCACCGCACGGCATTTTTCGTTCAACGTCCCAGGCGGACGCTGTGAACGCTGCGAAGGCGCGGGCACGCTGACGGTCAAAATGCACTTCCTGCCCGATGTCGAGGTGCGCTGTCCCGCCTGTCGTGGACGCCGCTTCAAGAAGGAGACTCTCGCCGTCAAGTATCGCGGCTACGATATTTCGCAGGTCTTGAATATGACCGTGGAAGAAGCGCTGGCTTTGTTTGCCGATGTCCCTGCCGCTCAATCCCGCCTGAAAGTGATGTCCGATGTCGGCTTGGGATATTTGCAACTCGGTCAGCCCGCGACGACTTTATCTGGCGGAGAAGCCCAACGCGTCAAACTCGCCAAGGAACTCGGACGCCGCTCCACGGGACGCACGCTCTACCTGCTCGACGAACCGACCACGGGTCTGCATCCCGCCGACACCGCGCGCCTGCTCGAAGTTTTGCAACGCCTCGTGGACGCCGGCAACAGCGTCATCGTTGTCGAGCACAACCTTGATCTGGTGAAGGCGGCGGATTGGGTCATCGACCTCGGTCCCGAAGGCGGCATGGCAGGCGGTCAACTCCTCGCCGAAGGCACCCCCGAAGATGTGGCGAAGGTGGAGGAGTCGTACACGGGTCAGTGTTTGAAGGAGATGTTGTAGAATCTAGGGGCGATCCATTGGGTCGCTCCTACCGTTTCCTCGCCACAATGAAACATTCCCTGAGTGGGCGGACGGAAAAATCTTCCTGTTCGACAATTTGAAAACCCGCGTCTGTAATTGTCGCCGTCAAACTGGACGCGCTGAAAAAGTTGATCGAGGGAAGCAATCCCGCTTTGGACAAAACGAATATGGGGATATTCATCAGCACGC
>JBMOMS010000251.1:0-35968 GCA_049324895.1 Chloroflexota bacterium
GGGCGGCACGCTCATGTTCGCAGGCGTCCACGACAATGCGCGCGCCATGATGGAACGCGGCGGCCTGCTGGACACCATCGGCGCGGAAAACTTCTTCTGGTCCAGCGACCAGGCCATTGTCGAGGCGGAAAAGCGCGGGTGCAAGTTCTGTTGATATGGTGTCCAGAAGCCCTGCTTCTGGATGATCCACAAGTGGAACTTGCGGACTCCCTGAATCAAAAAAGCCGATGCAGGTGACTGCATCGGCTTTTTGTTGTAATTTACGGGAGGGGCGCCAGCTCGTCCTTCTTCTTGAACCAGGTCTGCCACTCGCGGTTTTCCCACACCACCAGGAGGGGGGCCGCATTGAAAATGGAAGAGTAGGTGCCGCTGAAGATACCCACCAGCAGGATGACCACAAAGTGGCGGATGCTGTCGCCGCCGAACAGCACCAGGGCCGTCAGCGTGAACATGACCGTCAACTGGGTGGAGATCGAACGGTCGAGTGTCTGCACGATGGAGTGATTGACCAGGGTCTCGTAATTGAGGCGGCGGAAGATGTGCGAGTTTTCGCGCACACGGTCGAACACCACGATGGTGTCATGCACCGAGAAGCCGATGACCGTCAGCAGGGCGGTCAGGAAGAGCGCATCCGCCTCCCAGCCGAAGAAGTAACCCAGCATGGCTTCCACGCCCAGCACCACCAATACGTCGTGCAGCATGGCAACGATGGCGGCTGTGCCGTAGCGCACGGGATGTTCCACGGCGCGGAAGGCCCACCAGATGTAGAACAGGATGGCGGCGGCGGCGAACAAAATGGCGATGGAGGCGGCCTTGGCCACCTCGGCGCCAACCGCGGGGCTGACCGCGGTAAAGTTCAACACCGTCACTTTGACCCCAAAGCGCGATTCCATTTCGGCGACCATCTGCGTCTTGACGCTCTCGTCGATCTTGCGCGAGCGAATCGAGTAGGCATCCTCACCCAAAGGCTGGATGACAGGATCGGCAATGGGAGCAGCCGCAGTGGAGAAATCGGCGTACAGTTCCGCCATCTGGTCGACAGACGGGCGCGCGCCCTCGAACTGAACCTCGAACAGCGAGCCGCCGCGGAAGTCGATGCCCAGCGGAATGGGGCCAATGTCGGGGTGCTGCACCCAGTGAATGCCCATGAAGACCAGGCCGGGAATGATGATTACCAGGGAGATGAAAAAATACAGGTAGCGATTCTTGATGATGTTCATGTCTGTTTTCTCCGTTCCTACAGGCCGAACCAGCGCGGGTGTTCGCCAATCTTGAGGTTGTCCAGCACGGTATGCAGGAAGGTGCGGGTGACGTTGATGGCAGTGAACAAGGAGACGCCCACGCCCAGCGCCAGGGTGACAGAGAAGCCCTTGACCATGCTGGCGCCAAAGGTGCTGCCGAAGACCCACAGGATGCCGCAGGTGATCAGCGTGGAGATGTTCGAGTCGCGGATGGAGGGCCAGGCGCGGCTCCAGCCCAGGTCGATGGCCTGGCTCAGGGAGCGGCCGGCGCGCAATTCCTCCTTGAGACGTTCGAAAATCAGCACGTTGGCGTCCACAGCCATGCCGATGCTGAGGATGAAGCCCGCAATGCCAGGCAGGGTCAGCGTGACGGGAATGAGCTTGAACAGCATCAGGGAGGCCAGGGCGTAGATGATCAACGCCAGGTCGGCAATGATGCCGGGCAGGCGATAGTTGAAGGCCATGAACAGGATCACGACAGCCAGGCCGATGATGCCCGCCAGCACGCTCTTGCGCACCGATTCCTCGCCCAGCGTGGGGCCGACCGTGCGGCTTTCGACCACTTTCATGGGCACCGGCAGTGAGCCTGAGCGCAGCTGGATGGCCAGGGTGTTGGCAGTCTCCTGGGTAAAGCCGCCGGAGATCGAACCTTCTCCACCCGTAATCGGTTCGCCGATATTGGGAGCCGAGATGACCTTCTTGTCGAGCACGATGGCCAGGGTCTTGTTCACGTTGGCCGTGGTGTAATCGGCAAAGGTCTGGCCGGCGCTGGGTTTCAGGGTAAAGTTGATCAGGAAATTGCCCAGGGGATCGGTTCCCACCGAAACCGTATCCAGGTCCGCGCCGGTCATGACGGTGTGATAGACGGTCTCGCCTTCCACCGCCTGGGAGGCGTCCTGGTCGGTGACGAGGGTCATGCCCACCGCCTGCGTGCCGGGCGTATCGCCCAGGTCCACGAATTCGAGCAGGGCGGTCTGTTTGAGCGCAGCGACGACTTCATCGGGATTGTCGATGCCTGGGAACTCGGCCACGATGCGGCGTTCCCCGGCCACCTGCATGACGACTTCACTCACGCCCAGGCCGTTGGCGCGGTTTTCGAGGATGGTCTTGGTGCTGTTGATCTCTTCCGAGGCCACGGCGCGCTCTGCAGGCACATCGGCTTCGAGCAGGGCTTGCAGCCCGCCGCGCAAGTCCAGGCCCAATTTGATGGCGACATCCCGGTCGAAGATGTTTTCCTTGGTGAAGGGGTTGATGATCAGGATGCGGTCGCTGAGGTCGATCCACAGGGAGAAGGCCGTCAGCAACAGAATCGCGACCAGCCAAAAAGAGTTATTACGCTTCATGAGACACTCCGTCCAAAAAAATACCAGCCCAGGGCTGGCGCGGCATGATTATACCTCCATTGAATGGGGGCGGGTAGGATGATTTTGGGATTGCGCATCCGGGGAGATGGAACGGTTCAGAATTCGAATCCCAGGATGGCATCCACGATGCGTTCGAGGTCCGCGCCGCCCAGGTTGTTGTAGAAGGGCAGGCGCACGAGCTGGTCGCTGATGCGTTCGGTGACGGGACAATCCCCGGGCTGGCCGCCGAACTTGCGCCCCATGTCTGAGAGGTGCAGGGGCAGGTAATGGAAGACCGAGTAGACGTTCTGTTCGCGCAGGTACATAATGAAGCGCTGGCGCGTATCCAGGTCCGGCAGCAGCAGGTGGAACATGTGATAGGCCTGCTCGGTGTGCGCGGGGATGGTCGGCATCTGCACGCCGTTCTGCGCGGCCCACTCGCCCAGATACTGGTTGTAGAACTCCCAGATGCCCCGGCGGTGCGACTGGATGCGCTCGCGCTGTTCGAACTGGGCAAAGAGGAAGGCCGCCAGCATATCCGAGGGCAGGTACGAGGAGCCGAGGTCGACCCAGGTGTACTTGTCCACCTGGCCGCGGAAGAAGCGCGAGCGGTTGGTGCCCTTCTCGCGCAGGATCTCGGCGCGCTCGGCCAGCTCGGGATCGTTGATCAGCAACGCGCCGCCTTCGCCGCTGGTGAAATTTTTGGTCTCGTGAAAACTCTGCGCCGCCAGTTTGCCAAAGGTGCCGAGGTATTTGCCTTTGTACTTGCCGAACAGGCCGTGCGCGTTATCCTCCACCACCGGGATGTTGTGGCGTTTCGCAATGTCGAGGATGGCGTCCATCTCACAGCCGACGCCCGCGTAATGCACGGGCACGATGGCGCGCGTGCGCGGCGTGACGGCCGCCTCCAGCAGGGATTCGTCCAGGTTGAGGGTGTCGGGCCGCACGTCCACGAAGACGGGTTTCGCGCCGCGCAGGACGAAGGCGTTGACGGTCGAGACGAAGGTGAAGTCGGGAATAATGACCTCGTCCCCGGGCCCAATGTCGAGCAGGAAGGCCATCATCTCCAGCGCGTGCGTGCCCGAGGTGGTCAGCAGGGCCTTGGCCAGCCCCAACTCCTTTTCGAGCAGGGCGTGACACTTTTTGGTGAACGCGCCGTCCCCCGAAATGTGTCCGCTCTCGACAGCCTGGCGCATGTATTCCATTTCGTTGCCCACCAGGATGGGACGGTTGAAGGGGATAAAGTCTGGCATCAGTCCATCCATTTGTGGAAGGTATGGCGGGCGTCGCTCAGCACGCGCCAACCCAGCTTGGCGTATCCGAACTGCACGCCGTAATTGTTGATGTGGGTGGGGCCTTCGATCACGTCCGCAATGCCCATGAGGGATTGCATGCCCGCGAAGGTCAGCGCGGTGAACAGGCCCTGGCCGTGGAAATCGGGATGGATGCCCGCGATGCTGTAATGTCCCAGGCGGACCTTGAGCCGGCTCTCGGCTTTCGAGGGGCGTTTCCAGATCGAGAAGCCGGCGATCCTGCCGCCGGCCAGCGCCAGATGGATCCAGTCGGCGTAGCCGTCCAGCGAGGAGCGCATCCATTGTTCGTAGGCCTGGGTGGCCAGCGCGCGCCCGATGCGCTCGTCGGCGTGGTAGCGGCCAAAATGCGCGTGGAAGGCCTGCCCGCCCACGGCGGCCAATTCCTCACGGTCGGCGGGAGTGGCCGGGCGCAGGATGAAGCCCTCGGCCAGGGCGGGCGGCTGAATGGATTCGAGCGGCACGCGGCGGTAATCGTAGGTGCAGTCCACGACCGTGTCCATCAACTGGAAGCCGCGCGATTCGAGCGCGTGGATCGAGGTCAGGTCGTCGGTGTAGGCTTTGCCCGCCATGAACTGAACGCCCTGCGCGGCGGCATGGCCGAGGGCCTGGTCGAGCAGGGCTTGGGCGGTGGGCAGACTGTCCGCGAGGAGGGTGTTGAGGCTGGCGGCTTTGCGGCCGAACAGGTCGCTTTCCCAGGGGTTGTCGGAATAGATCGCCAGTCCGCGCGGCGCGCCACCTTCCAGGGCGAGGAAACCCCGCGAAGCGGAGGCCGCCGCCAGGTCCGCGATGGAACGGGACCAGAAATCCGCCAGGTCCGCGCCCAATTCCCTGGCCAGGTAACGCATCGGCTGGAAGGGACTGGCCGCCAGCAGCGGGGCGAGCGAGTCCAAATCCCCGCCGCGAAGGGTTGTGATTTCCATGGATTGTTTCATAATCTGGAGTCCGCAAGTTCTACTTGCGGACAAGCTCCTTGCAATTCAGATTCCCCGAAGCAGAGCTTCGGGAGTCCGTTATTCCTCCCGCACCACGTACGGGGGTTGTCCCATCGAGTGGGTGTAGATGCGCGCCAGGTACTCGCCCATGATGCCGAGCGCGAAGAGGGTTGCGCCCGAAAAGATGGCGATGACCGAAGCCAGGAACGGAAAGCCCGGGATGCTATAGCCCAGGATCACATAGCGGCCAAGCACGTAGGCCAGCACGCCCAGGCCAAACAGCGTGAAGAGGAAGCCGATCGTGCTGGCGGCGCGCAGGGGCAGGGTGCTGAAGCCGGTCAGCATGTTCATGGCCAGGCTGAGCAGTTTGCCGAAGGTATAAGTGGAGACGCCCGCCGCGCGCGCATCCTGGCGGACAGGCACCGCCGCAAAGCGCGCGGCTCCCCAGGTCAACAGCACGTCGATGAAAACGGACGGACTGGAATAATTCGCGAAGGCATTGCGCACCCGCGTGTGGAAGGCGCGGAAGGGACTGACCTGCCAGGCCACCTCGTTGCCCATCACGTTGCGCAGCACCAGGCGGATGACGTGCGAGGCCAGGCTGCGCCACAGGTTTTGGCGCACTTGTTGGGGAGAGCCGTAGACCACATCGTAGCCCTGCTCCAGTTTGGCCAGCAGCAGGGGCATTTCCTCGGGCGGATTTTGCAGATCGTCGTCGAGGGTCACGATGACCTCGTGATGCGCGGCGCGGATGCCGCACAGGGTGGCGTTGTGCTGGCCGAAATTCCGCAGCAGTTTCACACCCCGCACCCAGGCCTGCTCCCGCGCGAGGCGCTCGATCACCTCCCACGAGGAGTCCGGGCTGCCATCGTCGACCAGGATCAGTTCATATTCCACGGCGTTTTTGGGAAGCACTTCCCCCAGGCGCTGCACGAGCGCTTCGAGCGTCTGCGCGCCTTTGTAAACAGGGACGACAACGGAGATATTCATCGGGAAGAGATTTTATCAGATTGTTTGCCAGGGATACGTGTCACAAGCCGGCCTGTTTGGCGATGGCCAGCGCGCCGTTGGGCAGGAAATTTGATTTCAGGTATTCGAAGGCCTGCGCACGGTCCCCGCCAGCGCCGCTGCCCGAGAGGATTTGCTCACACTCCACGGCCAGGTCCTGGACGATGCGTTCGCAGCGGTAATAGGCCAGTGCGGCGGGATCGACCTGCGCAGGGCCATAGCCCGCGTAGAACAGACGCTCCTCCTCCTGCGGCGCGCGCCTGCCGCCGAATTGTCCGCCGCCGGCGTACATCAGGTCGCGTTCGCGGCAGGCCAGGATGGGGGCATCCCAATCCACGATGTACAGGTCATCGCTGGCGGTGATCAGCAGGTTGCCCGCGTGCAGGTCCGAGTGGCAGACGACGAATTCGGGCTGCCGCGCCTGGAGCTCCCGCGCCAGCCGTTCCGCGCGGTCGACGAGGTCGAGGATTTCCTCTTTTCTTGTCTTCAAGTAGGCGGCCAACTCAGCCGACAGCGGGTCGCTGAAGGCTTCCTCCTCGATGCGTTGCAGCGCAGCTCTCACGCTCTCCCGTGCCTGCGGTGGATACGTCTCATGTTGAATGCGCGCGAGCAGCGCGCGAGGCAGGCGCGCCGTGTGGATGCGCTGGAGCGCCCGTCCAAACTCGACCCAGTGCGCATCCGACAATTCCATCTCGTAGCCATTGCGTCCCTGCACGAAGGGATACAGGATCAGCTTGAAATCCGCCAGGTCCGCCCAAAGCCGACCCGAGCGGATCGCAAGGGGCGCGATGATTTGCGGGATACCCTGGTCATACAGCGCCCTGGGCAGCGCCACGGAGGTCTCGTCGAAGACGCCGCGCCGCAGCTTGACGAACCAGGCCGCCCCATCCTGCGCCGCGGCGCGGTAGACGGCGGTGTTCAAGTCCGCGCCGAGGGGCAGGAACTCGAATTGCGCAGGGACGATCCCGTACTCCGTTTGCAGGCAGGCCAGGATGTCTTCTTCACGAATGTCTGGTTTTTCGAGCATTCCTCAATCCTCATAGCCCTGGGGATTTTCCTCCCCCGCCAGGATGGCCCTGAAGTCGGTCAGCGCTTCGGCGTAGGAGGCGGGGTCGAACTCGTCGAAACCCTGTTCGCGGGGCAGGGTGATGTGCAGGCAGTGCATGGCCATACGCACGCGCATGCGGCGCTGGAAGTCCTCGTCATTGGCATGACCAAGGATGTCCAGAAACCTCGGGCGCAGGTCTGGCGGATAGTACCACCAAAGCAGGGCGCCCGCGTCCACGGCCGGGTCCTCCATCGACATCGACTCCAGGTCGATCAGGTAGATGGGCCCGTCGGACGAGACCAGCCAGTTTCCGTTGCAGATGTCGTTATGCGAGGCGGCCAGGGCATTCCCCGTGAAGCCCTGCAGCTCGCGGGCCAATTGGTCGAGGCTTTCGTCGACGAACCCGGCGACCTCGGGAACCTGGGCGCGATGACGCTCCCAGCGGCGGCGAATGTCGGCCAGCGCCTCCATGCCGGCGTCGCGATGCAGGCGCGAGGCGGGTTCGGGGAGCAACTGTTTCAACGCGGGGCTGTCATGCACCCGGGCGAGGATGGTCGCGATGCGTTCGAGATGGATGCGAAAGTCCGCGCGGGAGGGACTGTGTCCCTCGACAAGGGGCTGCACAAGGATGGACGTGCCATCCTCCAACTTCCCGTCCGCCCAGACCGGCGGCGTCAATCCCAGCGCGGCCAGGACCTGGTACCTGGGAATCTGCGCCCCGAGTTTGACGAAACAGACGCGCTCCTCTCCGCGCGCGAAGTAGGTTTCGTGCCCCCAGCCCCCGGGCAGCGTGAGCTCCCAGTGCGCGGCTTGAATGTGTTTTTGCAAAAAGGCCTGAACCTCCCCCTGGTGGCCTCGTCGAGCTTGAGCGGTGGTATGGGAAATATCCATTGGCAGGTTCAGCAGCCTTATGTATCGTCCGCGAGGACGGCTTCAATCATGCGGCGGGCATTGCGCACGCCCACAGGATTGGTATCCAGATAGTATGGGATGAAGATGGCCGCCTGGGACAGGGCCTGGCCTCGGCCCCGCGCCCAGGTCGCATCGTCGACTCCCAGCGCCGCGCGGAAGGCATCACGGCTCACGCCGCTGAACAGGCCCCACGCGCACATCAGGTCGCAGGCGGGGTCGCCTTCGCCTTTGCCGTCCCGTACGATGATCTGGGATTAAAGGAATACACCCGTTCCATTTTGTTCAAAAGTCGGGATTTTCATCGAAACGCTCGCAATCTACGCAGAATGGTTATTGTTTTTTCCTTAACCTTTCTTTCTTGACAACCCATTGAAATCTGCCTGTAAGGTTCAGATCTCAAATACGTGCTATTATAAGTTCACAAGAAACATCCGATAAAGGCAAACCCGGTGAAAACCGGCGACGCAAAGCCATGGGTCTACCGTCACGCAAGTGACCACGATCGCCAGGCCGCCGAAGATTACAAAGGATTTCCTCTTTGGTGTGTTTAGCCTGGCTTGTTTCAAGTCAGGCTATTTTAATCGGATGGCTTGGTCACTTTCCTAACACAGGAAAGCCCACCTCTCACCAGCGCAGACCCAACGGAAGTTGGATCTGCAACAAAGGAGAAAGCCATGTTTCGCAATTTCAAGGTTCTGCTCGTTGTCCTGGTCGTGATCGTGGTCGCTGCGAGCGCCTACGCCTTCGCTGCCGCCAACACCGTGCCGGATAGCGCCGCTGGCTACAAGGCCAATACGGTTCCGGGTTACACGGTCACCAATATCGTGTATGACCTGGATGCAACCGACCCAACCCTCGTTGACCTGATCACCTTCGACATTTCCCCCACCAGCGGGGACGTGGTGGCCGCCATCGTGAAAGTCCAGACTGCCGCAGCCGGTTCCTGGACCAACTGCACCCTTGCAGCCGGTACCCCCCCGGCCATGGAGGTGACCTGCACGTACGGAGCCCTCGAACTCGAGGACGTCACCGCGCTGAACATTGTTGCCAGCAGCAGCCTCGATCCCGCCCCGTAGCCTCGGCTTGACAGAAACATCCGATTAGCTCTCCTCAGAAAAATAAGGCCCGGTCTTTTGGCCAGGCCTTATTTTTCAAAAAAGCACCTGGTTTCCGACAACTCCCCAAAATAATCTTATGAAACAACCCCAGCGCTGGTCATCCATTTTCTCCAACCTCATCCTGTTTGCGGGATTGATTGGCATTTGGATCACCTTTGCCCCCGCAAAAATTGGCGGACAGGTATCCTATATCATGGTGAATGGCATCAGCATGGAGCCGGGCTACCACACAGGCGACCTGGTCATTGTCCGCGCGGCGGAGATATACCAGGTTGGGGATGTGGTTGCATATCAAGACGCCACGATGGGCGCCTACGTCATTCATCGCATCATCGCCAGCGAGCGGGGACAGATCGTGCTGAAGGGCGATAACAATTCCTGGATCGATGCCTATCACCCCAAGCAGGATGAAATCCTCGGCAAACAGTGGATTCATGCGCCAAAATTAGCCAGGGTCATGCAATGGCTGCGCTCACCCATCAACCTGTCTTTTGCCATTGTTTTACTGGGAGGTGTTCTGATGTCCAGTATGTTTACCAAGCCCTCACAAGGCCGTAAGGGAAAAAAACGCCCTGCGCTCCGTTCCAGCGGCACACTCGAGGGCGCATTTTACGTGCTTGGATTGTTTGCGCTCGGATTCCTGGGCCTGTCCATTTTTGCCTTTATGCAGCCCGCCACGCGCGCCGCTGATAACATCACGTACCAACAGGACGGCAATTATTTTTACTCCGCGGCTGGGACACTCGGCGTCTACGATACGGATATGGTGCGCACCGGGGAACCCGTCTTCCCCAAGTTGACCTGCTTTCTCAATGTCGGATTTATCTACAACGTCCTGGGCAATCAGCTTCAGGATATATCGGGAAGCAATCAGATGTCTGCCCGCATCATGGATGTGCAAAGCGGCTGGCAGCGCACGATCCCGATGAGCGCATCCTCCACCTTTTCAGGCAATTCCTTTTTCACCATGACCACCCTCGACCTTTGCCAGGTGGAATCGATGGTGAATTTGCTGGAAACGGAAACGGGGCTGCGCGCGGGCACCTATACCATCGAAATCGTCACAAACGTGCTCATCTCAGCCAATGCCGCCGGGCAGGTCGTCAGCGACTCTTTCGATCCCGTGCTTGTCTTCAAATTCGACAAGGCCCACCTTTATCTTGCCGATGGCAGCGCCGAAGTCGATCCCATGCACGTCATGAAACAGGGACTGGTATCCAGTACCAGCCACGAGGCCAATACCCTGCCCATCCTGGGATGGGAACCCACCATCGGCTTCCTGCGCGTGTTCGCGCTGGCGGGGCTGGGATTGACGCTGGGCGGACTCGGGGCGATGGGCTGGTCCGTCTTCAATATGGCCCGCCAAAGCGAGGACGCCCTGATTCGCCTGCGCTATGGGCCGTTGCTCATGGATGTCTACGAACGCAGCCTGGACGTTACCCTGCCGGTCATCGACGTCACCTCCATCGATGACCTGGCCAAACTGGCCGATCGGCAAAACGCGATGATCCTGCACATGACGCTCAATTTCCTGCATTATTATATGGTTCAGGGCAACGGGGCTGTCTATCGCTATATGTTTAGCGACGGGAAAAAGGGCATCGGGGAACAACGCCAGGAATCCCAGCGCCCCATCCAGCGGGAAGCGGTGGTGAATGTGATCGACATGCAGCAGGCGGCGCCCGCAAATACCGCCCCCGTGGATACTCAGTTCTTGAGGAGGATCAAGATTTGAGAATGTCCATTCCACTCAAGTTCGTGATTTTTGGCTTGTTTGCGTTGATCGCCGTGAGCGCAGCCACTGCTTTCGCGGCGGGGATCACCGCCCCAGGCTCGAACGTGGATCGCAAGGCCCTGACGGTCACAGCCGAGGACATCAAGCCCGCCGCCTGCAATGGCATCACGTTGACACAGATCATCAGCGGCTCGGGAACCCTGACCGGCAGCGACGGAAATGACCTGATCATCGGCAGTTCGGGCGACGACATCATCGACGGACTGGGCGGGAACGACTGTATTTTGGGTGGCAGCGGTGACGACTCCCTCAACGGGGAGGAGGGCACCGATATCTGTCTTGGCGGCCCGGGAAGCGATACGTTTACCAGTTGCGAATACGAAGAGTAATAAAATGGGGGGAAGGGACTGGCGTACGGGCGGACCTGGCCAGGTCCGCCCGTTGATTTTGGGATGTTTCCTGGCAGTGCCGCGGGTTACAGCCAGGGCGACCACCACCCGGCGTGGATCGGCGATTTGCATATTGGAGGCATTTTCGCCTGGGAGCCAGCCTTGGCAGCCTGTTCGATGTCCCAGAGGGTGCGTGGCAGACGCACCAACATGTCGGCGCCGCAGCGATAGAGCGCGTTGTTGGTCCCGGCGGATGCGACCCGCGCGATGGGCAAATCCGCCTACTGCGGGAACTGCGCCGTGAGCAGCCGCCTCACCAGGGACGCGTCGGTATGCACCTCGTCGGCGTGCATTTTGAGCGGGGTCATGAGCGCCCCGCGCCTTCGGCCCCGGCGGGAGGGCCATCCTGGCATTGTCGTCTCGCCTGCGGGAACGTCTACTCAAGACTGGAAACCTGTACTTGCAGAAAAATCAGGTGCTCCATGATGCTGACAAGGAATATAACCACCCCCATTGCAGTTAACTCGTAGATTCCTTCCAGTCCGAAGAGCGGGTTATTGGATGAGATTCCCAAAACGAGCGGCATCACGCTCATCCCGATGGGCAGAAGGCCCAGGGCCGTATGGATCAAACCGTAGCCCGTCCAATTTTTTCGCAGCCACTCGATCCCACGCAGGCAGACGAAAATTCCCAACCCAAGCGGCATCAGCCGAATTTGGAAATGAAGTTTTGCGTCCACGTACCAGGCAATCAATATCCCGGCGAATAGCAGGACGGCGGGGAGCGTCGCCATCGGCAGGTTACTTTTTTCATATTTTGACTTGTCAATGTCGAACACGAAGTTATATTTCCAGCGATAATAACGCCTGATCAATCTATCCAGCGCCCAGGCGGCCACACCACCCAGATACGGAGGACCTCCATTGGTCTCCCAATGTAACCAGCCTTGAGAAAAGGCGCAGGCAGAGAGCAATAAAAAGATACCATAGGGCGCAATGGACAGTCCGCCAAACAATTCGTTGATGATGCTTTTATCGCCAGAGGTTGTTTCGATGACCGTGGAATCGGATTGCATTTTCTTTTTCCCGTTTCATTGTTATTCCAACCAGGCACAGATGTCCCGGCTGTGTTCCGCTAGACATCTTGCGTAAGTGACAGGAGAAACGTGTGAAAAACCTTTTGAACCACAAAGGCACGGAGAAAACCCATTAAAAACTCCGTGGCCCTGTGCCTCCGTGATTAGCGCTCTGGGACTTTTGCAAGAGATCTACTCCAGAATCCCTCCGCCACGCACTCGCCCCATACGCCTCTCAGCGTGTTGCAGATCTCGCCGAAGGTGATGTCAAACCCTTATTTCTTCTTCAAGAAATCTTCCGGGTCAATTCCTGCCTGTTTCAATATTGCGCGTAAGGTCCCTTCGGGCATATCTCCAGGGTGATTTGGGATTGTGGTGAATCGCCCTGTTGTTGGATTACGCCAGATTTCATGGCTTCCCGCGGCTTGACGATGAAACTCAAAACCAAAGGCTTGAAGGATTTTGATGATTTCCCGATAACGAAAGCCGGAAAGTCTTCCCTTTTTTCACCCAATGATCAATGGATAATCAAAACTTTCGTTTGCCTGTGGAAGTTCAATATCGACCTGCGCTTCAAGTAATTTCCGCGCAACATCGCGGGCGATTTCCAAAGTCTCCGTAATGGTTCTTCCCTGTGCGACCAGTCCCTGCACATCATCGGATGTCGCCAGGTAAACGCCTTCCGGTAATTTTTCTATGTGGACACGTACGATCCGTTCGCCTACATTAAACATGAGATACTCCTTGACTATACTCCTATTGTAGCCAACCCGTGTCCCAAGTCAAGGCTAAAAAAGGACGGCCTTTCAGCCGTCCTTCGCTTTCTACTAAAACCCCTCCGCCACGTACTCGCCCCATACGCCTCTCAGCGTGTTGCAGATCTCGCCGAGGGTGATGTCGTTTTCCACACATTCGATGAAGAGCGGCATCAGGTTTTCCGTGCCATTGGCCGCCTCCACCAATTTGCCGAGCAACCGATCCACCACGCCCTGCTCTCTGCTCTCTCTCAATGCCTTCAACTTCGCCTTCTGTCCCAGCTCGATGGACGGGTCGACCTTTAGGCGTTCGAGAGTCATCTCCTCCTTGACCTGGAACTGGTTGACGCCCACCACGATCTGTTCCTTGCGTTCGATCTGCTGCTGGGCGGCATAGGCGGCGTTCTGAATCTCGTTCTGCATGAAGCCGCGTTCGATGGACTGCAAGGCGCCGCCCATCTCGTCGATCTTGGCGATGTAGTCGAGGGCCTGCCGCTCGATCTCGTCGGTCATCTGCTCGATCAGGTACGAACCCGCCAGCGGATCGATGGAGTCGGCCACGCCCGATTCGTAGGCGATGATCTGCTGGGTGCGCAGCGCCACCCGCACGGACTTTTGCGTGGGCAGCCAGAGGGCCTCGTCCATGCTGTTGGTGTGCAGGGATTGAGTCCCGCCCAGGACGGCCGAGAGCGCCTGGAGCGTGACTCGCACCACGTTGTTCTCGGGCTGTTGGGCGGTGAGGGTCGATCCCGCCGTCTGCGTGTGGAAGCGCAATTGCCAGGAGGTCGGCTTCTTCGCGTGGAAGCGTTCGCGCATGATCCGCGCCCACATGCGGCGCGCCGCGCGGAACTTGGCGACCTCTTCGAGCAGGTTGTTGTGCGCGTTGAAAAAGAAGGACAACTGTCCCGCGAAGGCGTCCACGTCGAGGCCGGCCTGGAGGGCGGCTTGCACGTAGGCCATGCCGTTCGCCAGGGTAAAGGCCACTTCCTGCACGGCGGTCGAACCCGCCTCGCGGATGTGATAGCCCGAGATCGAGATGGTGTTCCAGTAGGGCACATCCGCGGCGCAGAACTGGAAGATGTCGGTGATCAGCCGCATGGACGGCGTGGGCGGGAAGATGTAGGTGCCGCGCGCCACGTATTCCTTGAGGATGTCGTTCTGGATGGTGCCGCGCAGCTGGCGCATATCCGCGCCCTGACGTTTGGCCACCGCAATGTACATGGCCAGCAGCACACCCGCGGGCGCGTTGATGGTCATCGAGGTCGAGACCTTGTCCAGCGGAATCTGGTCGAACAACTGCATCATGTCGCGCATGGACGAGATCGAGACGCCCACCTTGCCCACCTCCCCCGCCGCGATGGGATCATCCGCGTCATAGCCGATCTGGGTCGGCAGGTCGAAGGCCACCGAGAGTCCCGTCTGTCCCTGTTCGAGCAGGTAGCGGTAGCGCTTGTTGGATTCCTCCGCCGTCGAAAAACCCGCGTACTGGCGCATCGTCCAGAAACGCGAGCGGTACATGGTCGGCTGCACACCGCGCGTGTACGGATAATCCCCCGGGAAGCCCAGCTTTGCCTCGTATTCGGCATCTTCGCCTGCGGGCAGCGCCACACGCGGAATCTCGATGCCTGCCGAGGTTTCGAAACGCTCCCTGCGCTCCTTGAACTTCTCAAGGGACTTCTTGAGCGTGTTTTCTTTCCATTTGCCGTATTGCTCGTTAAGGGTCATATTAAATTCCTCTGTGTCGTTTCATCATGTCCTTGCGGGGAACGCTCCTGCTGTTGGCAACGAAGCCATCTCCGCTTCACAGGGAGGCTGCTTCGCAAAATGCGCCCGCAACGACATGCGACAAGTATAAATCCAACCCCGAATTCGGCGTAGGACGAGTGGCACGTAATTCGACGAGAAACTTCCCCAATTTGCATGCTAGAATTCCCCATCCCACATCGAGGTTTGCAATGAATCTCCTCTCCCGCATCCGACAATCGTCCCGCGAACTGCTGCTTTTCGTGGCCGCCTCCCTGGCGTTGAGCATGGCCTTCAGCATGGTCGACTCCACCTTCAATAATTTCCTCAACGAGAAATTTGCGTTGACCGGCTTCCAGCGTTCCTTCCTGGAATTTCCGCGCGAACTGCCGGGCTTCCTGGTGGTCTTCGTTTCGGCGGCGCTGTGGTTCCTCTCCTCGCGCCGACTGGGCGTGGTGGCGATGATCCTCGCCGCCCTGGGCGCGGCGCTGATCGGCTTCGCCTCGCCCAGCTACAACGTGATGATTACCTGGCTGTTCATCTACAGCATGGGCAACCACCTGTTCATGCCCATCGCCTCCACCATCGGCATGGAGCTGGCGCGCGAAGGCCAGGACGGGCGGCGGCTGGGACAGCTCAACTCGGTGCGCAACGTGGCCGTCATTTTGGGAAGTTTCATCGTGGCAATGGGTTTCAAGTACCTGGGCTTTTCCTTCCAGCATACCTTTGGCATGGCCGCCGCCCTGCTGCTGGTGGCCGCCGTCCTGTTGTTTGCGATGACGCCCGAGCCGATCGCCGAAAAGCGCGGCTTTCTGCAGCTCCGCAAGGAATACAACCTGTTCTATGCCCTGAACGTGCTTTCGGGCGCGCGCAAGCAGATTTTCATTACCTTCGCGCCCTGGGTGCTGGTCAGCGTGATGGGACAGCCGACCCAGATCATGGCAACATTGTTCACCATCGGCGGCGTGATCGGGATCCTTTTTCAGCCCCTGCTTGGGTGGGCCATCGACAAACTGGGCGAGCGGACGGTGCTGGCTTCGGAAGCCGTCATCCTGGTTTTCGTCTGCTTCGGCTATGGCTTTGCCAAATTCATCTTCCCAGCCGACACGGCCTTCCTGGTGGTGTGCGTCGCCTTCCTGGTCGACCAGATGATCTTCTCGGTCAGCATGGCGCGCGCCACCTACATGAAGAAGATCGCCCTCCAACCGCAGGACATCCAGCCTGCCCTGACCGCTGCTGTGACCATCGACCACGTCTTCTCCATCTCCGCCGCGCTGCTGGGCGGCCTGGTCTGGAACGCCTTCGGCTTTCAATACGTCTTTTTGTTTGGCGCAGGCCTGGCAGTAATCAACTTCTTCACCGCCCTGCGGGTAAAATTGCCGCAGCGGGCAGGCGCATAAACAGCAGATTTTTCAGCCATCGTCAGCCCGAGAAACTGGACAGCAATGGGCCAAATATCGGGACAAACGTCACATGTCCGAATACAACAAAAATGCTACACTTTCCGTATACATAACAGGAGATTTTTCATGGGTAAAACCTTCCTTTACATCGGAGCGGGGATCCTGTTCTTGATTGGCCTGTGCCTGCTGGGCTACGGCCTCCTGAGCATCATCGGCTCGACCTCCACCAGCGGAAGTTCGAGCTGGCTGGGATTTGGAATCGGGTTCGCAGCCGTCAGCCTGGTTTTCTTCGCCGGCGGGGCGGGCATGATCGTGGCCGCCATGCGCGGCACGAAGACCGAGGTCGTGCAACAGGTAACGATGAAAGTCGACCTGCCCGGCCAGACCAAGATCGAGGAAGTCAAGTGTCGCTCCTGCGGCGGGACACTCACCGCCAAAGACATCACCCTGGCCAACGGCGCCCCGATGGTTAATTGTCCCTATTGCCATACCGTCTATCAAATGACCGAAGAACCCAAGTGGTAAAGCGCGTTTAACGTTGAACGTTTAACGACAAGGAGTTTTCATGCGCAGACGTTTCCTCGCTTCCCTGCTCGTTTTCCTGCTGGCGTTCGGCCTGGTTTCGAGCGCTGCGGCTCAATCCTATTCCTTCCGCCTGGACAAGGAAGTCGTCCACGTGTATTGGAACGCGGATGGGTCGCAGTCCATTGATTACACCTTCACCTTCAATAATGAGCCGGGCGCGCACGTGATCGACTTCGTGGATGTGGGCGTCCCCAATTATTCATTCGACCAGGATCAGATCCAGGCCGATGTCAACGGCAGCCCGGTCGCTATCTCCAGCGACTACCAGGGAAGCGGCTCGGGCTTTGCCGTCGATCTCGGCTCCCAGGCCATCCAACCCGGGCAGTCGGGCGTAGTGCATGTGTTCATCGGCAGGGTCGAGAGGGTTCTGTATCCCGACAACAATGACGAAGCCTACACCTCCGCCGTTTTCACGCCGACCTTCTTCGACGGGAGCTTCGTCAACGGCGATACCGACATGACCGTAACCTTCCACCTGCCGCCCGGTGTTCAGCCCGAGGAACCGCGCTGGCACAGCGCCCCTGTGGGATTCCCATCCGAGCCGCAGGCTTCCTTCGACGGGCAGGGACGCATCACCTACACCTGGTATAACCCGTCTGCCAGCGGATCCGAATACTACCATTTTGGGGCCTCTTTTCCCAGGACCTATGTGCCAGCCGATTCCATTTACACCCCGCCGCCTGCGCCCCCGCTTGGCATCGACAGCGATATCTTTGTGGTCATAGCCGTGTTCTGCTGTTTCGGCGGGATCTTTTTCGGCCTTCCCGTTATGGGCACCATCCAGGCTCATCGCCGCAAACTGCAATACATGCCGCCGCGCATCGCCCTGGAAGGCCACGGCATCAAGCGCGGCCTGACCGCCGTCGAAGCGGGCATCCTGCTCGAACAGCCGCTCGACAAGGTCATGACCATGATCCTGTTTGCCGTGGTCAAGAAGAATGCCGCCGAAGTGACCAGCCGCAACCCGCTGGCCGTCCAACCCATCCAACCCCAACCCGAAGGCTTGCATCCCTACGAAGTATCCTTCCTGAAGGCCTTCGAGGAGAAAGCCGGCCTCGAACGCCAAAAAGCCCTGCAGGCCATGACCGTGGCGCTGGTCAAGAGCGTCTCCGAAAAGATGCGCGGATTCAGCCGCAAGGAAACCGTGAACTATTACAAGTCGATCATGGAGCGCGCCTGGCAGCAGGTGGAGGCGGCCAACACGCCCGAGGTCCAGAGCCAGAAGATCGAGGAAGCCGTGGAATGGACGATGCTCGACCGCGATTACGATGACCGCATGAAGCGCAGCATCCGCGGCCCGATTTTTGTGCCCACCTGGTGGGGCCGATACGACCCAACCTTCCGTCCCGCCTCCCTGGGTGGGTCGACCGCTAATGCGGGCCTGCCCAGTCCCCAGGTCGGACGCACCTCCCTGCCCGGCGCCGACTTTGCCGCCTCGGTCGTGACCGGCGTCCAGACCTTCTCCAGCAAGGTAATGGGCGACCTGAACACCTTCACCAGCCGCGTGACCAACGCCACCAACCCTCCGCCCAAGACCAGCGGTTCCTCATATCGCAGCGGGGGTGGCGGGGGACGCTCCTGCGCCTGTGCCTGCGCCTGTGCGGGCTGCGCCTGCGCCTGCGCGGGTGGCGGACGATAAACGTTAAACGTTTAACGTTCAACGTTTTTAGAGGTAATCATGAGGTTATTTGGCGAATGGTTCAATCGTAAATCGTCAATCGCAAATCCAAAATCGGGTTTGTATCATTACACCCGCGAAAACGAATTCGAAAAATCCCGCATTCACCTGCGGCTCGATGCGGATGGGCACGGCACGCTGATCGTCAACGCCAACCGCGTGATGCACCTGAATCCGACCGCGGCCCTGATGGCGTGGTTGATCCTGGAAGGAAAGACGCAAGAGGAAAGGATCAAGGCGCTTACCGCGCGCTATTCGGTCTCGAAAAAACAAGCCGAGGCCGATCTTTCTTCCTTCCTTTTTCAACTGGACGAGCTGCTGCGCCCCGACGGCGCCTGTCCGGTCCACGAACTGGACACGGACACCCTGGCCCCCTTCAGCGCGCGGCCTTCGGCGCCCTACCGCATGGACCTGGCGCTGACCTATCGCTGCAACAACGACTGCGCCCACTGCTACAACGCCCGCGAGCGCAACTTCCCCGAACTCAGCACCGACCAATGGAAACGCATCCTCGACCAGTTGTGGGAGCTGGGCGTGCCGCACATCGTCTTCACGGGTGGAGAGTCCACCCTGCGCGAGGACCTGCCCGAGTTGATCGCCCACGCCGAAGCCAATGGGCAGATCACGGGCCTCAATACCAATGCCCGCCGCCTGGCGGATAAGGCTTACGTGCAAAGACTCGTGGATGCCGGCCTCGACCACGTACAAATCACGGTCGAATCCAGCAACGAGGCCATCCACGATGAAATGATGCAGGCGAAGGGCGCCCACCGACAGACCCTCCGCGGCTTGCAGAATGTGCTGGAAACGCGCCTGTACGTGATGACCAACACCACCATGCTGCGCACCAACGTCCACACGATCCCCGACACGCTGGATTTCCTGGCTGACCTGGGCGTGCCGACTGTCGGGTTGAATGCGCTGATCTACTCGGGCCAGGGCCTGACCGTGGGCACGGGGCTGCGCGAAAACGAATTGCAGCCCATTCTTGATATGGCTACGCGCAAGACTGACGAGCGCGGCCAAAGGTTGATCTGGTACACTCCCACCCAATATTGCGAGTTCGACCCCACCGCCAGCAACCTGGGCGTGAAGGGCTGCACCGCCGCGTTGTACAGCATGTGCATCGAATCGAACGGCAACGTGCTGCCCTGCCAGTCCTACTACACCCCCGTCGGCAATATCTTGAGCGACTCGTGGGACTCGATCTGGAACCACCCGTTGTCCACGCAGCTGCGCGAACGGCAGGGACTCCCGTCCAAGTGCGAGGGCTGCCCCGTCGTGGCGGAATGCGGCGGCGGATGTCCGCTCAAGTTCGAGTCCAGCGCCATTCCTGCTTGAGAATTAAGGAAGGAAAGTCGACAATGAGTAGTCCCTGGCATATTGCCCTGTTCATCCTGATCCTGGCCACACTGGCTTGTTCCACGGTTGGCTCCACAAACCCGCCCGTTGAAGTCGACAGCACCATTCCACCTGTTGCTGTGGAACCATCCGTCGCCGTCGAACCGTCCACCCAGGCGGCGCCCGTCGAGGAGCCGACCATCCAGCCCGCCGACACCCTGGCGCCCGGGAACAACTTCGGGGACATCGCGCGCGGCCACATCGAGGCGCTGACGGCCATCGGCGCGCGCGTCTCCGGCTCGGACAACGAGCGCGCGGCGGGTCAGTACATCCTCGATGCCTTCACGCAGCTGGGCTATACGCCCGAGACGCAATCCTTCTCGGCCTGGGATGAGGATGGGTACGAATTCACATCCAGGAACGTGATCGCCGTCAAAAAGGGCAACTCCGTGCGGGAGATTATCGTCGGCGCGCACTACGATTCGGGCGACGAAAGCCTGGGAGCCGACGACAACGCCTCGGGCGTGGGCGTCATGCTCGAAGTCGCGGCGCACATCGTCAGGCTCGAAACGCCCTACACCATCCGCTTCATCGCCTTCGGCTCGGAGGAGAATGACCTGGATGGCTCCTACTACTACGCCGAGGTCATGGGCCAGGCCGCCAGGGACAATACCCTCGTCATGGTCAACCTCGACTCGCTGGCCGCGGGCGACAACCTGTACGTCTACAGCGACGAGGGCCAGAACGCCTTCCTGCGCGACTGGGTGCTGGCCTGGGCGGGCGACAACAGCCTGCCGCTCCAGACCATCCGTGACGTGGAACTGACCGACGGCGGATATTACGTGGCCGACTACGGCGCGTTTGCCGAGCGCGGCATTCCCTACATCTACTTCGAGGCCACCAACTGGACGCTCGGCGACCAGGACGGCTATACCCAGGTCGACCCGCAATACGGTGACGAGGGCTACATCTGGCACACGCCATACGACAACCTGGCCTATCTCGACGCCACCTTCCCCGGCCGCGTGAACGAACACATGCGCATCTTCGTCTCCGCGCTGTATGCCGTTTGCACGGAATTCGAATTGCCGTGAAATCATCCGGGCCTGCGCTTCGACTGCGCTCGCAAAGTGCGCTCGCTCCGCTCAGCGCGAAGATCACGGGCAGGGATCGAGCGAAATCCACACCCCCATCCAGGAGCCAACATGGACGAACACATTTGGGTCAAGGAATTTCCCGCCGCAGTCACGGTCTGTGACGCCGAGGGCATCATCCTCGAAATGAACGACAGGGCCGCCAAAACCTTCGAGAGCGACGGCGGCTATAAGCTGGTCGGCTCGAACGTGCTGGACTGTCACCCCGAGCCTGCGCGCACCAAGACCGAGCGCCTGCTGGCCGCCCGCGAGAAAAACGTCTATACCATCGAGAAGAACGGGATCAAAAAACTTATCTATCAATCTCCGTGGTATAAGGAAGGCGTCTACGCCGGCTTCGTGGAACTCTCCCTGGAAATTCCATTCGAACTGCCGCACTTCATTCGCTCTTAGCCGAAAGTAATTAGCGATCCGCCTTTCAGCCTTCATCATTCATCCCTCATCCGTGATCTTATGGATATCTGCTACCTGATCGCCTTTCCCGATACTGACGATGGCAAAGCCCCGCTTCCTGATGCGTTCAAGGGACTGAAAGACGCGCCATACTTCCAGCCGATCGACATCGATCTCGTCACCCTCGGGGAGGAAACCGTCCTGATCGAAGGTCATGCGGTGCGGGTCATGCGTCAGCGCTATGACGGGCGCGTGCAGATGATCGAGTGCCACTTCGAATTAAAAGATCCGTTCGCCGTTTCCGTTTTGCAGGAACGCGCCAAAATTCAAAGCGCGCTGGAAAGCAAATTCATTCCCATCCAATATCGCCAGAGTGGGCTGTACGAGGAGTACACGATCCTGCTTGTCAGGGACGCCAGCCCATCCCCCGACAAATGGATCGAAAAGAACGGGCGCGCCCTCGCAAAATTCATCCGCTCGCAGCGCGAGGTGTTCGACAAGGAGGAGCTGAAGGATATCCTCGCCTCGCGCACGCGCTACTCGGCGGAAGAACTCACCCTCGTGGACTGGGAAGGCGCCGTCATCATCGCCCCCAATGGCGATTATCAATCCGACATCGCCCTGCTCAAAATCGGCAACTATCAACTCCTGCGCTACCGCATGTTGGATGAATCCATCGAATCCATGCTCGACAAGATCAGCGCCACTTTCTTCAAGAACAAGCGCCGCCCGCGCGCCACAGGCGGCGTCATCCGCCAGATCGCGGAACACAAACTCGAGGTGATGATCGACTTCGAACGCGCCGAACAAAACCTGCTGCTCATCGGTGATTGGTACACCGCCAAATTATATGAAGCCATCCAAAGCGAGTTGTACCTCAAGGATTGGAAGGAAAATCTAAAGAACAAACTCGACAACCTCGAAGGCATCGTCCAAACCATCAAGGATAACTTTTCGCTTTCATTGGAAACCGTATGGGCAAGGATCGAAATGCTGGCCTGGGCGCTCATGCTCATTGGCTATATGTACCTTACCTTTGTAGACCTGGGTCTGATCAAAAAATAGGAGACTCGCATGAACTTCATCAAGCAACTGTTCACCAAAGTGGAACCCCTGCCCGAGGGCACGCATCACATGCAGGCCCAATTGGATGAAAAGCCCTATCGCCTGCACCTGCGCCTTCGCGCCGACGGCTCGGCCCTGCTGGTGGTCAATGCCTCCACCGTGCTGCACCTCAACCCCAGCGCCGCGGAATATGCCTACCACTTCGTGCGTGGCAGCGACCCCATCGAAGCGGCCGGGGAGGTGGCGTCGCGCTACCGCATCCCCCGCAAACAGGCCCAGACCGATTACCTGGATTTCGTCGAACGCATCCATACCCTGATCTCCACCCCCGACCTGGACCCGGTTGCCTTCCTTGACTTCGAGCAGGCCGCCCCCTACTCCGCCGACCTGAGCACGCCCCTGCGCCTCGACTGCGCCCTGACCTACCGCCTGCCCGAAGGCTCGAGCGCCGAACATGCCCCCGTCAAACGCGTGGAATGCGAATTGTCCACCGAAGAATGGAAGTCCATCCTCGATAAAGCCTGGCGCGCGGGCATTCCGCACGTCACCTTCACGGGCGGCGAACCCACCCTGCGCGAAGACCTGCCCAGGCTGATCGCCCATGCCGAGACCAACGGCCAGGTCTGCGGCCTGTTGACCGATGGCCTGAAACTGATCGACAGGGCCTACCTCGACCTGCTGCTCCAGACGGGACTGGATCACGTCCTGCTCATCCTCCAACCCGAGTTGGATGACTCCTGGAGGGCGATTGCGACCATCCTGCCCGAAGATTTGTTCCTGACCGTGCATGTCACCGTCAACCCATCCAACGCGCCCGAAATGCCCCTTATCCTCGACCGCCTGGCCGCCCTCGGCGTGAAATCCCTGTCCCTGAGTTTCAGCGCCAGCATCGGCGAGGAGGCTCAGTCCGCCCTGCGCGACACCGCCGCCGACCTGGCCTTCACCCTGCGCTGGGATTTGCCCGTGCCATACTCCGAAGCCAACCCGGTGGCGCTCGAAACAAAAGATGATAAAATCCCCTCTGGAGCCGGGCGGGCCTGGATGTACGTGGAACCAGACGGAGACCTGCTCCCCACCCAGGGCGCATCCGAAACCGTTCTCGGAAATCTCCTGCGCGACCCGTGGGAAACCATCCGTTCTTGAAAACCCTGGTGGAGAGGGGGTATACCCAATGACAAAAAACCAAAACAACTTTTTTCCGATTCTGGCAGGCAGCCTGGTCAGTTTGCTTTGCCTGGGGCTGATCGGCGGCGCGGTGTACGTGGGTGTGTTCATCCTGCAAAACCGCACCGTTGTCGAGATTCCCGACTCGGTGCCGGAGAGCCTCGAACAGGTCAAGGCCGAATGCGCCGACGGCGAATGCATCGAGGGTTGTATCGCCAGGGCCGCCGAGGCGGTCGGCGACGGCATCTATCCCACCGTCATGGAGCCGGACTACGAGAGCCTGCTGGTCTCCTATCGGGTCGAAGGGGACGAACTGCTCGATCCCAGTTATCACCCCGCGCCCGCCAAACTCATCGTCTATCGCAACAACAACCCCGCCCATCAGCGCATCTGGGATTACTTCACCCACGTCGTGCCCATCGAGGCGCGCCCCGGCCTGGCCGGGTTCGACATCTACGCCGGCGGCGAATCGGGCGCGCAATTCTCCCCAACCGACGACGGCGGCTGGATCCTGCGCTTCAACGTGCTGGCCAGCGCCGACTCGAATTACCTGACCGAAGCCCTCGTCCACGAGTACGGGCATTACATCACCCTCAACCCCGGCCAGCAGGCAAAGCTCGAACCAGGGGGGAAATGCGCCCAGGAACCCCTGTACGAATGTCCCGCGCCCGACTCCTACGTCAACCAATTCTTCGAGGAATTCTGGCGCCCGATCTTCCGCGAATGGGCCGGCACGCGCAACGACGCGGAACGTAATTACCAGTTCTACCTCGATCACAGATACCAGTTCGTCAGCGCGTACGCCGCCTCGCAGCCGCTGGAGGACATTGCCGAAACCTGGACGGCCTTCATCCTCGAACCCAAGCCCGAGGGAGACAGCATCGCCGGCCAGAAGGTGCTTTTCTTCTACCGCTTTCCCGAATTGACCGAATTACGCTACGAGTTGATCCTTGGAATATGCAACTATGAACCCCAAAAATAAAACCCTGCGCCAACTTCTCCTGACCCTCGGCCTGCTGGCGGTTTCCCTGGCCTGCGCCACGGCACAGGAACTGCTCACAGGCACACCCACCCCCGTTCCCACCCCAAGCCAGACTCCCACCCAGGCGCCCACAGCTACGGCTTCCTTCACCCCCACCGCCACGGTCGTCCCCACCCTGGATTGGACTCCCATCCCCTGCGATGGCGAGGAGTGCATCGAAGCCTGCATGGAGCGTGTCGAAACCATCATGGAAGAAAGCCCCTTTCAGGGCGCGGAAACCGACTTCCTGGACGATTCCACCAACTACGACCTGGCCTCCTACCCCGTCGACGGCGACCAGTTGGGCGACATGGAATCACTGTGGGTCCCGCAAAGCTACAAGCCCCTCCAGGAAGACCAGATCAACCACGCCCGCATCTGGGCCTACTTCACCACCGTCATCCCGCCCGAAATCCGCCAACGGGTCGACCACCTGATCGTCTTCACGGACGGGAACCGCAACAAACTGGCCTGGGTCAAGCGCACCGAGGATGAGGGCGAATTGTGGACCATCGGCTTCGACATGGCCGATGCGGACTATCCGCCCTACCTGACCGAGACCCTGGTCCACGAAGTGGGCCACCTCGTGACCCTCGACGCCAGCCAGGTGGCCCTGGGCGACAACAACCCGCTCACCTGCGAAACCTACCTGCTCTACGATGGGTGCAGTTACGAGGAGTCCTACATCAACCTGTTCTATCAGAAATTCTGGACCGACCTTCAAAAGGAATGGAGCCAGGTCGAGCAGGCCACCAGTGAAGAGGAATTTCGAATCATGGTCGCCAACTTCTACCGGCGGCACCCGTGGGAATTCGTCAGCGGGTACGCTGCCACCAGCCCCGTCGAAGACATCGCCGAAAGCTGGACGGCTTTCATCCTGGAACCCAAGCCCGATGGAGCCAGCATCGCCGAGGAAAAGGTCCTGTTCTTCTACGACTTCCCCGAACTGACGGCCTACCGCGAGCAGATCATTGGCCGCCTGTGTTCGTACGTGCAATAAGACGATTCGCCGCGCTTCATTTTCGAGGCGCTGGAACCACCGTGCAGCCAACAGCAAGAACCTTCACAAGGCTGATTTGTTACAAGGAGACATCATGGACAAACGACTTCTTTGGGCGATAGGCATCGGCGTGTCGATCTGCGTACTTGCAGCCTGCTGCGCGGTCGCGTTCAGCCTCCTCTCCACGTCCGACCTGTGGAATGGGGAAAGCATGGAATTCGACCCGACCGTCCCCATCACCGAGGAAGCCGTGCAGCCGGGCCTGCCCCCCGCCACCCAGGCCCCCACCGAACCACCCGTCGCATTCTGCCCCGCCTCGATGGAAGCCGTCATCGCCTCGGTGCAATACAGCGTCTACAACTACGAAGGCGAGGAGTGGACGGACGAAGAGGAGCCTGAATCCTTCTACCTGGTGACCTACGATGTGAACGGCGACCAGATCAGCGACCCGCAATACGACGAGGCCCCCGCCGAATTCGAAGCCCTGCAAAACGACACCGACTCGCATTTGCTGGCCTGGGACCTGTTTACCCAATTGATCCCCGCCGAAAACCGCGCGGTCGTATCCGAGTACGTGGTCTTCAGCGACGGGCCAAGCAACGTGCTGGCCGCCGTCGAGCAATCCTACGACGACCCCAACCTGTGGATGGTCGAGGTGGACAATGCCGACCTGGAAGACCGCCTGGGCTTGTATTTCACCCTGATCCATGAGTTCGGACACCTGCTCACCCTCGGCCCCGACCAGGTGCCACCCGACCTGGACATCTACCGGGACCCCGAAAACCTGGACCTGTACGAAAGCAAGGAAGCCGCCTGCCCGACCTACTTCCCCGGCGGATGCAGCCAACCCGATTCATATATCAACGCCTTCTACCATCGCTTCTGGACTCACCTGGTCGACGAATGGACCCCCATCGACGACCTGGGCTACACCGACGACCTGGAAGGCTATTACGAGGAACTGTACACCTTCTACGAAAACCACGCGGATGAATTCGTGGATGATTACGCCGCCACCAATCCCTCCGAAGACATCGCCGAGAGCTTCGCCTACTTCGTCTTCTCGCCGAAACCAAGCGGCGATACCCTCGCCGAACAGAAGCTCCTGTTCTTCTACGAGTACCCCGAGTTGGTGGAATTGCGCGCCAACATCCTGGCGGGTTTCTGCGGCCTCACCCCCTGAGGCGCATTCAGGCCGAAAGCGAAAGACCGACATGCACGAACTTCCCATTTCAGAATCTTATTGGGTCGAACCGGGCCGTTTCCTGGCCGGCGAATACCCGGGGCGTTTCGACGCCAACGAAACCCGCCAGCGCATCCAGGCTTTCCTGGGCCTGGGCATCGCCACCTTCTTCGACCTGACCCGCCCCGACGAATTGCCGCCCTACTGGAGCCTGCTGCTCGAAGAAGCCCGCGCCTACGGCCTGGAAACCCGATACCAGCGTTTCCCCATCGTCGATTTTGGCCTGCCCAACCGCGCGGGCATGCTCGCCACCCTGGACGCCATCGACTCGGCCCTGGCCGCGGACCGCAAGATCTACGTCCACTGCTGGGGCGGCATTGGGCGCACCGGCACCACCGTGGGCTGTTACCTCGTCCGCCACGGCAGGACGGGCGCACAGGCCCTGCGCCAACTCGAAGAATGGTGGCAGAACGTGCCCAAGAGCAGCCGCCACCCGACATCACCCGAAACCAAAGCCCAAATGCAATTCATCCTCGATTGGAAGGAATAGGAGGAAAACATGCGACGAACCCGCATCTCCCTGGTCTTGATTCTTGCGCTGGCGCTGTCCAGCCTGGCCTGCCAGACCACAGCCAACCTGATCGCCACGCCCACCCCCACCGCCTCGATTACGCCCTCGGTAACCGCCACGGCCACCATCACCAACACGCCCACGCGCACCCCGCGTCCCACCAAAACCTTCACGCCCACCCCCACCCCGCTCGTCATCAAGGTCGACCACGTCCGCAAGGTTGCCAGCGGCGGCTTCAATTACGGCGTGCTCGACGGGCTGGAAAAGGAAGCCAACAACCACGAAGTCTACATGTACAGCGAAGACGAGAAGTTGAGCATCTACCTGGCCGCCGACGTGCCCTTCCCCGGCGAGCATATTCACACCTCGCTCAGGTACTACATGGAATGGGCCAACGAGGAATACCGTGAAGTGGTCGAAAGCGACCGCGAAAACATCACCCAGGACGGCGTGGAAGGCGTGAGCAAATTCTTCAGCGCCCTGACCGATGACGGCGAACCGTTCCAGGCGCGCGTGACCTTCCTCAGTCCCGAACGCAGCAAACGCCTGCTCATCCTGGTGTATGCCTACGGCGAGGGCGCCTGGGAAACATTCGGCGAGGAAGCCTACCAGGCCACACTCGAAAGCATCAGCTTCTTCGAGATCACCCCCTGGGAGGCCTGCCCCGTCTCGACCCGCTCCTCCTATGGGTACAGCAAGGAGAACCCCATCAAACTCGGCGGCGCACTGCTGCTCGGCCCGGACCGCGCAGAGGAATACATGAGCGCCCTGCTGGGCGGCAAGGGTGAGGTCGTCTTCTACTATCGGTCCGACACGGTCGAGGTGAACGGCACAACCCTGGATGTGTACATCATCCGCGTCGGCAGCCAGACCAAAACCCTCTACGTCGACATCAACCACTACGACACGATCAAGGCCCCGGCCGGGATGACCTGCTCTGGCCCGCTGCCCATGGCGCTGTGGAATTGATGGACTGGCACGCCCGCTACCTGCAACAGGCCCGCTGGACGCGTGAACTGCGCGAGTACCTGTTTGCGCAAGCCGGGCTGCCGGCCGCGCGGCGCGTGCTCGAAGTGGGATGCGGAACGGGCGCGGTCCTGCGCGAGCTGGCGGGTCCCGCCGCGCTCCATGCCCTGGACCTGGAGCCGGCGGCGCTGGCCGAGTGCGGAATCCATGCCCCGGGCGCGCAGCGCGTCCGCGCCGACGGGCTGCGCCTGCCCTATCCCGCCGCCGCGTTTGATATCGTCTTTTGCCATTTCCTGCTGCTGTGGGTCGGCGACCCACTCCAGGCCTTGCTGGAAATGAAGCGCGTCACGCGCCCGGGCGGCAGCATCCTGGCGCTGGCCGAACCTGATTACTCCGCCCGCGTGGACGAACCGCCCGAGCTGCGTCCCCTGGGAGCCTGGCAGGCTGAAGCCCTGCGCCGCCGCGGGGCCGATGTGGGCTTCGGCGCGCGCCTGGCCGGGGACTTCTTCCAGGCGGGCATCCCGCTGGTCGAAACGGGAGCCATTCAAAGTCGGGAAGGGCCATCCACGCCCGAGGAACGGGACCTGGAATGGGCGGTGCTGGAAGCCGATTTGGCGGGCAGCATCCCCGGCCGGGACCTCCAAACCATGAAGCGCCTGGATGAACAGGCCTGGGCGCGCGGGCGGCGCATCCTGCACGTGCCGACCTATTTTGCCTGGGGAAGGCTGCCTGCACATTAATCATTCTTAACTTTCGATTGCCCGGGGGAAATGGTTGTATAATCTTGCATGAAATTTTCGGAGGTATCGATTGGAAGAATTACTGCCTGAAAACATGCTGGAACCGCAAACGGAGCCGGCATTGACGCCAGAAGCGGTGTTGCCGCCGCCCGCTCCCCAGGAACAGGTGAAGTGGGGCCAGATTTTGCTGGACGTGGTCGAAACCGTGGTGCTGGCATTGGTTTTGTTCTTCGGCATCAACGCCGTTTCGGCACGCGTGCGGGTGGACGGTTTCAGCATGAACCCGACCCTGCGCGACGGTGAATTTGTGCTGGTCAACCGCCTGGCTTACCGCGTGGGTGAGATGGAGCGCGGCGATATTATCGTTTTCCGTTCCATCTCCTCGGAGATGGATTTGATCAAGCGCATCGTTGGCCTGCCCGGCGATGAGGTGATGGTCAACAACCGCCAGGTATTCGTCAACAACCAGTTACTGGACGAACCTTACATCGCCGAGTCGCCCAACTACCAGGGACAATGGCGGGTGCCCGATGGACACCTGTTCGTGCTGGGCGACAATCGCAACGATTCATCCGATTCGCATCAATGGGGCCTGCTGCCCATCGACAACGTCATCGGCAAGGCCGTGTTCATCTATTGGCCGTTTCGAGAGTGGGGTCTCATCCGTCATTACGACCTGCTGACTTCCACATAAGGCGCATGCGATGCAAGAGACCAACCTGCCTGTCCTGGATAACATTCCCTGCAATGAGTGCGCGGGCGGCGTGATGATTCCGCGCCTGATCACTTACTTCACCTGGCTGGGCGGGGAGTTGATTACGGTTCCCGATTTTCCCGCCTGGGTGTGTGATGTGTGCGGGCGGCGCGAATACGACGCCAAATCGATCTCGTGGCTGCAAATGCTGCTGGCCCCTAATGCGGGCAAACCCACCCGCAAGCACAAGGCTGTACCGCCTTCGCGCCTGCGCCCCCCCTCCCCCCGCCCGACCTCTGAATCATAACCCTTCGCAAGGATCTGCCATGGGCAACGACACTTCTCCCCGCACATTCCGCTTTCTCTCCGGCGATATCCTCACTTCGGGATACCGCGTGGTCGGCAAGCTCATGGCAGGCAATACCGGTGTGATGGGCATGATGAACGATGTCACGCGCTCGACCCTGGAAATTCACGACGCCCGGCTGGCACGCCTGCACATGCCCACCAAACTGGTGGATCATTTCGAGGTGGTGCGCATGACCAAGCTGCGCGTCCAGGCCATGTGTATGGCCCGCCGCGAGGACCTGGGTCCGCAGGCGCTGGTGCGGGGCGGGTTCACGAATATCACCGAATACCCGGCGCGCATCACCACCCAGGAATTCGAGATCGAGGGGATTCTCGAAATCCCGGGGCGCTTCGATTTTTCATTGTTGATGGGGGAAGGGTCGCGCGAGTTCATCCCCGTCTTCAATGCCACCCTGACGGCCATCCTGCTTCCCAACCTGCGCGTGGAAAGTCCCGCCATGCTGGTCAACCGCCGCCAGGTGGATATGGTCGCCCTGCTCGGGCAGCGGGCCAAGTCGGCTAAATAACGCCCCGTTCAAACGGACAGTCTCACATCAAAACAGCCACAGAGCGCCTGTGGCTGTTTTTTTTGTTCTTGCGAGCCTATCTCCTTAAAAATTTAAGGTTGGCTCATGTGTAAACCTGGTGCGCTTGTCCGGTCTCCGCCACCGCTTTTCTTTGCGAGGTACTCATTTTTAGCGTGACGAATACCTGTTTGCGAACAGGCCGCTTCGGGAAATGCGCAAGTAGAGCTTGCGCACTCCGAGTCGCTCTGGTTATGTCATGGGCAGCTGTTCGAGAGATGCTCCTCGAATGTCCCGGCAAAGTTATGCAGGCCCGACCCGTCGCAGCGCGCCTGGAAGAAATAATACACAGTGTCGACCGGGAAGGCCACCGCCCGCAGCGCACTCAAGCCGGGGCTGGCAATCGGCCCGGGCGGGAGGCCGGTGTTCTGATAGGTATTGTACGGCGAAATGAACTGCAGGTCGGCCCGGCTGAGCGGGTTGGTCCACCAGGACTGCTGGGCGACGTTGAAACCGATGGCGTATTGCACGGTCGGGTCGCTGTCCAGTTTCATGCCGGCGTTCAGGCGGTTGATGAAGACCGAAGCAATGATGGGCATTTCCTCGTCGGCCACCGCTTCGCGTTCGACCAGCGAGGCCACGATCACGCCCTGGTAGACGGACAGGCCCTGGCGGGCAAAGCCCTCGCGCAGGTCGCCGGTCAGGTGCAGGGCAAAATTCCGCACCAGGGCGTTCAACAATTCCTCGGGCGTGGAATCGCGCGGCAGGATGTAGGTATCGGGAAACAGGAAGCCTTCCGACGAGGCGGTCGGCTCGAAGAACTCATACCCGACCGGGTGGGAGGCAGCCGCAGCCAGAAAGTCCTGCGGACTCATGGTGAGGCCCGAGGTCGGGATCGAGGCGGCTACCTCCTCCATGCGCCAGCCGGGCAGCACCACGAAGGTCGCATCCCCGGGCGCGGGGTCCTGCAACTCGTTGGCGATGTCGATGATGGACATGGCGGGGCTGAGCGTGTAACTGCCGGCCTGCATGGTGACATCCAGGCCCTTGTAGATGAGATAGTCGCGCAAGGCGCCGCCGCTGGCGACCACGCCCTCGGCTTCCAGGCGCTGCGCCACCGAGGAAACCGATTCGCCCTGCCCGATAAGGAAGACCCGCTGCGCACCGTTCAAGTCCAGGGGGCGGGTGAGGTCGCCGTCGTGCCAGAGCAGGCGCGCGGAATAGGCCACGAAGCCCCCCAGGCCCAGTCCGGGCGAGGGCGCGCCGTAGAGTCTGCTGGCCCACAGCGGCAGGGCCACAAAGGCCAGCAGCAGCAGGCAAAGCAATCCAAAGAAAGCCGCCGTCAACGGCAGGCGCGTGCGGTGAAACAGGGAGGAGGTGGATTTTTGCATGGGTCAGGCTCGTTGGGATTCAAGGTAGGAGCGCAGGATCAGGACCGCGGCCAGTTCGTCGAGGTGGCCGCCGCGTTTTTTACGGCTGACGCCCATCTCGATGCGGGTCGCGCGCGCGTCCCGGGTGCTGAAAGCTTCATCCCACAAGGCAACGGGAATGTCGGTTTGCGATTGCAGGGCCTCGGCAAAGCGCGCCGCGCGCCGCCCGGCCAAATTGGGCCGCCCCTCCTCATCGAAGGACTGCCCGACGACGATGCGGCCGGCCCCGTGCTGCGCGGCCAGTTCGGCCACCTGGGCGGCGTCCACCAGGCGCGAGACGTGTTCGATGACCTTCAAGGGCGAGGCGATGATGGCATCCGGGTCGCTGAGCGCCAGGCCGATGCGTTTTTCGCCGTGGTCGACGGCCAGAATTCTCATTGAACAATCACCTCCACGCGAAACGGGATGAGCGGCATCCACGGCCACCAGGCGGGTGTCAACTCCACCTGCGGCGGGCCGTCGAATTCATCGAAGCCGGCAGCCAGGTCGCGGGCCTGTTCGGGCCTGCGTCCCAGCACCAGGCGCAAAAGTTGATCCGTGGCCATCACGCGCAGCAGGCGGCGTTCGGCCTGCATCTGCCAGCGCGTATCCCCATCGGCATACGTGAAGGGATGGGTCAAGGCTCGAAAGGAGAGCGTATCGGCAACGGGATAGAAGCCCTGGGGGGCGGTTGCATCGAGACTGGCTGCGGCCAGTTCCTCCAGGTCCTGCCTGGAGACAACCTGGACGGTGAACTCCAGCCGCAGGGTCAAGGCCAGGGTGGCGCCCTGCCTGCCGGCCGGCGGGTTATAGCTTTCTTCGAGCGTCTGCGAGACCTTGAGCGTATCCTCCAGCAGCAGGTCGTCGTCGGAGAGCCGGCTGCGCAGGGCGGCGGCGGCCTGTTGGGCCAGTTCACGCGCCAGGCGTTCGCGCAGCAGGAAGCGGTCGTCGGCGGTGGGGCCGAGAGCCGTGGTGTCGCTGCCGCCGCCGGTTGCCTCGGGGTTGCCGACGGTCGCCATCAAACCCAGCGGCCCCTCGATGGCCTGGATCATTCCCGCCTCGACGTTGCCGCCCGCCCCCGCCTGCACGGCCTCGATGGGGACCTCCACGATCTGGTCAAGTCCCGCTGTGAGACGGGTGCCATTCAGGGTGGCAAAGCGCACGGGCGGGTCGCCGAGCGTGGACACCACCGTCCCGGCGGGAATTTCCACTTCGGCCTGGGTCAGGTTTTGAAAACGAGCCACCCCGCGCGCGCCGGTCAGCGGCACAGGGATGCGGCTGGTCACGGGCATGGACTGGCCGCCTTCCACGGCCACGCTTTCGATGCGGGCAGGCACGCTGCCGCTCACGAATACGGATTGGATGGACGGGTTGGCCAGGACGGGAAAGACCAGCCGCTGGGTGCGTTCTTCGGGATGCAGGGTCACCCGGGCGCGCGGAACGAATAATCCCGCCACAGCCAGGGCAGCCAGAATTCCCAACCCGAAGGCAATCACGCGCACAGACAGGCGCGAACGCCAGGGCGCTTCGGCGGGCAGCGCCTCGGACCGCAGGCGGCGCAAGTCGCGGCGCGGCGGCGGAGGCAGGCGGCGGGCGCGGGGGCCGCGAACGGGCCAGGCCTGGCGCTGGGCCGCCGCCGTCGACTCGAAGACGGGCATCCCCAGCGCTTCGGCCTCGCGCCGCACCGAAGCGCTGCGGGTGACCAGGCCCAACTGCGCGCCGAGCGCCTCCGCCTGGCGCTGAAGCACCTTCAGGTCCAGCGGGCGCAGGGCGATGCGCTCCCCTTTGGGCCATACCAGCAGAATGCGCGGGGTCTTGGCCCAGGCCAGCCGGTCGCGAATGGAGATAAGGTCGTCGTGGGCTTCGAGGGTGAATATCTGGGTCTTCATACCCGTGCATTATACCCAGCGCGGGGCGAAATTAGCGGCCGGCAGGGCGACTGCAGGCACATGATTCACTCCAAAGGGGGACTTACTTTTTCGCCAGTTAAGATTAGAATCTCATTAACTGTTCGTGGAACAGGCCAAACCCCAAAAAGGAGAATCCCATGAACCGCAAGTACTATGTCCTTGTACCCGTCCTGGCCCTGGTGCTGATCCTTTCAGCCTTCGCCGTGGGGCGGGCCAGCGCCACCACCGGCTGCTTCAACGACACCAACGGTCACTGGGCCGAGACCTTCATCTGCTGGATGAACGACAACGGCATCACCGGCGGCTACCCGGATGGAGGCTACCACCCCAACAGCAACGTCACCCGCGCCGAAATGGCCGTCTTTATGAAGGCCCAGGCAGACGTTCCACCTTCCACTGGCGATGTGTACTTCACCTTCGGCCCCAACGAATGGCAACCCAATGCCTTCTACGATGGTTACATCGAGTATTACAGCGTCTGGGGCAACTTCAGCGCCGCGACAAGTGGCACCAAGATGTTCCAAGCCACCCCGGTGTTGCCCAGCAGCCTATACAACACCGTCATGTATATCAAGGGCGTCCAAATTTGTTACGACGCCACAGGGGGTGGTTATATCGACACCGTCACGCTCAACCACTACAAGACTTGGGATGACGGCAGCTATACAACCATCAACACGGTTTCGGACACCACCGATCGCACCGACGACATGTGCCGCGCCTACTACTTCTCAATTCCCATGAGTTTCTATGGCGACAACCACCTGGCGATCCTGGTGTTTTACCATCTCAACAATCCCAGTGACACTCTAGGTATCAGCTCCACCACGGTGATACTCGAGCCGAGCGCCCATCGCTACGACCACCTCACCATGCCCGAGCCGCTCGCCCCCAGCGATATGGAACCCATCAACCCCGAGACTGGCGCGCCGCCACAGCGCTGACCACTCCATGTTCCTGCATACGCCTCCCTGTCCCGCACAGGGAGGCGTATTTCATTGAATGAAGGGCAGGCGCATTGAGTCAGCCCGCCTTGCAAAGGTTGGACTGCGCCCACAAAATGGCTGCATCCTGGTCTCATTTCACGGCGGCAAGTGTGGAAATGTAATGCCCCCCAAAAGAGGGAGTTGTTTTTTCACACGGCCGGCCTACACTATTGTATAGAGACCTGTTCGCGGAACAGGCCAAATCCCAAAAGGAGAATTCCATGAACCGCAAGTACTATGTCCTTGTACCCGTCCTGGCCCTGGTGCTGATCCTCTCAGCCTTCGCCGTGGGGCAGGCCAGCGCCACCACTGGCTGCTTCAACGACACCAACGGTCACTGGGCTGAGACCTTCATCTGCTGGATGAACGACAATCACATCACCGGCGGCTACGCGGATGGAGGCTACCACCCCAACAGCAACGTCACCCGCGCTGAAATGGCCGTCTTCATGCAGGCCCTGCGCACCACCGGCGACACCTACATCAACGCCGGGCCGTCGAACTGGGTTCCCAACGGAACAGGCTCTCATTACGTCACGCATTACACCAATACGGCCCACCTGAGAAGCCCGGGGGCAGGCAGCTATTTCTTCCAAATGACACCGTCCATTCCCAGCAGCATGCTCAACGCGAAGATGTACCTGGAAGGCGCCAAGGTGTGTTTCGACGCAACGCACGGCGCCACAATCAACCAGATTGTTTTGGTTCATTTCAGTTCATTTGGCGATGAGTACCAAAACGTCACGAATACAAATTCATACACCACCGAGAGCTGCGTTACGTTAAATTTTGCCACCCCCATGTCCCTGTGGGGCGGCGAATGGGCTTCGGTAGCCGTCTATGTCACCTTCCCAAGCGCGTCAGATTTTGTGCGCATGTATGGCGTTACCCTGATCGTATCGCCCAGCGCCAATCCGCCAACTTTGGGACCCGAATCGGGCTTGAGGCCAGATGTGGAAATACCCACGACCACCTCTCCCGGCGCGGACCAATAACCGTTGTCCATCCTGTTCCTGGCGCCTCCCCCCTTGTTCCGAGGGGGGAGGTTCTTTTCTTTTATACGCACCTGGGTATTAAATTTCCCCATCCCACACAGGGAGTGTTGTTTTATGCCCAGCCTGCTGGAATAGATGTCAACCGGGAGACAAAAACGCCAATCCATACCTGAAACGCACAGAGCCGTCAATCCCCAGATTGTAGCCTAGCATAAAATATGATAAT
>JBMOMS010000252.1:0-4700 GCA_049324895.1 Chloroflexota bacterium
GATATTCGAATCCCGCCCTCCCCGCCACCGCAAAAACACGTCCGCAAGGGCGTGTTTTTGTTTTCGGTCGCGCGTCCCCATTGAGGGGATGATATTCGAATCCCGCCCTCCCCGCCACAGAAACACGCCTGATCATTCAGGCGTGTTTTTTTCGGTCGCGCATCCTCCAAGAGGGGACATTTTAATCTTGGCGAAAAGGGACATTTCTATCTTGGGCTAACAAAACGCATTTCGTGCTTGACACATTCCCCCCTACTGCGTAGAATAGCACCCAACATGAAACTGTCCAACCGCTTTTATTTTGCGTACTACTTTTACGGCCTCCACAACACGGTTGCCGTTGGTGGCGCTTAAGCGGTAGGCAGAACACACATACCCAGGAAACAAGAGCGAGCCAATCGGCTCGCTCTTTTCATTTCCCTCCCCTCTCCCACTCTGGGAGAGGGGCCAGGGGTGAGGGCACACAGGAGGCACCATGACCACTCGCGGCATCCGCGGCGCGATCACTGTCAGCGCAGACGACAAGGAAGAGGTACTTTCGGCCACCCAGGAATTAATGAGAGCCATTCTGGAGGCCAATCCCGATTTGCGGACGGAGGACATCGCCTCGGCGGTCTTCACCGTCACCGAGGATATCGTCTCGGCCTACCCCGCGCTGGCCGCCCGTCAAATTGGCTGGGACCTCGTCCCGATGATGTGCGCCCGCGAGATCCCCGTGCCCAATAGTCTGCCGCTGTGCATCCGCGTCCTGATCCACTGGAACACGGAGCTGCCGCAGGCGGACATCCATCACGTCTATCTGCGCGACGCCGTCAAATTGCGGCCCGACCTGGCCGCCCGCGCATAACCATCGCACCAAAGGAGAAATCACCATGATGATCATTATGAAGGCCAGCTCGACCCCGCAGGAAGTCGAGCGGGTGGTTGACAAGATCAAGTCGCTGGGACTGGCCGTCCATCTCTCGCAGGGCGTCGAAGCCACCATCATCGGCGCCATCGGCGAGACTCACAGCATCCCCACCGACCAGTTCGAGGTCATGGACGGGGTCGAGGTTGTCCAGCGCATCACGCAGCCCTACAAGCTGGCCTCCCGTCAATTTCATCCCGAGAATTCAATATTTTCCATAGACGGATTCACCGTCGGCGGGGACGAGATCGCCGTCATCGCGGGGCCGTGCTCGGTCGAGAGCCGCTCGCAGATCCTCGAAACGGCGCAGGCCGTCAAGGAAGCGGGCGCCAGCGCCCTGCGCGGCGGTGTCTTCAAGCCGCGCACCTCGCCGTACGCCTTCCAGGGCCTGGGTGAGGAGGGACTGGAATTGCTGGCCGAAGCGCGCGAGGCCACGGGCCTGCCCATCGTGGTCGAGATCATGTCGCAGGTGCAGGTCGACCTGATGGTCAAATACGTGGACGTGCTGCAGGTCGGCGCGCGCAACATGCAAAACTTCAACCTGCTGCGCGCGGTCGGCGAGACGCGCACGCCCGTCCTGCTCAAGCGCGGACTATCCGCCACCATCGAAGAACTGCTCATGTCTGCCGAATATATTCTGGCGGGGGGAAACAAACAGGTCATGCTGTGCGAGCGCGGCATCCGCACCTTCGAGACCGCCACCCGCAACACAACAGACATCAACGCCATCCCCGTCCTCAAGGGACTCACCCACCTGCCTGTCATCCTCGATCCCAGCCACTCGACGGGACATTACGACTACGTCGCCGCCGTGGCCCGCGCCGCCGTCGCCGCGGGCGCAGACGGCATCATCGTGGAAGTCCACCCCGATCCCGCCCATGCCGTCTCCGATGGACGCCAATCCCTCAAGCCCGAGAAGTTCGCGGCGATGGTCAAGCAGATCGGACAGATCGCCCAGATCATGGATCGCAAGCTGGCCTCGGCGCACGGCTCGTACTCGCCGCAGGGTTGGGCGTAGGAGCAGTAATCAGTAATCAGTGGACAGTGGTAGGTTGTCTACGTCCTGAGCGGAGCCGCGCTCTTTGCGGCGCAGTCGAAGGACGAGGTTACAAGAATTCCATCAATAACGAGAGCGCTTCGACTTCGCTGCGCTCCGCTCAGCGCGAAATAAACAAAGGACTCTTTCACTATGATGATCATCATGCACCCAGGCGCGACGAAGGGACAGGTCGCGCACGTCATTACCCATATCGAGGCCAACCATCTCTCGGCGCACGTCATCGAAGGCGCGGAGCAGACCGTCATCGGCGCGGTGGGCGAAAGCCACAGCATCCCCACCAGCGCCTTCGAGACTCTGCCAGGCGTGATGCTCGTGCAGCGCATCTCGCAGCCCTACAAGCTGGCCTCGCGCCAGTTCCACCCCGAGGACTCGGTCTTCCCGATCGACGGGTTCAGCGTGGGGGGCGAGGAGATCGCCGTCATCGCGGGGCCGTGCTCGGTCGAGGGCCGCTCGCAGATCCTCGAAATCGCACAGGCCGTCAAAGAGGCGGGCGCGAACGCCCTGCGCGGCGGAGCCTTCAAGCCGCGCTCGTCGCCGTACGCATTTCAGGGCCTGGGCGAGGAAGGCCTCGAATATCTGGCCGAAGCCCGCGAGCGGACGGGCCTGCCCGTGGTGGCCGAGATCATGGCCATCTCGCAGATCGAGGTCATGACCCAGTACGTGGACGTGATGCAGGTCGGCGCGCGCAACATGCAGAACTTCAATCTGCTGCGCGCCATCGGCGAGACGCGCACGCCTGTGCTGCTCAAGCGCGGACTTTCGGCCACCATCGAGGAACTGCTCATGTCCGCGGAATACATCCTCTCGGGCGGCAACAAAAAGGTCATGCTGTGCGAGCGCGGCATCCGCACCTTCGAGACCGCCACGCGCAACACCACCGACATCAACGCCATCCCCGTGCTCAAGTCGCTCACGCATTTGCCCGTCATCCTCGACCCCAGCCACTCGACGGGCCACGCCGCCTTCGTCTCGTCCGTCGCGAAGGGCGCCATCGCCGCGGGCGCGGACGGCCTGATCATCGAAGTCCACCAGGATCCTGCGCACGCCCTCTCGGACGGCAAGCAATCGCTCACGCCTGAGACCTTCGCCAGGCTGGTCAAACAGGTCAAGGCCGTGGCCGAGGCGGTCGACCGTCGGCTGGCGGTCGCGTCGCCGCGCGAGGCGGCATGAGCGAGGATGGCTTTCGCCTCAGGGATGCGAAAGTCGCCATCGTTGGATTGGGCCTGATGGGCGGCTCGCTGGCGCTGGCGTTGAAAGGAGGATGCGCCGCGCTGCTGGGAATCGACCCCGACCCTGCCGCCCTGTCGCTGGCCCTCCGTCAAAACATCGTCGACCAGGCTGAGAGCGACCCCGCCAAACTGCTTCCGCAAGCCGACCTCGTTATTTTGGCCGCGCCTGTGCCTGTCATCCTATCCCTGTTGGAGAAGCTGCCCGAGTACACATCCAGTCCATGCATCGTGCTCGACCTGGGTTCGACCAAGCGCGCCATTGTCGAGCAAATGGACAGTCTGCCCGAGCGCTTCGACCCGCTGGGCGGGCATCCCATCTGCGGCAAGGAAAAGCTGACCCTGGCCAACGCCGAGCGCACGCTCTACTACGGCGCGCCGTTCATCCTCACGCCATTGGCGCGCACCACACCGCGCGCATTGAGCGTCGCGCAGCAGGTCATCGCCACCATCGGCGCGAAGGCCGTCACACTGGATGCCGCCGAGCACGACCGCATCCTGGCCGCCACCAGTCATCTGCCGTTCCTGCTCTCGTCCGCGCTGGCGCTGGCCACCCCCGAGGAATGTGCTCCGCTGGTCGGCCCAGGCTTCCGCTCCACCAGCCGACTGGCGGGCACTCCATCGAGTATGATGATGGGCGTCATGCAGACCAACCGCGAGAACATCCTGGCCGCCATCCACCGCCTGCAAGCGCAACTCGACACGCTCGAAATGCAACTCGCCGCCAGTGACTTTGCCAATCTCGAAGCCACTCTGAATCAGGCCCAAAGCCAACACCGCCTCTTCACGCCCTGACAATTACCATTTACCAATTACCCAATGCTCATTCACCCTATTCCTCATCCCCTCAACGCCACCGTCCGCGTGCCTGGCTCCAAGTCGCTGACCAACCGCGCCCTGCTGATTGCCGCCCTGTCGAATGGCACCACGCGCCTGACAAACGCGCTCTTCAGCGACGACTCGCGCCACTTCGCCAAAGCCCTGCAAACCCTGGGCTTTGATGTTGTCCTCGACGAAGTCAATCACGAGATGACGGTCACAGGCCTGGGCGGCAGAATCCCCGCCCGCAGCGCGGATTTGTTCATCGGCAACGCGGGCACGGCGGCGCGCTTTCTCTCGGCCTTCCTGACGCTGGGCGATGGCGAATACCTGCTCGACGGCGACGCCCGCATGCGCGAACGCCCCATCGGCGACCTGGTTCAATCGCTCTCGCAACTCGGTGCCACCGTCCACGGTCAACCGTCCACCGTCCCGCTAAAAATTATTGCGCATGGCCTGCCAGGCGGGAAGACTCAAATAGCTGGCAATATCTCCTCACAATTCTTATCTGCATTGCTGATGGTCGCACCGTACGCACAAGCACCCATTGAGATCGAACTCAGCACCGACCTCAACTCCAAGCCCTACGTGGATATGACCCTGGCCATCATGTCCGACTTCGGCGTGGACATTCAGCGTAATGGTTACTCGCGCTTCATCATCCATCCTGCTCTCTACTCTCCACTCT
>JBMOMS010000253.1:0-35500 GCA_049324895.1 Chloroflexota bacterium
GGCGTCGTACTTCAGGTTGTACGTGTCCGCGCCGATGATGCGGGTGATCTGGTTACCGTTGGCGTCATACTGGTAGGTGTTGCCCGCATGGGCGGTCACAGCATGATCGTGGTTGGTGTCGCCGTAGGCCAGGGTATTGCCCATCACCTCGGCATAGGAGCGGCTGTTGCCCGCGTTGAACAGCCAGGTGCGTTCGTCACCGTTCAGATAGCGCTTGTACAGGGCCACTTCATCGACCAGGCCGTTGAAGCCGTAGCTCCCGCCGACGTGCGCGCCGATGGTCAATGGATAGGTGGTGTTGATGGCAGAGCCGGGAACCTGCACGTATATCCTTTTTTCGACAAAACGCATTTTCCACTTCGGGGGTTTTGTTTGCTTTTCCCCGCAGGTATTGTGAAATGTATCACCGCGTTTCGGCCCTGGTCAAGGGATGGCGGATGGCACTTTGGTACTACTCCCACCCCGCGCGGGATATATTGAGACTTCCGAAGTCTTCGAGACTTCGGAAGTCTGGCGTAAAGGCGTTGCGCGTGAGCAGGGTCGGGTGGCGCAGTGTGGTCGAATATCGGTGGCGCGTCTTTGGTGAACATTCCAGGCACAGATTGTTTTTCTCAGCATCAGTATCCCTGGATACCTTCTCGCATTTTTTGATCAATTTTCACAATGATTGCATTAAACTCCTCGAATGAAAGAGCATCCTGCCCGATTGGGGCAAAAAAACTTACCACATAGCTCCCATATTTTCCTACCCATACGCAAGAACTGGCTTCCCGATCAATACTTTTTCCGAAGCAGTTGACCGAATCTATTACATCCAAGCCCATTGGTCGGTCTGAATTCCATTTTAAGTTGCTTGGCTTATATCTTATTTCCCAATGCGTCAGTTCTTTGTATCTACAGTACGAATATGTATCCAACCCAAGCCAGTATATATCTTGTTCAATTACACTTTTTTCACCTTCCACCGGAAATACATACCTGGCTTTGCTGTTGTCCAACGAAGAAATGTCCGTGCCTGTATCTGGTTTGGATATATCGGTATCAGAAACAAAAGATAATCGCGACGGCAGATCGCCTTTATTTATAAGCAAAGTAGATGGCGATACATAATTTACACCATTATTTAAATATAATCGCTCGGCAATTCTTTTTTCGCTTTCACAAATATCTGCGGAAGCCATGATTCGTATGCGCACGGCTTGAGCGACATAAGCTAGCGCAAGTATCGATACTGCAAGCAGAATTATTTTTGGTATCGATGCAAATGTGGATTTGCCCGTCATTTTTTTGTTATTCATGTTTAGCCCATCTCCTCATTCTCTCCCAGGTATTCTAATTTGCCCGCCATGGATTATCAAGTCGCGGAAGATAAATCTGGGACACAACAAACCCTTTCCGCCAAAAACCTGCATACAACTCTGACGCTACAGCCATGGCAAATAGTTCTCCCTGTATGCAATGAGGAAACCTGTCCCGTAAAGGCGTTGCCCTGAGCGTTCGCCTGAGCGCTCACGCCGAAGGCCTGCCCCCTCCGTTACACTGTGGGGGTGTTGCGCGTGGGCAGGGTCGGGTGGCGCAGTTTGGGTGAATATCCATGGCGCAGTTGGGGTGAAGATTGACATTCGTCTTACTGTACTGTATTGATATGCCTATCTGAAATATAAATCATACAAATTCCCATAACCATTCCAATCCCGCAAGTTAAGGGTTTGTGGATCGCCACCATAACTGGCTACCCACTCTTCAATTGTTGTGGGTTTGAAAAGAAAAACAAAACTTATAGGATCGGATGGTGTAATCTGTATACCCATATCATTCCAAGTCACTTGCCAGTCAATATGTATCTCAAATCCACTCTTCGTGTAATACAGCGTTCCACACAAATATCGATATTTTCCTTCTGGCACCTCCGTACAATCGATGACATCGATTTTATCTGGAGGGCCAAATCTGTCGATTGCCCCTCCAAGTGAGAACGTTGGAAAAGCAGTCAACGAAATTGTGTGGACAATTCCATTCCGCCACACCATGTTATCCGTTAACATTGGCTGCTCGTCCCCAATTTTCCAGTCCCAATAAGTAATGCCAAATCCTGTTTTTGAACTCTCTGACCGCACTGTGGGTTGCGATACCAGGGGCGATGTCTGTAGTAATTGGAGCGCATCATCACTGGTGGTGACACCAGGCGTGATTCCCTGCCAGCAGGGCCAAGAGCAGGAAGAATCGCCAAAAAAGTTTTCAAGTTCAGAGGGGGACACTGGCAAGTGAGGCAGGCGAGGTTTGGGTCGTAATTGATGCATGGAAAGCCCATACAGGGCACCCGCGCTAACGATAAACACAATAAGCACAGACAACCATATTCTCTTATGTCTCATTATTTCCTCCAAAGGCAACGTTGAATGGATAGATTACCTCGGGCCAACCCTGTATATCTGCCCATCGTCATCCTCATAGATCAACTCCAGATGAGCCAGTTCCTTCAAATCCTCGATGGGAGCCAGGTACTTGTATTCATTGGGCGTGTACCAGAGGATATAGCCCGTCTCATCGCCAGGCCAGCCCGGGTAGGTCTCGCGTAAAATGGCGAGGCGCTGCTCCTGAGGCAGGTCGTTGTTCACGGCGGGCAGCGGGTGGATCGGACGCCGGTACTGGAACCACAACAGGTTGACGTAGTTGGTGTAGAACGTGGCGCCCGGGTCGGCGGCGGTCAGTTGGCGTCCCTTGCGCGTGACGGCCATGTCCATGAAGTGGGTGGAGTTGTAGATATTGTAATTGCTCGGCTCGCCGTTGACCAGCGCCAGGCGCAAGTATTCCTGCATATCGTGGATGGGATAGACGAACCAGGCCAGCGCCGCGATCAGGATGCCTACGCGCATCCATTGCCAGGACAGGTGCGGCGCGACCAGGTGTTCATAGGTCAGGAGCAGGAAAACCATGAGCAGCGGCAGGAGGATGATGTAGTAGCGGTCCGAGGTCAGGTCGCGGTGGTCGATGGTGTTGACGGTGTAGGCCAGCAGGAGGTAATACACGGCGGCAAAGACCAGCCCGGGCCAGACGTAACGTTCCGTCAATGCCCTGCCCCAGGCGGACCAGCCCTCCTGCCGTTTGAGGTTGAGCAGCGCGACGACGGCGGCCAGCGGCAGGAGCAGCGTCCACGGCTGGAGCATCAGCGGCTTGAGACCCGGCAGGTAGGGCAGGAACCAGTGCAGGATCTTGGTCAGCGACAGGCTGATATTCTCGCCCGGCCACATCTGCCCGTAGACGCGCGGACCGAAGAGCGTGTCATATCCCAGGTAGTTGTGCAGGATCAGCCAGGCGGCGGTCGGGAGGAAGGCCAGGCCGACGGGCAGGACCAGCTTCGGGAGTCCGCGCCAGCCCAGGCGGGCCAGCACGACCAGTCCGCCCACGCCGAAGAGCACCACCCCCAGGTAGCGCTGCAGCGTGGCCAGTCCCGCCAGCCCGAACATCCACCACAGGGAACGCGGCGAGGGAGTCTCCCAATAATCCGCCGCGAGCAGAAAGACCAGGATCATCAGCGTCACGAACAACGGGTCGGAGGCCACGTTGGCGTACACCCGCAGCATGGAGGTGGAGAGCACTCCCACGGCGCTGGCGAACAGGGCATGGGTCAACTTGTCGGGGAAGATGCGCTCGAACAGAATCCCCCACAGCCAAACGTTCAGTGGAAACAGGATCAGGTTCAGGGTCCAGCCCACCTGGAAGACGTCCAGCCGTGTGAGCAGGCTCAGCGCCGCCAGCAGCAGCGGATAGAGCGGCGGCCAATGCACGTAGGGCGCGCCGATGTTATCCACGAAGCCGCGGCCCGCCAGCAGGCTTTCGGCGGTGCCCAGAGCGCGCACGGCGTCGGACGAAACCCCCGCGCCAAACCTCCAGGTGGTGACGAGGGCGAAGAGGAAAGCAAGCAGGGCCAGTCCTGCCAGCCCAATGCGATAAGACCGAAGGTTGATTTTCATACGGGGCAGATTATATAATACCCACGGGTGAAAATTGCGCTTTCCACCCGTCAATTCCCCAACCCGTACAAGCTGAAAGAAATTTACCCACGGAAAACACAGAGAGGTTAAAGACTGTTTGAAAACCCCGTGTCCTGTCATGCTGAGCGCCGCTTTTCAGGCGCGAAGCATCTCTACACCGGCCTGGAGACCCTTCGGGCGCTGGGAAACGCGCCCTCAGGGAGACACGTTGTGACTTATTAAACAGTCTCTTAAAAAGATTCTCCGTGATCTCCGTGTCCTCTGTGGTGAAAAAATTCTTGTTGTTTGTGTTCGTGTGAAAAGCGCGAGAATTGGGAGCAAGCCCAAAGAATCCCGGCGACTTTGGGCCATTGCGTCAAAACCTGGACTTCTCAGTGGGTGAGACTTCCGAAGTCTGAAGCCCCCGCAAACGCATACCATCCTCTTACACTCACCGCCCGCGCCCGATGATAAAATCATCCCATGCTGCCTGACTTCCGTGTCCGCCAACGTGACTACATGCTCGAACTGGCCCGCGCCCTGACCCAGGAACTCGACCTGGAGAAACTGCTGGCGCGCGTGCTGCGCATCTCCATCGAAATGCTGGCCGGACAGGCGGGGCTGATCGCGCTCAAGGAGACGGACGGCTGGCGCGTCTCGGCGGCGCACGGCATTCCGCCCGCCTTCCTCAGCTACCTGACGCCGCTGCTGGCAGAGGAAAAGGTGCGCGAGCTGGACATCCTCGAACTCAACCGCATGTTGAAGGACCTGACCTACACCGCCAGCATGGGCCTGCTCAACGGCACGGGCCTGCCCCTGGCCGCCCACGGACAGGTCATCGGCGTGATCTTCATCTTCCGCAATTATCCCGATTTGTTCTCGCATAACGACCGCACCCTGCTGCAATCCTTCGCCGACCAGGCCGCCATCGCCGTGTACAACGCGCGCCTGTACGGACAGGTGACCTACGAGAAACAGCGCCTGGACGCCCTGCTCGACTCCGCCGCCGACGGCATCATCATCCTCAACGCCGACCTGACCATCGAGCGCGCCAACGACGCCTTCGAGCACATCTACGGCCAGACTCACGACCAGCTGGTCAACCGTCCCCACGACGAAGTCATCCGCTGGGACGGGGAGCCGCAGGGCGTGCCCCTGAACGAAGCCATCGCCGACGGCTGGCCGCTGACCCCCAACGCCACCCTCTACGTGGAAGGCAACCTGAAACGGGAACTGCCTTCACCCCTGCCCGTGGGCGTGACCTATGCCCCGCTGCTCTCGGCTGAGGGCAAACTCCGCAACGTCATCGTCAGCGTGCGCGACATCACCCACTTCCGCACCGCCGAACAGATCAAGTCGACCTTCATCTCCATCGTCAGTCATGAGCTGCGCACACCCGTGGCGCTCATCAAGGGCTACGCCTCCACCCTGCGGCGCGACGATGCCCGCTGGGACAAGCACACCATCAGCGACTCGCTGGCCGTCATCGAAGAGGAGGCCGACCGCCTCACGAAGATGATCGACGACCTGCTGGACGCGTCCCGCTTGCAGGCGGGCGGCATGAGCATCAACCGCGCCGACGTCTCGCTGCCGGCCCTGGCCGCGCGCGTGTGTGAACGTTTTGCATCCCAATCCAAAAAACACACCATCGTCACCGATTTCCCCGAGAAGTGCCCCATCCTGCTGGCGGATGAAACCCGCCTCGAACAGGTGCTGTCCAACCTCGTGTCCAATGCGCTCAAATATGCGCCCAAGGGCGAGATCCGCATCAGCGGCAGCGTGCGCCCCGACCAGGTCATCGTGTGCGTCAGCGACGAAGGCCCGGGCATCGACGCGCGCGACCTGCCGCACATCTTCGACCGCTTCTACCGCTCGACGACCGCCGTCAAGCACACCAAGGGCGCAGGCCTGGGACTGTACCTGGCGCGCGCCATCGTCGAAGCCCACGGCGGGCGCATCTGGGCCGACGCAGCCAACGGCTCCAAGTCCGAGGCGGGAGCGAGGATTTGTTTTTCACTGCCGCGGTGAAGAGTGGAAATGAAAATCCACGCACAGGCCCTCTCATGGCAATCACATTTGATCGCGAAGTTTTTCCTCGATGGAATTAACAAACTGAACGGCAAATTCCACGATTCGTTCTGCCATTGCGCGTGAAATTTCAGGTTTGTCTTCATATAATACCCACGGTCACAAATCGCGCTTTCCCCTCTCTAAAAAAGCGATGAACACCGATTTTTGGATAAAAACCAGGAACAAATCTCTTGAATCCGCTCCAATCCCTTTTATCTGTGTTCATCTGTGGTGATTTTTTTGACTTATTAAACGTATCTTCTCAATTTCCTGGGGTAATTTGGAGCGCGCAAATTCTACTTGCGCATTTTCCCGAAGTAGAACTTCGGGACTCCAGAACACGCCCCAAATTTTTGAGAAGATACAGTTAAAGGCTTTTTCGGCGTAATTCCGTGACAGCGTGCCCGCAGGGTAAACCTGTGTGATCCGTGTACAGAATCACTGCGTCTCACCTGCACCCACCGCAGGTGCGGTGTCGCGCAGCGAACGGCGGCAAATCCCAAAGAGCCTATCCCGAAGTAGAACTTCGGGACTCCAGAGCACGCCCCAAAATTTTGAGAAGGTACTCATTTTTTCCTGTGTGGTCGGGATCGCCGAGATCACCTTCCCCGCCTCGAAACCCACTTCCCAGGCCACGTCGGAAACCAGAAAACGCGTCTGGTCGTTCAATATGGGCAGGATCACAAACAGGTCGATATCCGAATCGCGGGTCGCATCGCCGCGCGCCTGCGAATCGAACAGGATCACTTTGACAGGTTGCCCCAATGCCTGTGTCAGCCGCTGACGGACTTCAGAGGCTAATTTCAAGGCGCGGACTCGGGGTCGGGGTGTCATGGTGCGATTATACCGCAGGGATTATTCATCCCACGCCGCACCCCCGGGAGGTGTGCCGTAACCCCGTGGGGAATTTCCAATTCATTGCCGTCTTGTTCCGGCGGTAAACGCGCCGCAATCCCCGCATCCCAAAACTCTAACCTTTTTCCTACGCGGACTCTCCCGCCTTTTTGGTAAAATCCACCCAGACCCGTCCTATTCGACTGGGTCGAGGAGACACAGATCATGGCAAGCATGGAACGATTTACCCAGCGAGCAAGGCGCGTGCTGAGCCTGGCCCACCAGGAGGCCGAGCGCGCCCGTCAAAGCAGTATTGGAACCGAACACCTTTTACTTGGACTGATGGATGAAGAGGGTGGCGTGGCAGGCCGCGTCCTGCGTGAACTGGGCATGACCACCAACCGCCTGCGCGAGATCATCGAACGCGTGAGCGGGGCCGATGCCCAATTCGACCCGAACCGCATCGAGTTGGCGGTCGACACCCAGCAGGTGCTCGAATTTGCCGTGGATGAAGCGCGCCGCATGGGACATCATTACATCGGAACCGAACACATCCTGCTTGGGCTGGTGCGTGTGGAAGGCCGCGCCCTGGAAGTGCTGCGCCGCCTGGGCGTCAGCGCCGAACAGATCCGCCGCCAGACCCGTCGTGTGCTGAACGAGTCAACCTCCACCCCCACCGCGCCGACCCCGGCCGGCCCCCAACAGCCAAACCGCGGCGGCCCCCAGCCCAACAACCCCAAAACCCCGCTGGTCGACCAACTCGCCAGCGACCTGACCTCCAAGGCCGAGGAAAAGAAGCTCGACCCGGTCATTGGCCGCCAGATGGAGATCGAACGCGTCATCCAGATTTTGGCGCGCCGCACCAAGAACAATCCCGCGCTGATCGGCGAACCGGGTGTGGGCAAGACCGCCATCGTCGAAGGCCTGGCCCAGCGCATCGTCGAAGGCGACGTGCCCGCGCCGCTGATGAACAAGCGCGTGCTGCAACTGGACGTCGGCTCGCTGGTGGCGGGCACCATGTACCGCGGCCAGTTCGAGGAACGCCTCAAACGCATCATCGACGAGTTGAAGCAGTCGGGCGCAATCCTCTTCATCGATGAGGTCCACATGCTGGTTGGGGCGGGGGCCGCTGGCTCGTCCGTCGACGCGGCCAACATCCTCAAGCCCGCCCTGTCGCGCGGCGAACTGCAGGTTATCGGCGCGACCACGCTGGATGAATACCGCAAGCACATCGAATCCGACGCGGCGCTCGAACGCCGCTTCCAACCCGTGCTGGTCGAAGAGCCGTCCGAGGAGGAGACCATCGAGATCCTCAAGGGCGTGCGCAGCGCCTATGAGGAACACCATCACCTGGTCATCTCGGACGAGGCCCTCGAAGCAGCCGCCCACCTCTCGTCGCGGTACGTCACCGAGCGCTTCCTGCCCGACAAGGCCATCGACCTGATCGACGAGTCCTCCTCGCGGGTGCGCATGTACAAATCCCCGGCCGCCAAACAGGCCAAGGATCTCTTTGGGCAGCTGCGCCATGCGCGCCAGAACCGCTCTCTGGCCCAGGAGGAAGGCAACGTCGAGGACGTAAAGGAATGGGAGGAGCGCGAACTGGAACTGAGCGAGCAGATCGAACGGCTGCGCTCGGGCTGGGACCGCGCCAACAGCCCGGTCGTTTCGGCGGAGGACATTGCCGAGGTGGTCTCGATGTGGACGGGCGTGCCCCTGATGCAGCTGGCGGAGGAAGAGTCCCAACGCCTGCTCAAGATGGAGGATGAACTGCGCAAGGCCATCATCGGGCAGGAGGATGCCATCATCGCCATCTCGCGCGCGGTGCGCCGCGCCCGCGCCGGGCTGAAGGACCCGCGCCGCCCGATCGGTTCGTTCATGTTCCTCGGCCCGACCGGCGTGGGCAAGACCGAACTGACCAAGGCCCTGGCCAAGTTCATGTTCGGCAGCGAGGAAGCCGCCATCCAGCTCGACATGTCCGAGTTCATGGAGCGCCATACCGCCAGCCGCCTGGTGGGCGCGCCTCCCGGCTACGTGGGCTACGAGGATGCAGGCCAGCTCACCGAGGCCCTGCGCCGCCGCCCGTACTCCATCATCGTGTTCGACGAGGTCGAGAAGGCGCATCCCGAGGTGCATAACATGCTGCTCCAAATCATGGAAGAGGGCCACCTCTCGGATGCCAAGGGCCGCAAGGTCAACTTCCAGAATGCCGTCATCGTGATGACCTCCAACATCGGCGCGGACCTGATCAAGAAACAAACCGGCCTGGGCTTCCAACTCAAGCGCGACGAGGCCGCCGAGGAGAAGGTCAGCTACGACGAGATGCGCAAGCGCCTGAACGACTCGCTCAAGCGCGCCTTCCGCCCCGAGTTCCTCAACCGCCTGGACGCCACGATCATCTTCCGCTCGCTGAACAAGGAAGACATCCAGCAGATCGTCTCGCTGGAACTGGCCAAGGTGGCCAGCCGCCTGGTGGAACACAACCTGCAACTGACCGCCGCGCCCGAGGCCCTGTCCCTGCTGGCCGACCTGGGCTTCGATGCCGAATTCGGCGCCCGCCCGCTGCGCCGCGTAATCCAACAACGCGTCGAGGATCCGCTCTCCGACCGCCTGCTGGCCGGCGAGTTCGGCGACGGCGCAGCCATCCTGGTCAACGTCAACGAGGACGGCGAGATCGCGCTCGAACACGCGGTCGAGACGGCGCCCGCCGTGTAACCCACGCAACCCCAAGGCCGGCAGTTGAAACTGCCGGCCTTTTTTTTATTTTGGGCGCGTTGCCCTGCTGGAATTGCCCAATCTCAAGAAAATCCCGCTTCGGGCCGGGCAAACACTTTCAGTTTTCACAAAGATGTTATAAAATCTCATCCTGCCTCATGGAAGAAACCCGTTTCCACCAAAAGCCCTGGTTTTACATCGTCTCGCGCGCCGTTCTCATGCTCGCACTGTACGGGGCCGCCATCTTCGAACAATGGCAGAATGCCCGAATAGAAGGGGAAGTCTTCGACCCGCTGATCATCCTGGGCGATATTGTTTTGTTGATTCTCCTGCTGGTGTTCTGGCTGGCCTTTTTTGCGCAATTTGTCCTGCCGGTGCAGACCTTCGAGGAACGCCAGAAGATTTTCGACCGTCTGGTGGGCCACCTGAGCGGCGCGCACGGACCCGCCATCTTCGTCAAGAACGGGCAGGCCGTCGACCGACCCGACGAAAGCCAGCGCAAGGGAGCGGGCGTGCTCTGGCTGGATTCGGCCAGCGCGGTCGTCACGCATGTGAACGTCTCGTTCAAGCACACCTTTGGGCCGGGCGTCCACTTCACCGACGGGGGGGAACAGATCGCCGCCACCGTCAGCCTGCATCCCCAATCGCAAACCATCGGCCCAAACGAAAAGGATGATCCCTTCAAGGCCAAGGGGGAAGGCGCCAGCGAAGACGAATTCAAGGAAACCCAAAAGCGCCGCATGATGACCAGCGCCTTGACCCGCGACGGCATCGAAGTGGTGCCGAACATCTCGGTCTCGTTCAAGATCGACGCCGACCCCGTCAAGGGCGACCGGCCGGGTTCGCATTTCGGGTACAGCGAAGAGGCCGTCACCAGGGCCATCATCGGCCGGGCGGTCAACCCCAACGCCAGGCCCGACACCCTCGATTACAACGTGGAATGGAACGAACTGCCCGCCTACGTGGCCGCCGACTTGTGGCGCGAGTTCATGAGCAAATTCAAACTCATGCAGTTATTCGAGACCAATTGCGTCATGCCTGCGGCCATCCCGCAGGAAAACCCGCTCCCACCCGCCGAGGATACCGAGGCGCTCCAGCGTCCCATGACCGACAAGGCGCAGGGCGCCCTGGCCCACGCCCTCACGGACATGCTGCACGAGTTGAACCGCGGGCTTGAAAAATTGATCCACTGGTGCGAAGCCGGTGGACAGAAGAAGACCGACCCGGCCGCTGCGGAAACGAAAGGCAGGCCCGGCGGGGGCGGAAGCCCGCCCGATACCAGCCGAAAGACCGCCCTGCAAGTCATCAACTTCATGCTCAAGGAACGCATGACCAATCCCAGGTCGCCCGTGCTCGACCAGAACGGCGCCCCCCAGGCCGGCTGGCGGGAAAGCCGGGAATACAGGTTGCTGAAGGAACGCGGCATCCGCATCACTTCGGTCAACGTGAACAGCCTGCGCTTTCCGCCCAAGGTGGAGGAGCAGCTCGTCAGCCGATGGACCGCCAGCTGGCTGGACAACGCCCGCAAGGAGCGCGACCGCATCGAACTGGCCCGCAGTTATGCCTCCCTGGGCGGGCAGGAAAAAGCCATGCTGGACTACACCGCCGACATGGCCTACAGCCTGCTCGAGTCGAAGCGCGAGTCCAGGAGCCTGAAGGAGACCGTCAAATCCCTGCTTGGCCGTTCGCGCATGTTGCTCGTCCGCAGTGACCGCATGCACCGCCGCGCCGCCAACGAACTCCAGGAACTGGAGGACATCCTGCAATGGCTGGAGAGCAACCAGACATGAACACGTCCCCCAAGCCGCGCACCCCGTTGGACCACGAGGCCGAGACCCTGGGCCGCAACCTGCGCCGTCTGCGCGACTGCATCATCAACCGCACCTTCGACCTGACCCTGGAAGGCGCGCGCCGACGCCGCAGCACCCTGGCGCTGCTCTTCGTCCTGATGGTGGCCCTGATCGTCGTGGCCCTGCACCCCCAGCCCGACGAGTGGAGCACCCGCCTGCGCGCCATCTTCGTCGCGTTGTTCAACCCCCGCCAGGCCGACATCGTCACCCCCACCGTCGACCTGCTCACCTTCGCTTTCGGGTCCTGGCCGAACATGCTGCGCTATGTGCCGCTGCTGCTCTTCCCCTACTTCGCCGCCATCCACCTGGCCTCGCTGTACCTGGCGGATATTTTCGAGAAGCCGGTCGGGATTGCGCGCGAGTTCATCACCGAAGTGGCCCTGCACGGCGGAAGTGAAACCGCCCAGATCCGCGAGGGTGAGTTCGTCAAAAAAGAGGAGTCGCGCATCTACGCCATCGGCGGCCCGGGCCACGTGGAAGTAGACCGCAACTCGGTCGTTCTGTTCGAGAAGCCCGACGGACGCCCGCACGTGATCGGCCCCACCGTGGACGGGGCCGTGCTGATCGACGGCTTCGAGCGCTTCCGCGCGGCCATCGACCTGCGCGACCAGCACACCGACCTGCGCGACCAGGACAATCGCGAGATCAAGAGCCGCAGCCTGGACGGCATTCCCATCAGCGCCACCGACCTGTCCATGCGCTTCGGCATCTGGCGCGGGGACAAGCCGCGCAGTTTGAAGGAACCCAATCCCTTCAAGGGCGACGATGTGGTGCAGGACCTGGTCTACGGCCAAAGCATGACCGTGCGCAAGGAATCCAAACTCAAGGGCGCCTTCGAGGACATCCAGCCGCCCATCGGCCCGCCCATGGTCGGGGCCATCCGCGGCGAACTGGGCCGCTTCATGGGCGAACGCAAACTGACCGAGTACCTGTCCAGCTACGGAAACCTGGAAATCCAGGCGGCGCAGCGGCAGGCCCAATCCATCCTGGACCAGACCCAAAAGGTTATCCCGCCCGGTGAACCAGGCCCCGAGGTCAACACGCCAACCGAAGCGCCCGCCTTCGTGCCGCGCCCCGATCTCTCGGCGCGTTTCCACGACAGCTTTGCAAAGCAGGCCAATGCGCGCGGCGTGCAGCTCGATTGGCTCGGCGTGGGCACCTGGAAAACCTCGGTGGATGCCGTGTTGAATCACCACCTGGACGCCTGGAAGTTGAGCATCGAAAACGCCGCGCGCGGCAGCGAGAGCGCCATCAACGGCGTCGCCGCCGAAGCCGCCCAGCAGAAGACCATCCAGATCATCCAGGAGGTGCCGCTGGCGCGCCACCACGAGAACCTGCGGAAAGATCCCGCCATGCCCCACCGTGAGGCCGTCAAACGCCTGCTGGTCAGTTACCGCGAACAAGCCTTCGAGACGCGGGAAATCATCCTCAAGAAGGGCAAGCCCGAAGAACGCGAGCTGCTGCCGTTCATCGATGCCGCCATCGAGTACGTGGACGAACTGCTCGGCTGGAAGGGCGCTCACTTTGCCGGTAAAAACGGCAACGGCGCGCCGCCCCAACCCAATCCTTAGCCCCCGCCCTTTGCGCAGGTTGAACGGTACCAACCCAGCCTTGCGCGGCAGGGAAATCATCATTTTTTGGAATCGAACCCCATGACCTTTTTCACCCCCTCCATCGACGTTGCGCGGGCGCTGAAACTCGCGCTGCCCGTGGTCGCGCTTGAGTCCACCGTCATCACCCACGGCCTGCCCCATCCCGAGAACCTGTACCTGGCGCGGGACATGGAAGCCGCCGTGCGCGAGGAAGGCGCCACTCCCGCCACCATCGCCATCCTCAATGGACAGGTGCGCGTGGGCCTGGTCGATTCCGAGATCGAGGAACTCTCGAAGGTCCCGTCCCTCAAAATCAGCCGCCGCGATTTCGCCACTGCCATCGTCAAAAAATCGCACGGCGGCACGACCGTGGCAGGCACGATGCTGGCCGCCCACCAGGCGGGCATCCAGGTCTTCGCCACCGGCGGGATTGGCGGGGTGCATCGCGAGGCGCCCTTCGACATCTCCGCCGACCTGCAGGCCCTGGCCGACACGCCCATGATCGTGGTGTGCGCGGGCGCCAAGGCCATCCTCGACCTGCCCGCCACGCTGGAATACCTCGAAACGATGAGCGTGCCCGTGGTCGGCTACCAGACCGAGGACTTCCCCGCCTTCTATTCGCGCGAAAGCGGATTGAAGGCCAGCGTCAAACTGGATTCACCCGAGGAGATTGCCGCGTTCGCGCAGGCGCATTGGGGCGTGGGGATGAAGAGCGCGGTGCTGGTCACGAATCCCGTGCCCGCCTCCGCGGCCATCCCCAAGTCTGAAATGGATCCCTTCATCGCCCAGGCCCTGAAAGCGGCTGCCGAAAAGAACATCCACGGGCAGGCGGTGACTCCCTTCCTGCTCCAGCGCGTCAGCGAGTTGACGGGCGGCAAGTCGCTGGGCGCCAACCTGGCGCTGCTGTTGAACAACGCGCGCCTGGCCGGCCAGATTGCGCGCGCCCTGGCGCTCCACAAGCGAACGCGCAGCATATAGGTTTGCGTTTTTTTTCTGAAATACCAACGGGCGAGGCTGCGGCCTCGCCCGTTTTATTTTGCCTGCAAATTAACATTTCCCCGCGGCCTGGAGTCCAGAAGTGCTGCTTCCAGACATTGCCAAACATCCGCAAGTAGAACTTGCGGACCCCCAATTTCAGGCCTATCCCTTCAACATATCTTCGATCAACTGCTCGGGCACCTGCACGGCAATCACCTCGCCGCGCACGGTGACGATGCCGTTCGCCAGCAGCCTTTGATCGACCACCACCTTGCGGCCCTTGATCTCCCTGATGACGGCGCGAATTTCGAGTTCCACGCCCAGCGGGGTGGGCTTGAGGAAATCCACTTTCAGCGAGGCGGTCAGGAAGCGCAGGGCGGGCAGGCTGTCCATGGGGCGGTTCTCGGCGCGGTAGGCCGCCGCCGAGGCGCTGCCCGTGCCGTGGCAGTCGATCAACGAAGCCAGCAGCCCGCCGTAGACGTAGCCGGGGATGGCGATGTGGTACGGCTTGGGCGTGAAACGCGCCACCACCTCGTCGCCTTCCCAGTAGCTTTCGATATGCAGGCCATGCTCGTTCAGGCGGCCGCAACCGTAGCAATGCGCCAGGGAGTCGGGATAATAGAATTGAGAGGGATGATTTTCGATGTTCATGCAACCGGCTCCTGTTCCAATCCGCTGAGCAGCCATTGTTTCACCTTTTCCCGTTCTTCCTCGCTCAATTCATATTGGGCGGCGCGACACAGGGAATAGGTGTTTTCGAGCAGGATGGAGCTTAAATTGTCCACGTTCTCCGGCCCATTCACTCCCAACTGATAACCGGCATGATACAGGCCGGTCAGCACAAAATTCACGTGTGAACGGGAGATGGGCGCGCCCCGTTCGATGCAGCGATCCCGAACGGTTCGCGAGGTTTGCGCCATTTGATACCCGCGTTCATTGACTTCCCTGGCAATCTCCCTAAACAACAACCCATAATGCTCCGGCAGCAGGTACGGCATATCGGTGATCTGGTGTATTTTGTTGGCAAGGTGGGCAATGTCCGGGTATTTCTCCAGAAAGGGATCGGAGGAATGGGCCCCGGCCTCGACGGCCACCTGTTCGGGCCGGTCATGGGATGGGAGGGCGTGCCGGGCGGGATCGTATACGTAGCCCGGCGATTCGGCATGGGGCAGGGAAACCTTCAACTCGCCCAAATCCAACTGCAGCACCAGGTTTTTAAAAGTCCCGGCCCCAAACCAGTTGGACATATTCTGGCCCTCGAACCGTTTGGAGATGCCCTGGGCCAAGGCAGCCAGGGAAATCGCCGTGGATGATTCTGCAACGAACTTCTTGATCCATTCCGCCACTTCGGCGCGCGTGTCCTGCGAATTCGGCGCCGGATGCGGCGATGGAGCCACACCCGCCAGCGGGAAAAGCCAATCTGCAAATATTTTCCGTATCACCCGCCATGAGTCCTCATCCTCGAAAACGGTCAGATCCTCCCGCTGGGCAACCACGGCCTGGGTCAATTTTCGCAATGAGTAGAAACCCAGCCAATGATTTCCGAGTTTGAACTCCGGGAATTGCTTGTAGATTTCGGGCAGGTCACTGCCGGGCACACCTTCGGGACTGGACGCCGATTCGTAGAGACGGTCGGCAATCACCTTGAGAAGCTTCTTGTCGGCCTTGGACATCTCCTCCTTCGAGTTATTCACGCCCTGTTCTTCCTCGTGATAATTGATCCCCAGGGCGCTCTCGATGAACACATCCGGCTTGATCAGGCGGTCGCTGGAGGCGCGATAGGCCGGGGAGGAGTATCCGATGGAAAGCACCACGTTGTAACGGTTATGCTTCCTCAAGTTCAACAGCACTGGCGTGAAATCCGCATCCCCGGACAGGATGATGAACTCATGGAAATAGGTCTGATGGTTGAGCGCATCCAGCATATCCATGACGATGTGAATATCCGTGCTGGTCTTGCCGCCCTTCGTCAGGGGAGGACAATCGATGACCTCGAAGGCGGAACGGATAAAGTGGGGACGAAATTCAGAAAATGCGTTTGGATTCAAATAACAGCGGCGGATCAGAACGCGGCGATTCGAGAAGGCCGTCCCCTTGTAATTGATGGGCAGTTGCTTTTCGATCCATTCGAGCCATTGATCCGGGTTCGTGGAAAAATGCTCGGCAGCCAGCTTATCCTGCTCTTTCAGGTTGATGTAAATGTTGTCGAAATCGACAAACAGGGCCGCATTGATTTGGGTTGAATCTTTCGAGTTTCCGTTCACTACTCCTCCTGATACAAAATAATCCAGACAAAGATATTGCGCAGGCTGATTGTATCACCCTGGCAGGCGATTGTGAAAATGCGGTTCAGGGCAACAACGTAGCGCTGGCGGTCGCCGTCGCGCTGGGGATGGGCGTCACGGTCGGCGAAAGGGTCGGCGTGGGCGTGGGCGCGTCACCCTGGACGATGAACTGGCCGATGGTCTTATACTCCAGGCCGACGAAGATCTGCACCTCGTAAGCGCCGGGCAGCCAGCCGCCAATGGGGTTGGTGCATTCAGCAAAGCCGTAGCCGCCCGTGTTGCCGTCCCAGGGGATGGTTTCGTAGCAGATCAACTCGCCTTTGCGCAGCCAGAGCGCGGTCCATTGCGCGCCCGGGACCATCTGGTCGTAGGAAAATACGGCGCACACGCCCTGGATCGGATTCTCGAACACGGTCTGCGACTCGTAGCTGCCCAGGTCCGAGCAGTTCTCGGTGAAATCGAGCGAGCTGAAGACCGCCGCCGGGTTGGGCGTCACCTGGCTGGAAAACAGGGCCTCGATGGCCGGCGGCAGGAAGGGCGTGGTGGTGGGCGTGGGCGTATCCGTCACCGACGGGGTGTTGGTGATGGTCGGGGTCATGGTGATGGTGGGCGAAAGCGTAATGGTGGGAGAAAGGGTGATGGTTGGGGAGAGGGTGATGGTGGGAGAGGGCGGAAAATAGTAATACGCCACCGGTTCCCCATACAGGGACAGCAAAAACACAACAACGGCCAGCAGCAGGCCAATGGCGACCGAACGCCAGGCCGCTCCCATGCGCTGGGCGCGCAGGCGATAGAAGGTCAACTTGCGCGAATCCATGTATGTGCGGACGCCCATCTGCACGAAGAAGAAGCCAGCCGCGGCCACCAGCAGGATCGCGGCAATGATGCCAGCGCGTATGTCCATGCCGCGGATTATAGCATGGGGGCGGGGCCGGGTTCCCGAGGCGCCCGCCCAATTCACCGGCAGGGATGGCGTCCAAACATTCCCCCGAACGGTTCCCCAAACATGCCGCAATCTCAAAAGTCGCAAGCGATGCCCGCGCCGGGCAGCCCCAGCCAACTTTTCCCCCGCCCTGCCAGATGATAAAATGGATACATCCCATCGGCAACGGTGGGAATAAGTCCCTGCCGGTATAGGCGCAGCGCAGCATTATGCCGTCCCCAAAGCGACCTGCGAGTCGCGCTGCGGGATGTACGCATTCCAAGCGACGATTGATCGGCAGCACAAAAAAACGCATCCTCCGCACACTCCCAAAAAGGAACCTTCTCATGCCCACCACCCTTCCTGCCCGCAGCGAGATCAGCAAGGACTTTACCTGGAACGCTGAGTCCGTCTTTCCCAACCCGCAGGCCTTCGAGGCCGAAGTGGATTCCATCCTGGCGGCCCTGCCGCAGGTCAAGGCCTATCAGGGCCGGCTGGCCGAGTCGCCATCGGCGCTGGTCGAGGCCTTCGTCCTGATCGAGGATTTGATGGCGCGCGCCTCGCGTGTCTACGTCTATGCGGGCTTCGCCTACAGCGTGGACACAGGCGACCAGTCCGCCGCGGCCATGAGCAGCAAAGCCCAGGGCATGTACGGACAATTGCTGGCCGCCAGCGCCTTCCTCAACCCCGAGCTGATCGCCATCGGACAGGAGACGCTCCAGCAGTGGATTCAATCCGAGCCGCGCCTGGCCGTGTATGCGCAATATTTCGCCAACCTGTTCCGCAAACAGGCGCACGTCCGCTCGGCCGAGGTGGAGGAGGTGCTTGGGATGTTGAGCGACCCCTTCGGCGGGGCGGGGTCGGCCGCCAGCCTGCTGACCAACGCGGATATGAAAATCCCCGCCGTCGTCGACAGCCAGGGCGCGGCCATCGAACTGAACGAAGCCATCATTTGGCGATTGATGTCGGAGCCGGACCGCGGCCTGCGTCAGCGTTCGTGGGACAATTACCACGAGACCCTGCTGGGTTTCAAGAACACTCTGGCCGAAAACCTGGCCACCTCCATCAAGCAGAGCGTCTTCCAGAGCCGCGTGCGAAGGCACGAGAACGTGCTGGAAATGAAATTGTCCGAGAACAATATCCCCGTCTCGGTCTTCCATAACCTGCTTGAAACCTTCAAGAAGAATTTGCCCACCTGGCACCGTTATTTCGAGATCCGCCGCAAGGCGCTGGGGGTGGAGACGCTCGAACCGTACGACATGTGGGCGCCGCTGGTCAAGGATCGCGTCAAGATTCCCTATGCCCAGGCCGTGGAGTTGATCTCCGAAGGCCTGCTGCCGATGGGCAAAGACTACGTCGGCATCCTGCGCAACGGCTGTCTCGAAGACCGCTGGGTGGATGTGTACCCGAACAAGGGCAAACGCAGCGGCGCGTTCTCGTGGGGCTCGCAGGGCACGCATCCCTTCATTATGATCTCCTACACCGACGAGATCTTCAGCCTGTCCACGCTGGCGCATGAACTGGGCCACTCGATGCACTCGTACCTGACCTGGCAGAATCAACCCTTCGTCTATTCCGAATATTCGCTCTTCGCCGCCGAGGTGGCCTCCAACTTCCACCAGGCCATGGTGCGCGCCCACCTGCTCAAGACCAATCCCGACCGCAACTTCCAGATCTCGGTCATCGAAGAAGCCATGTCGAATTTCTACCGCTACTTCTTCATCATGCCCACCCTGGCGCGCTTCGAACTGGAGACGCACACCCGCGTCGAACAGGGCCAGCCGCTGACCGCCGACGCGCTGGTCGCGCTGATGGCCGACCTGTTCAGCGAAGGCTTCGGCGGCAGGGTCAACGTGGACCGCGAGCAGGTCGGCATCACCTGGGCGCGCTTCGGCCACCTGTACAGCGACTACTACGTTTACGCCTACGCCACGGGCATCGCGGGCGCCAACGCCCTGGCGGGACGCGTCCTGCGCGGCGAAACGAACGCCGTCCAGGATTACCTCGGCTTCCTCAAGGCAGGCTCTTCGGCCTATCCGCTGGATGCGCTCCAGCGCGCAGGCGTCGACCTGACCACGCCCCAACCCGTGGATGCGGCCTTCGCCGTCATGGCCGAGTACGTGGATCGGCTGGAGAAACTGCTGGGCTAGAATGTGGCGCGAGATTATCTCGCGTTACTTCTGAATGGTACAATAAGCCCTGTTTTTTTACCCACCATACAATCGTAAATCGTAAATCCAAAATCGCAAATCGGAACCTCTCATGCCCAAGACTCAAATTTCCTGCCCGCGCTGCCGCCAGCCCATTACCGCCGACATCGAGCAACTCTTCGACGTAACCCAGGACGCGCAGGCCAAGCATCGCCTGCTCAACGGCGGGTCCAACATGGCGCGCTGTCCGCACTGCGGATACGAAGGCCGCCTGGCCACGCCCGTCGTCTATCACGACAACGACAAGGAACTGCTGCTGACCTTCTTCCCGCCCGAGTTGGGCGTACCCCTCAATGAGCAGGAGAAGATCTTCGGCCCGCTCATCAAGAAGGTGATGGACAACCTGCCCGCTGAAAAGCGCAAGGGCTACCTGCTGCGTCCCGTCGCCAACCTGACCTTCGAGTCGATGGTCGAGACCATCCTCGGCAAGGACGGCATCACGCCCGAGATGATCAAATCCCAACAAGAGCGCGTCATGCTGATGGAGCGCCTGCTCCAGGCCAGCGCCGCCGACGTGCGCAGCGAGATCATCAAACAAAACATCACCCTGTTCGACGAGCAGTTCTTTGCCCTGTTCAGCCGCCTGGCCCAGAGCGCCATGGCCAGTGGTCAGCAGGGCATCGGACAGCAGATGGTGGAATTGCAGAAACAGCTGCTCGCCGAGACCGAGTTCGGGCGCGGCCTGCAAGCCTCCGTCGCGGAGATGGAAGCGGCCACCAAAACCCTGCAAGCGGCGGGCCAGTCCCTCACCCGCGAGAAACTGCTCGACTTCATCATCGAAGCCCCCAACGAATCCCGCATCCGCGCCTACGTATCCCTGGCGCGCGGCGGCATGGACTACTCCTTCTTCCAGACCCTTTCGGAGCGCATCGAGAAGGCCGCGGCCGACGAGAAGACCAGGCTCGAAGCCATCCGTGGGAAACTGCTCGAATTCACCAACGAGATCGACCGCCAACTCGAAGCGCGCTACAAACAGGCGCAGAATTTCGTCGAGCAAATCCTCGCCCAGGACGACGTCGAAACCGCCACACGCGAAAACCTGGAAGGCTTCACCCAGGACGCCGCCGAGATCGTCGAGAGCATGCTGCGCCAGGCGTCCGAGAAGAACGATTACGCGCGCATGGGCAAACTGCAAAAGATGATCCAGGTGCTGCAGGAAGCCAGCGCCCCGCCGGCCGAGGTCGCTTTCATCGAACAACTGCTGGACGCCCCCGATGACGCCGCCATCGAGAAGATGCTCAACGAGAACGCCGCCGCCATCAACGACGGCTTCCTGGAGGCGCTCAACGGCCTGGTGGCCCAGGTCGAGTCCGCTGCGGCGCAGGGCAACCCCGAGGCCCAGGCGCTCGGCGGCAAGCTGAGCCAGGTCTACAAGGTGGCGCTGAAGTTTTCGATGAAGAAGAATATGATGGGATAACCCACCCCGATTTACACGCAAACTTGCGAAGGCTTCGATCCTTCGCAAGTTTTTTTAATGCCCGTGTATAATCGCCGCATGGAATTTTTCACCAGCGAGTCATTCCGCCTGCTGCATGACGACATTCTCACCACACAGGCCATCGCGCCCGCCAGCGTGGATCTAATTGTCACCTCCCCGCCCTACAATGTGGACATCCAGTACAACTCCCACAAGGACGACTCCGACTACACCTCCTACCTGGACTTCAGCCTGGCCTGGCTTTCGAAAGCCTTTTCCCTGGCCCGGAGCGGAGGCCGCCTGTGCCTCAACGTGCCGCTCGACAAGAACAAGGGCGGACAGCAATCCGTGGCCGCCGACATGACCGCGCTGGCCAAGCAGGCCGGCTGGAAATACCATTCCACCGTCATCTGGAACGAACAGAACATCTCGCGCCGCACCGCCTGGGGATCGTGGATGAAAGCCTCCGCGCCCTACGTCATCGCGCCCGTGGAGGTCATCCTCGTGCTCTACAAGGACGAGTGGAGGCGCGACGCGACCGACCGCATTTCCGATATCAAACGCGACGAGTTCATCGCCTGGACCAACGGCATGTGGACCTTCAGCGGCGAGTCGAAGAAGCGCGTCGGGCATCCCGCGCCGTTTCCCATCGAGTTGCCCTATCGGTGCATCAAATTGTTTTCCTTCGTGGACGATACCGTACTCGACCCCTTCCTCGGCTCGGGCACCACAGCCATTGCCGCCCTGCAAAATCACCGTCGCATGATTGGCGTGGAATTGGACAAGAAATACTGCCAGTTGGCGCTCGAACGCGTCGAGGAAAATCTGGGATCCACCACACCAACCAGGAGGAAATCCCAGCCCAGGAAAAAATAATCCGCACGGTTACGTTTTTCTAAAAATCTCCTACCCACCTTGTTCATAAAAATATCGCCAGGCTGGAAGGCTGGACACATGAAACCCGTCGACTTCGAATTGCTCCTCGTGATCCATGCCCAGGATGACACCCTTCTGGAGGGAAAACTTCTGACAGGCCTGAACCAATCCACGCAATTCACGCTGGCGGGTCTTTGAATCGGTAAACTCCACAGAAACCTGGATTGCCTCCGTGACCATCCCCTTTTCGATGACAACGAAATCGCACTCGCCGCCGTCCTGGTGATAGGCGATCTGTTTGCCCTGCTTGATCAGTTCAAGCGCCACCACGGTCTCGAACAGCCTGCCCCGATCCTGGCTGAATTTGTAATCCAGGGCAACACCCAGACCGCTATCGATCACGTAGGTTTTCTTTTGCGAGCCTTCACTCTTTGCCACAGAATGTGAATACTTTGGAACCAGGCGGTTGAGGTAAATGGCTTCGACATAGCCCTGATAGGCATAGAGGCTGTCCTTGCCGATCTGATACCCCTGTGATTTGAGTTCGTTATAGATTTTATTGACGCTGAATTCCCCCGCGCTTGCGCCAACCACCCGCTTGCAAAAATACTTGAGAAGCGGCGGCTGGGCAATGCGATACCGTTCCACCAAATCCCTGAAAACCATGACGTTGAAATATTCCTGCAGGATCTTTTCCTTCAACTCTTCCTTTTGGTGTACGAGTTCGGGGAAACCACCACCGCGCATGAAGCGTTCGAACAAATGAACAAGTTGTGCTCGATCGGAACTTCCATACAGGCTCAACCCCGGGGAAAGCACCCGGGCATATTCCGAAAATGACAGGGGAAACACCTCGAATGTGATCGCCCGGCCGCGCAACGCAGTCGCAATTTCCTGGGAAAGGAGTCTGGCATTGGCGCCTGTCAAAAAGATGTGGCTGCTGATGGAGGAATACAGACGGGCTGCGAATTTTTCCCATCCGTCCACCTCCTGTATCTCGTCGAAGAAAAAATAGCACTCCGCCAAATCCAAATTTGGGTATAGCTCCTGGTAGGCCTGCAGAATCAAATCCATATCTTCACTGGTCACATCCCAGCGCTCATCCTCGAAGTTTAGATATAAAATCCTCTCTGCCGGCACACCATCGGCCTTCAATTGTTGGATCAGATTAAAAAGGTGATAGGTTTTCCCGCTGCGGCGCACACCCGTCAGGGTGATGATCTTCCCGCTGTCCACAGGAATCTTCAATGTCCGTTTCCACACATCTGGAATCGGCCTTCTCTGGCTGTCAACAATGATTGTTTTTAGGAATTCTTTACTTATCACAAGGACAATATTACACAATTATTTCCTTTTTTCAAGGAAATAACTTAAAAAAACCGTTTTACGCAAATGGGTCGACATTTGGAAACATCATCGGGTATGATTCCGACATGCCCGCCCCCAATGACTCCCTGGCCCTCGGCCGCCGCGCCGAGGAATGGTTCGTCTCCCTCGCCCGCCGCGAAGGCTGGAGCGTTACGCCTGCGCCGCGGGAGGCCAACATGCGCGAGCACTGGGACTTCGAAATCGTCAAGGACGGCTACCGCCGCAAGGTCGAAGTCAAGGCGCTCAAGCGGCAGAGCCGCGGCGACGATGCGCTAAACCAGGCCTGGGTGTGGATCGAGTTCCGCAACGTGCGCGGCGAAGCGGGCTGGCTGTTCGGCAAATCGAACTGGATCGCCTTCGAGACGGAGACATCCTTCCTGATCGTGGACCGTCACGACCTGTACCAACTCGTCCGCCGCAGCGTGGACCGCAAGGCCAGTGTCGAGTCTGCGAAGGACGCCAAATACAAGACCTACACCCGCGCAGGCCGTCCTGACCAGATTGCGCAGGTGCAACTGGCGGATCTTCAGAAGATCGGGACCCAGGAATGAAAAAAAGAACCCGCCGACGGAAAGCTCGGCGGGGTTCAGTTTCAGGTAGTGGCATAAACGAAGTGATGATTTCCGTGGGGCTGGATGGTATCCCGCCAAATCACGGGTACGCGGAATGCCACATCGTACCCGTAGGGTATTCCGCGCCACGTCACTTATCAAATTACCACTACCCAGTTTCAGGATTGAAAAGCGGTCAGGCCCTGGCAATTTCCGGGAGGGAGTCGGGGGTCAGGTTGAAGGCCTTGGCAAAGCCCGCCACGTAGCGGCCGCCCTTGGGGACGATGCGCCACAGGTCGAAATCCTCGAATTCGAACAACGGTGCGGAACGCGGAAAGCGCGCCATGTACAGATCACGGGCGGGCGCGTACCCGGGCACGCCCAGGGGCATGATCTCGGCATTGCCGCGGATGGTTGCACGCATCAGGGTCTGCGGGTCCTCGCGCCCATCGTCAGGCTCGGCAATCATCAGGCTGACATGCTTGTCCTTCTCCATGTCGTGCGTGTGCTGGGCCAGATGGCTGACGAGCAGGTAAAACGCGGAAAAATCCCCGGCGATGGCATAGGTCACCATCGAGACCGACGGCGCCCCATTGCGCATGGTACCCAGCGCGGCCAGGCGGCTTCCGCGCAGGAGTTGCGCCAGCTTGCGTTGCAGTTCGAGTTCCAAAGCTACTCCCCCGAAGGCGGGTTGTCGAAGCGCACACCGTGCCCGCGCACGGTATCGATGTATTGATGGGACGGGTCGAGCGCAGCCAGGCGGTCGCGCAGGCGGCGGATGAGCGCGTCCAGGGCCTGGTCCGTGACGCCGGCCGACTGATCCTCACCCCATACGGCTTCCACCAGGTTCAGGCGGCTGACCACCTGTCCCGGGTTGGTATACAAAAGCCACAATAATTTGAATTGCTGCGCGGAAAGCGGCGGCACCAGTTGCTGCTGGTTGAGCCACACGCGGCGCGACTTGTGATCCATCATCAGGCGGCCCGGGCGTTCGACGCTCTCGGTCAGCGGCACGGTGGCATCCGAAGTCAGGTAGATGAACTGCTGGGCCAGGGCCACCCCCACCAGGTCACCGTCCTGCAGCATGACCGGGGCCGACAGCTCTGCGCCGTTGTGGTTGGTGCCGTTCTTGCTGCCCAGGTCCTCCAGCATGACACCTTCGGGCGTGGGCGTGATACGGGCGTGAAAACGCGAGACCTGGCGGTCCATAACCACCACGTCGCAGGTGGCTTCACGCCCCATGACAATGGTATGGTCCAGCACCCAACGCTGCCCCTTGAGCGGGCCTTCCTGGGCCACCAGCAATGGAAATTCGCTCAGATTCAATTCCATCAAAACTCCCTTGTCTCTCCTGTCGCAAAAAACATGATAGGGATAAAGAGTATCTCCTCAAAAATTGCGGGCGTACACTGGAGTCCCAAAGTTCTACTTCGGGATAATACGCAAGTGGAACTTGCGCACTCCAAAATACCCTGGTATTGGGAAGATACGATAAAGACGTTTATAATATAGCAGAAAATTGCGTTTCTGTGCAGAATTCAACGCCGAGATGATTGCCAGATTCGCCAAAGGAGAAGAGTGCCCCTGTCTTTGAAGAACGGGGAGGTCCTGCGCAGCCGATACAAGATTCGTGAACGCATCGGCCAGGGCGGAATGGGCAGCATTTACCTGGCGGATGACCTCCGCTTGGAAGGCCGCCTGTGCGCGCTAAAGGAAGTCGAATACGACCGCGCCCTCCCGCAAAAGGTCGTCGAAGAAGGCCGCGAGCAGTTCCTGCGCGAGGCAACTGTGCTCGCGCGCCTCGACCACCCCAACCTGCCCAAAGTCTCGGATTTCTTCTCGCTCGGCCCGCGCGATTACCTGGTGATGGATTACGTGCCCGGCAAGGACCTGCGCGAGGTGATGTTGGAGGCGCGCCGCACCCGCAGTTTCCTCGACGAGGAGCAGGTGTTGGGCTGGGCCAGGCAATTGGCCGACGCGCTGGCCTACCTGCACAACCAGAAGCCCCCCATCGTTCACCGCGACATCAAACCCAGCAACCTGAAGATCATGCCCAACGGGCTGATCAAGCTGGTGGATTTCGGGCTGGTCAAGATCCTGGCGCCCGACGAGGTGACCATCACCATCATCCAGGGACAGGGCACCGCGCTGTACACCCCGCTCGAACAATACGGGGGCGACGACTCGCACACGGACGTGCGCGCCGACATCTACTCCTTCGGCGCGATGCTCTATCACGTGCTGACAAACGAGCCGCCCGTCGAGGCGCGCAAGCGCTTCCTCCAGCCGCAAAGCCTGGCCCCGCTGCGGAGCGTCAACTCCGCCATCACCGCCCGCACCGAGCGCGCCGTGCTGTGGGCCATGTCCCTGCACCCGGACGAGCGCCCCAGGTCGATGGAGCAATTGGGGGAGGTGCTCTTCGGCACGCGCGAATTTCCCACGGGTCCCCTGCCCCGCCGCAGCCCGCAGCGGACGGCCTGGGAATACCTGAATACCCCACCCGAGAGCAATCTGGCGCTCCTTTCGGGCGTGCTGCTATTGATCAGCCTGCTTTCGATTTTGCTGCGTTAGTGCGGCGCATCCACAACCAGGCGCCAACCGCCCCCGACAATTCTCCCAAAGATGTAAAGAGCAACAGCCCGGGCACTCCCTGGGCGGCGATCCATTCTGCGCTGCCGGGCAGCCCGAGGCTCAGATAGGTGGAAAAGGCCGCGCCGCCAAGCAGGACGCACACCGCCCAGCGCACCCCTTCGCGCGCGCCCATCAGACGACTGACGGCCCAATAGAACAGCCAGGTCACGCCAAACAGGAACAGGACACCGGCCAGCCAGGGGTTGAAACGCAGGTAGCCCTCGTCTGTCACGTTCGGGTCTGTGGGCGTGGGCGGAATCGCCGTGGGGGTGGGCGGCAGGGGCGTTTCGGTGATGACGAACGGCACGATGACGGTCACAGCCGCCGCGCCCGCCGAGGTCACGTCCAACTGCACCACCTCGGAGAGGGTGGCCGGCTCGCTGACCGCGCGAATTTCCAACAGCCCGGGCTTGTCGAGGCCAAAGGAGGCGCGCGCCACGCCTCCCGTTGTGACCGTCTCGACCTGCTGAAGGATGCCCCCGCCCTCGCCGGTCAGCATCATGGCGAAGCGCACCAGGGTTCCATCGGGCACGGGATGCCCGTTGTGGTCGCGGATCACGCCCGTGCGAATGGCGATGGTATCGCCAATGCGGAAGAGCGCCATGGGGGTGGCTTCGGGAGTGACGCCCGGGGTGACGGTCAAACTGTCGATGACGGGAGCAGGCGGCAGGTCCAGGGCCAGGGGGATGATCTGGTTCGGGTCGGGGGCGGTGGCGGAGATCAGGTCATATCCCAGCCCGGGGATCGAGACCGGCGAGGAGCCGGAGGGCGTCAATTCCTGGAAGAGCAGGCGCGCGGCCACATCCACCACGGGGGCCTGTTTGCTGTATAGGGTGTAATAAGCCGTGAGCTTGGAGATGTTGGTCGCGTCGAAATAATAGGGCGCGCCGAACGAGAACAGGATCACGCGACGGTCGCGCAGGTTGTTCTGCCGCTCGGTCAGGAAGCGGCTGACGAGGGCCGGCTGGCCGCGGCTGGCATCGGACATGACCAGGATGATCCAGTTGGCGCGCTCGAGGTCATCTTCGATGTAGGGTGGGCTGGTCCCGTCCAGCATCTGCTGAAGGTGGTCGAAGGTGTACGAGGCAACGCGGAAGGTGGAGGTCTGGTTTTCGGCTTCGGGGCCGTACAGGCGCAGGATGGAGTTTTCCAGCGCATCCATCTCCACGGTGGCCTGCTCGGGACAGGCGCTGCATTGTTTGACCAGCAGTGTGTCGGTGAGGAAGACCAGGCGCTCGCGCACCTGGGGCGGGTTGGGCAGGACGGCGGCCAGGTCCTGCGCCGAGGGGCTGATGAGTGTGGCGCCGCGGCGAGCCACGTCGAAGGTCAGGTCCCGCGACTTCCCGATTTCTTCCAACGCGGAAGGCGCGGGGAGCACATTGGCAAGCGTGAAATCGGGATACAGGCGCACCTTGAGGGCCAGGATGCGCAGGACAGCCGCATCCACCTGCTGGGCAAAGGCGGGATCGTCGCGATATTTGGCGGTGAAATAATCGAGGATCTGCAGGACGGTGGTGTAATTATCGGGAGCGTCACTCGACACGATTCCCCCCAGGCTCAACAGGTCATTGCCCGCCAGGAAGGCGTCGCGCGCCACGTTGCGCGCGGTGAAGGTCCCGTCGCTCAGGTAAAAATCGCGCACGGCGCGTGTGCCGAGGTCGTCGCTGACGATCAGGCCGCCGGCCTCGCGCCAGCCCAGGAATTGCGGCAGGCTGAGGATTTGCGTCAGGGCCTGCGAGTCGAAACTGACCGGGCGGGTGGTGACGCGGATGTTGCCCTGGAAGCCCTGGTAGCGAATGTGCGACACGAGCAGGCCGTCGGCCGCGGCTTCGGGCGTGGGCGCGCTGCCGGTCACGGTGAAGAAGGGATACAACTCGATCTGTTTCAACTCTTCGAGCGACTTGCGCACGGTCGAGATTTCATCTTCGGGCAGGCGGTCCGAGTCGCCGCGCCCGGGGAAATGCCTGGCGATCACGGCCATCTGATTCCCGCTGCCGGTATGCAGGCCGCTGATGTAGGCGCGCCCCATCTCGCCCACCCAATACGGGTCGCCGCCAAAGACGCGCGTGCCCATGTCGCTGCTGGCAGTGGGGTTGGGCGCATCCAGCACGTCCAGTGAGGGACCCAGGTACAGGTTCACGCCCAGCGCGGCCAGTTCCCGCCCCTGCACCTCGCCCACCTGCCGTGCAATGTCCGGGTTCCAGGTTGCGCCGATGGCCATCTGTGAGGGCAGCGGGGTCAAGCCGCTCAGGATCTGGTCGGTGGGGTAACCGTTGCCCTCCTGGGAGATCCCGATCCACAGCGGCACATACATCTGCTGGCCCGCGGCCGCGTTGATCGCAGACAAAGCCGAGCTTTCCCACTCCACGCGCTGCAGGGCTTCGACCAGGGCATACGCGTCTGCCACGGTGTTGGGCGCGGCGGTGAAATTATCGTTGGCGGCTTGCAGCATCACCCCGCCCACGTGGTGGTTGGCAATCAGGTCGTACACCTGGGACTCGGCGCCGGCCTCGGCACCGGTAAACGCAACCAGGAACAACTGCCCCACGCGCTCTTCGGGCGTCAAATCGTCGAGCAGGGCCAGAAGCGCAGGGTCCGGGGTGGGTGTTTGGGCCTGCGCCGCAGAGTCTGGCGCGATGAAAGTAAAAAGCATAGCCAGCAGGAGCAGGATGGAAAACACCCGCCGCCCGTCTGGTGAAGACGTGCGGCGGCTGGTCGTTCCTGGACCTTTCGCCTGCTTCCGCCAAATGAGCCTCATGCCTGCCCCCTGCCCAGCGCGCGCACCGCCGCCTGCGGGTCGTCGGTGAAGATACCGTCCACGCCCCAATTCTTGAGGCGCGAAACCTCTTCGATGGAGTTGGCCGTCCACACGTGGATGCGACGTTTGAGTCGATGCACGCGCGAGACCTGCGGCGCATTGACGTCGGTAATGTGCGGGTGCAGGGCCTGATACTCGCCGAACATGAATCCGAACGAGCGCGCCCAGGCGCCCATCCAGCCCCCCAGGGCCAGCAACCCGCGCGGCACGGAGGGCAGGCGGGCGGCAGCCTTTTTAAGGTTGGCGGGGAAGAAGGAGGAAAACAGGATGCGTTTCTGCAAAGCATGCCGCTCGACCAGCGCGCAGACTTGTTCCACCAGCGCGTCGCGCGGGGTGGTGTAATTGGTCAATTCCACGTTGATGACACAGCGCGGACCGATGGCCGCAAAGGCCTCATCCAGCGTGGGCACCTGCGTCCCGCGATAAGCCTCGGAATGCCAGCTGCCAGCATCCAGTTTGCGGAAGTCGGCCAGGGTCAGGTCGCGCACGCGCCCGCGTCCGTCGGTGGTGCGGTCGACGGTGGGATCGTGCATGACGATGACGTGGCCGTCGGCGGTCAACTTCACGTCCAGCTCCACGCCGTCCGCGCCCTGCTGCAGGGCCAGTTCGAAGGCAGGCAGGGTATTCTCCGGGGCGTGGGCCGAGGCGCCGCGATGGGCAAACAGGACGGGGGTGGGGAAATTCTCGAACATCGGGAACAAACCGAGGCGGGGGCTAGAGTTCCACGAAGTAGGCCTGGGCGGCGCGGTCGATCATCTCACGCGTCATCTGCGGCTTGACCGAGAGGTAGGCGGCAATGTCCAGGATCTGGTCGCACAGGTCGCGGGGATGCGAGGCGCGCAGTTTGCGGTTGCGTTTGATATACCATTCCTGCAAGAGGTAGGCCAGGCCCTGGTCGCTGTATTCCACTTTCTTGTCGGCGGCTACGCGCTTGAAGATCTCGCGATACTCCTCGTAGGAGGGGTCGCCGATTTCGATCTTGTGGCGCAGGCGGCGCAGGAAGGCCTCGTCCACCAGGTCTTTCGGCGGCAGGTTGGTGGAGAAGACGATCAACACGTCGAAGGGCACCTCCACCTTGCGGCCATTGGCCAGCTTGAGGAAGTCCACGCGGTTTTCGAGCGGAACGATCCAGCGGTTGAGCAGGTCGCGGGGGCGCACCTGCTGGCGGCCAAAGTCGTCGATCAGCAGGATGCCGCCATTGGCCTTGACCTGGAAGGGGGCCTCGTAGAATCTGTGTGTTTCGTCGTAGGTCAGGTCGAGACCTTCGAGGGTCAACTCGCCGCCCACCACGATGAACGGCCGGCGGATCTTCACCCAGCGCGGGTCGCGGCGGATGTTGGTGCGCAGCGCGCCGGTGCCCTGGCGGTTGGAAGGTTCCGCATTGTCGGGAATCTGTTTGTGGCTGACCGCGTCGTACAATTTGATCACCTGCCCATCCAGGGACAGGGCATAGGGAATGTACATGCTCTGGCTGAGCACCAGGTTGCCGAAGGCGCGCGCGATGCTGGTCTTGCCGTTGCCTGGAGGGCCGTACATGAAGATGGACGTGCCCGAGTTGAGGGCCGGTCCCAGGCGCTGGAAGGTGGTTTCAGAGATGACCATTTGCGCGAGGATCTGGCGCATGGTGCGGGTGGTGACGGTCATGCGCCCGCTCTTCTGGCGGCGGATGGCGTCGTTGTACACGTCGAAGGGTACGGGCGCGGGGCCGGCGTACTGGCTGCGCTCCAGGGCCTCGCGCGCGCGCATCACGCCCGCGCCGGTGATGCCATAGGTATAGGCGCCTTCGCCCAGGCCGCCCTGCGAGGACTTGATCTCGATCAGCTTGTCCTGTTTGAGCGGCGTGAGAATCTGGTCAACCACGCCGGCAAAGGGCAGGCACAATTCCTCGGCGATCTTGAAACCGGTCAAATATCCCCGAAAATACATGAGCTTAAGGGTCAGGTCCTGCAGCCAGAGCGGCGAGAGACCCGTGTCTTCGAGAGTGTTGATCTGGGGGGGAACGAACCCGGCAGAGGAGCCGGAAGCAACGCCAATCGGGTTGACCATGGGCTTCATCCTTTGAGAAATAATAAAATAATGAAATGAAAAGCAAACCTGATTATACTGCCAATAAGGGAAGGGCCAAACGCATTTGCAATGTCAATTCGCAGCGCGGCTTTCAAGTCGCGGCTCAAGGACGGCCCCCATGCCGCGCGGAGTTTTTTTGCAGCCATCCGCGGCCGGGGCAGGGGCGCCGCGAGCCTGTGGACAAGGCGTGCGTCAGCAGGGCAGGTGTTTTGGCGCGGTAGCCTACCCCCCGTCCCAGCCCGGGACCAGGCGCGGGAACAGGACCAGGTCGAGGGTCAGGCCCAACGCAACGCCGCCCGCATAGGCCAGGAGGTCGAGCGGATCGAAGGTGCTGCCGAAGATCGGGTGTCCAACATACTGGGAAATTTCCACCAGGCAGCCAAAGCCGAACACTGCGATGGCGCGAAAAGCCGCAGAGCGCAGGATTTTATTCTGGAACAAGCCCATCAACAGCACCAGCGCCATCGGCAGGAACAGGTCGATCAAATACCCGTTCACAAAGAGGGGCAGCGGTCCCCGATAGTTTTCCCCTGTGACGAAATGCAGCCCGCCCACGACCAGGGCAATGGCGGTGATGAGCCATCTTTTTTTCATGGCCGCTATTCGGGTCAATCGTCCTTGGGGAAAGAGAAGTGCATCTGCACGATGACCCACTTCACACCGCGCTTTTCCAGCGTCCCAGTCCAACGGGCATCGTCCCAGCCGATGGGCTGTCCGTTCCATTCGGCATGGTCGTCGAGAAAGCATGAGTACCAGGCTGCGTTTCCAAGTTCGGCGAATTTGATGCGCAAGTCACGCACGGCGAAATCGGTGGCTTTGAATTCATCCTTCATCCACACGCGCTCGCCCAACTTCTTGAAGGCCTCAAAGCCGACGATGGTGGATTTCGAATCGGGGTGGAAGATGAAGAAATCATCGTCCTGCGCCACAATGGAAAACAGGCGCTCGACATCCTTGGTCAAGGCCCAGCCAATACTGTCGCGGATGACCGCTTCGACTGCGAGCCTGTCAGCTTCGGATGGCATATCGTCTTCTCCTTGAACGGGGTGGATGATCACACCAGCAGGAAGGGATTTTCAGGGTCGAAGATGTCGTCGAAGAAACCCAGGTAGGGAATGTCATTTTCGATGCAGTGGATTTTGTATCGCAACCCGGCCTGAATCTCCTCGTCCGGCTCATCCAGGTATTGGGCGTAGTGCATCAACTCCTGCATCTGCACCAGGCGCAGGAAGAGCGGCAGGCGCGCCAGCCATTCTTCGCTGAGCTGGTTTTCGCGGGTGTAGCCCTGCATGACCTGTTCCATGTAGCGTTTCATGAAACCCCTGCGTTCCTCCAACGGGCGGAACATGGCGCGCCCGATCCCGCCCTCCCAGGCGCAGGCCAGGTCGTACACGAACCAGAAGTAGCAGGAGTCGTCGAAGTCGAAGACCGTGATGTCGCCGTTGTCGTAATCGACGGTGAAGTTGCCGTCGTTGAAGTCGTTGTGGATCAGGCCATAGCAGTCCGCATCCTTGGGGAGCGCGCGCAGCTCGGCGATGAGATGGTCGTATTTTTGGCCGATGACGGGCAGCCGCTCCCGGTAGGGGAATCCGTTGTAGTATTCCCAGGTGTGCCATTCGGGGCGGCGGATGGCCTGACTCGGCGGCTGGTAATTCTTCGCAAGGCGGTGCATCTGTCCCAGCACCCGGCCCCAGTTCTGGAAATACTCGTCGATGGGCACCCCCTCGCGATAGCGGTAGCCGTTATCGGGCACGCGCATCCCGCGACCCTTGACGAAGCAGGCCGCGATGAAGTGGATCCCCTGCGCGGGGATGACCTCGGCCAGGTTCCCGTTTTGGGAGGGGACGGGTGTCGAGACGCGCACACCGTGCTCCGCCAGGTAGTTGACGAAATGCAGCTCGGCCTGGATCTGCTCCACGGGGCGATCGGCGCGATGGGAGAGGCGCAGGATGCGCGGCTGGCCCTCACACTCGAATTGATAGACCAGGTTGGCGCAGCCTTCATAATCGTCGAACTTTGCCAGTTGACTTGGGGAGGTTCCGAACAAGGCAGCGGCAGGGGCCAGCGCCTGCTGTTCACAAATTTGAATGATTTCGTCACGTGTCATGCTGACTAGGCTCCTTTGTACGGTCAGAACTAATACTCATCCCAATGACTCAGCATCGGATGCAGGTTGGGGAAGAGCACCTCTGCAAGCGAATTGGCCAGGCCTGTGCAGGTCATCCCTGCCTGGCGGATGATCTCATCGGGTTCATCCGACCCAATCAGCAGGCGGGCCAGATCGGCCCCGCCGCGCAAGGCATTGGGAGATGAACCCGCGTCTGCCAGGGCGACCCTGCCCTTTTCAATTTGCAGGACGGCCCGCTGCCCGCCCGCATCCAGAAGCAGGCTGCCCTGCCAGATGGCAAAACGGGATTGCGTCAGCCGCCTTTCGAACAGCGGAATGAGCTTTTGCAGCGCGCCGCGCAAGTTGACCAGGCGCACGCGCCAGCCCGAGACATCGAAATAACGGTCTTCCACGATGCAGGCGCCCCGGCGCAAAATTTGCAGCAGCGGATGTTGATGCGGCAGGGTGAAGCAGGCCAGGCTTTCGTACGCGCCGCTCTTGAGCAGGTCGGCCAGCACGGCCAGTGCCTGTTGCGGGTCGCCTGCCGCCTCCAGGCATTGCAAAACCTTCGGGTCTTCCTCGGATGGGGCGGCGCGCACGTAGCCCGTCAGGTTTCCATCCGCATCGAACCAGGCTTGCGCGCCGATATCTTCGGAGCTGCGTTTGCGATAGGTCGGGCGGACGGCGGCGCCGGTGAAATCGGCGTGCGTCTGATTATAAAGCGCGTCCATGTCGCCGACCTGCTCCGCCCCCAATGGTCGATAGGGGCTGCGCAGTTCCAGCGCGGGCAATTCATCGGGTTTCATGCGATAGGTGACGTAGTTCCAGGCGCGCGCATAGCCCATCTTGACGTAGTGCCGCCCGCGCAGGATGCTCAGGTCATAGCCATCCCGCAGCATGGCATCGAAGGAGGACTGCGCCGCCTCGTGCATCACGCCCTGCTTGCGGTAGTCGGGATGTGTGACCACCGCGCCGATACCCGCCACCTTGAGCTGGGTCGCTTCGAGCCGCATGAGATAGCCCCACACGCCCCAGTGGTGGATCAACCTGCCGCCGTCCAATGCCACGCGCGAAACCTTCCAATCGTAATGACTGTTGCCCATGTAACTATCGCAAAACTGGTCGACATATTTGCCTTCTGTAAAGGCATCGGCGGCCAATTGGGCCATGGGCAGGAGGTGTTCTTCAGGGATCGGGTCGAAAATACGCACATTCGTTATTGACATACACACTTTCCTCGAAGCAAGAATCTCAATCCACGGGCATCGACCAGTGGATGGTATGGAAGCGCCAATCGCTGCCGTTCCAGGTCAGGACAGCGGTGAAGGTGAAGGGCCAGGAATGTCCCAACCCTTTGGAACGTTCGTACAGACGACGGATGCCGTAATGTGTCGCCTCCATCAATTTCTGGTCGGCAGACAGCCCCTCGCGGTCGAAGATGGCCTTCATGTCGTTGAGATGAAATTCGATGGCGGCATCGAAGGCCTGAGTCTGCGTGACCGTGCCCGTGGTGGACAGCCAGGCCACATCGCCCTGCACGCTGATCTTTGCGTCCGCCACGTCAAAGCGGACATCGCCCCAATACTGCCAGTCGCCTTCGACGATCTCGCGGATGCTCGCCAGGCCCTCAAACCACTCGTTGGCCGCGCGCTTCGACGCGCCCACCCCGATCATCTCGATGCTCTCGTCCTGGACGAAGAGTTGCATGAACTCATCCAGGCGGGCGGGGTCGCGCGCAAGGTAGCCGTCCTGGAATGCTTGCATTGTGGAACGAACACTGGCGGATGCTTCTGGTTTCAAAGCGCCTCCTCTCTGGATACCCGCCATCGAGCCGCTCGAATTGACCTCGGGATACGGCGGGATGGACGGCAACACTCCCAGTGTAGCGAAATGGCCGCATTTTGACACCACCCTTCAGGAGGGTTTCCCCATTCCAGGCAGGCGCAACCAGGCCGAATCGGCCCCCGTCAAGAATCAAAGACGCGGCCTTGCAAGGCCGCGTCTTTGATCTGAACGATTATGCTTATTACATGAACAAACCCGCGATGACTCCGCCGATCAGCGAGATGACGAAGTTGGCAATGGCGGCCAGGACGGCGGTGATGACGGCGTTGGTGGTGGAGAATTCCGCGGCCTCGCGCACGCCGATCACGTACCCGACGATGCTCAGGGCCAGGATGACCAGGCCGATCATCGAGGTGACGCACAGCAGGGCGGTGGCGATCAATCCCGCCAGGT
>JBMOMS010000254.1:0-28565 GCA_049324895.1 Chloroflexota bacterium
GCCGCCCACCAGGACAGGCAGGCGCAGGACATTGGATAAAAACTTTCGGCCTGCGCACCATGAAAGAGTAAAGGCGGCTCTCCCAGGATTGAAGGGATAGAGCCACATCATGAAAGATACAAAGTACACAAAGGGTATACCGCCTTGATTTGTTGTGCTTTTTTTATTTGTGATCGTTGTGCCCGTGTGCGTTTGAAAGGTTCATTGGCAAGTTCCTGTTGCCGGTAGAAAAGTGGAATTATGGCTTCTGCGAGTCAGGATAATCTCTTGTTTTCCAATTCTTTGCGCATCTCGCCCAGGAAGTGGAGGAGCGCTTTCCTAAAGCGCGCCTTCGATATTTTGGCTTCCGGGCTGGGACTATTGCTTTTGTCGCCCCTCTTTGGGCTGCTGGCCATCGCCATCAAACGCGATTCGAAAGGCCCCATCTTTTATCGCGGCCCCCGCCTGGGCCTGGGTGGGAGGACCTTTGGCATTCTGAAATTTCGCACCATGCGCGAGGAGGCCGCCAGCTATAACGGCCCGCGCGTGACCGCCGAAGGCGACCCGCGCATCACTCCCCTGGGACGCTGGCTGCGCGACTCCAAATTGAACGAACTGCCGCAGTTGTGGAATGTGCTGATGGGGGAAATGAGCCTGGTTGGACCGCGCCCGGAAGACCCCACCCTGGCTGAAACCTGGCCGGTTGAATTGCGCGATGAAGTCCTTTCCGTGCGCCCGGGCATTACCAGCCCGGCCTCGGTAATCTTCCGTGACGAGGAAAAGATGCTCTCCGGCCAGACACTAATGGAAACCTACCTGGGCGACATCACCCCCTCCAAGCTGCGCCTCGACCAATTATACGTTCGCCATCGCAGTTTCCTGCTCGATTTGGATGTATTATTGTGGACTTTTCTTGTGATCCTGGTGCCCAACCTGCGGGATAAGAAACCGCCGGAAGAGTACCTGTTTTGGGGACCCATCTCCCGTCTGGGACGGAAATACGTCAATTGGTTCGTTGCGGATACCCTCACCACCCTGATTGCCTTTGCGGTGGCCGGGGGGGTCTTGCGATGGGTGGGCGGGCCTTTGGAGGTGGGACTGTGGCCGGCGGCGGCCATTGCAGTGGGCTATTCGATCCTCTTTAGCGCCATCGCTGCTGCGGCTGGCGTGCAGAATATTTCGTGGAACAATGCATCCGCCTCGGAAGTGCTCGACCTGGTCCCGCCGGTGCTGCTGTCTTTCCTGACCGCACTGGGAGTCAACATTTGGTTGGGATTGCTCCCCTATCACTTGCTGCTGGCTGCTGCGGTCCTGGCATTTGGCGGTTATGTCAGTACCCGCTATCGCGCCCGCCTGGTGACCGGCCTGCTTTCCCGCTGGGTGGGACGCCGCGGCGGATCGGTGGGCCTGCGTGAGATGGTGCTGATCATTGGGGCGGGTGAGACCGGGCAATTTGTGGCCTGGCGCTTGTCTCGCGGCAAAGCGCTTGCCAAATTCCAGGTGGTCGGCTTCGTGGACGATGACCTGTTTCGCCGGGGTGCCCGTTTGAGCGGTTACAGCATCCTGGGGGCCAGCCGGGATATATCCAGACTGGTCGAAGAACATGATATTGGCCTGATCATCTTCGCCATCCACAAGATCGATCATGTGGCTCGCAAAAATCTCCTGGACCTCTGTCGTTCCACGGGGGCGCGGGTTGTAACCTGGCCCGACATGCCATCCATGCTATATGCCCAGGAAAAGCCCCCTGCATCGTTGGAAAACGAGGATGACGGGCTGGGAATGACGGATGAAGGCGGGCTGGCCGCTTGGCTGGATGTCCTGGAGGCGAATATTGTCCAGGGCGATTACAGTTCCGCCCTGGAGCAAATCCACCGCTTGCGATCTTCCTTGCACTCAGATTACCTTCCCGAGGAAAACACTCATGAACTTTGAACAGGACTTTTGGCGCGGAAAAACCGTTCTCGTGACCGGGGCCGGCGGCTTCATCGGCAGCCACCTGGTCGGGACATTGGTCGAGTTGGGCGCGCGGGTGCGCGCCTTTGTGCGTTATAACTCCCGCAACGATCCAGGCCTGTTGACGATGCTGTCCTCATCCGTCCAACAGGAAGTGGAGGTCATCGGCGGCGATTTGCGCGACCTGCCGGCCATCCAGGCGGCCATGCGCGGCTCAAGTCATGTCTTTCACCTGGGCGCGCTGATCGCCATCCCATACTCCTACCTGCATCCCGCTGAGGTGGTGGAGACCAATGTGATCGGTACGCTCAACATGCTCCTGGCGGCCCGTGAACTGGGCGTCGAACGCCTGGTGCACACCTCCACCAGCGAAGTGTACGGCACAGCCCTGCGCGTCCCCATCGACGAAGGCCACCCGCTGCAGGGGCAGTCGCCCTATTCGGCCAGCAAGATCGGCGCGGATAAACTGGCTGAGAGTTTTTACCTTTCGTATAACCTGCCTGTGGTCACATTGCGGCCCTTTAACACCTTCGGTCCGCGCCAATCGGCCCGGGCGGTCATCCCGGCCCTGATCTCCCAGGCCCTGACCCAGGATACGATCCGCCTGGGTAACCTGGAAGCCCGCCGCGATTTCACCTACGTGAGCGATACCGTGGCCGGCTTCCTGCGTATCGCCCAGACGCCCGGCGTGGAGGGGCAGACCCTCAACCTGGGCACCGGGGTCGAGATTCGCATCGCCGACCTGGCCGAAAAGATCTTTGCCCTGGCTGGCCGCCCCATCCAGGTCGAGATCGACCCTGCCCGCCTGCGCCCTGAAAAAAGCGAGGTGCAGCGGCTGATCTCGGACAATCGCCTGGCCCTGGAAAAGATCGGCTGGAGTCCGCAGGTCTCTCTGGATGAAGGGTTGCGCCTTACCTTTGAATGGGTACGGGAACACCAATCCCTGTACGCGAAGGGATATGTTGTCTAGCAGGCTGTCGGAGAACCCAACCAATGCCGCTTTTTGACCGCGAAGCGCGCTAAGATCGCAAAGAAAACCTTTTAAACTTCGCGTTCTTGGCGTCCTTCGTGGTTCAAATTAGCGTTTTGCGCCTTGAAACATCTCTCTCCGACAAACTGCTAGTATACTTGGACGCATACACGTCATTGGTCGCAGCTGCGACTTCCATTGCTTATCCAGCCTGAAGACGACAGAATTCGTTGCTTTGAAATCAAGGTGAAGTGATTCCCGTCAGTGCGTCCCGGTGGGAAATTTGTGCAAACCCTTTCCCCAATTGCGCAGGTGGACAGAAGGGAACGTGGCAAAATGCTTGAGAAATCTGGGGAGTCGTACGACATAACAACCAAAATTCAGTAATGTGTTATATACTATTGTGAAAAGAGCCATTTCCCAGGCAAAATGGCCGTGCAGTCCAGCTGCCTTGGTAAAACCTGCGCGCTCCAGATATGTTTGGACATTTTTTTCACAACGCAGTCGCAAACAACGAAACCGATAGGAGCTATTAACTTTATGAAGGCAGTCATACTTGCGGGTGGGAAGGGGAGCCGTTTGGCGCCCTACACCAAGGTCATCCCAAAGCCGCTCATGCCAATTGGCGACATGCCCATTTTGGAGGTGCTTCTGCATCAGATCAAACGGGCTGGGGTGGACGAGGTCGTGCTCTCGGTCGGACATATGTCCAGCCTGTTGCGGGCTTTTTTCCAGGAGGGGCGGCATATTGGGGTGCATATTCGCTATAGTCACGAGGACAAACCCCTGGGAACGGCGGGGCCTCTGGCATTGGTGGGCAGCCTGGACAGCACCTTCCTGGTTATGAACGGCGACGTATTGACCACCCTGGATTTTGGCGAGCTGGTGAAGTTCCACCAAAAGTCCCAGGCGCAGGTGACGATTGCGATGTATAATCGGGAGGTCAAGATCGATCTGGGCGTGCTGCAACTTTCCAGTGGCGGACACGAGGTGGTTGGGTATATCGAAAAACCAACCTACAACTTCCAGGTAAGCATGGGAGTGTATGTGTTCGAGCCGACGGTTTTGAAGTACATCCCGCCCGGACAATATTTTGATTTCCCCACCCTGATTCTGCGCCTGATTGAGGCGGGGGAACGTGTGGTTGGCTTTCCGTTTTCCGGGTACTGGCAGGATTTGGGCCGCCCGGATGATTATGAGCAGGCGATCCTGGATTTCGAGACGATGCGCGATCAATTCCTCAATGGAGACAAATAATGGATTGGCGGATTCCCCTGGGTGCGATCGATTTCGACGGGCAGGAGGAGGCGGCAGTCCTGGATGTATTGCGCAGCCGCTGGCTTACCATGGGGGGGGTTACCCAGGCTTTTGAACAGGAATTTGCCGCCAGCGTGGGGGCGCGCCACGCGATTGCGGTTTCCAACGCTACCGCAGCACTGCATCTGGCCTGCCTGGCCTGCGGGCTTGGGCCGGGCGATGAGGTGATCGTACCTTCTTTAAGCTTTGTGGCCACGGCCAACGCCGTGCGTTACGTGGGCGCCACACCCGTCTTTGCCGACATCACCAGTGAAGATGACCTGACCCTTTCGGTCGAATCCATTCGCCGCTGCCTGACCCCGCGCACCCGCGCCATTATCGTCATGCACTACGGCGGGTATGCCTGCGATATGAACTCCATACTTGGCATGGCAAAAGAGCATGGTTTGTCTGTGATCGAAGACGCCGCCCACGCAGATGGCTCTTCGCTGGATGGGCGTTCCCTGGGTGTCTGGGGAGCAGTGGGCTGTTATAGTTTTTTTTCCAACAAGAACATGACCACGGGCGAGGGTGGCATGTTGGTGACGAACGATGACACTCTGGCCGAAAGCCTGCGCACCCTGCGCTCTCACGGCATGACCTCCCTGACCTGGGAACGACATAAGGGCCACGCCTGGAGCTATGACGTGACGGCGGTGGGATACAACTTCCGCATCGACGAGATCCGCTCGGCCATCGGGCGGGTTCAACTGGCAAAACTGGACCAGTTCAATGCCCGCCGCGCGCAGGTGGTGGATTGGTATCACGAGTACCTGCAGGAATTGGCCCCTGCGCTTCACATTCCCTTCCAGTCCCATCGGGGACAGTCCTGTCATCATATTTTTCCCGTTCTGCTGCCTGCGGGCAGTGACCGTCCGGCTTTCATGGAAGCCATGAAGGCCCAAAAGATACAGACCAGCATCCATTATCCGCCCATCCACACCTTTGGCGCATACAAGGATCTGTTTCCCATGGATGGTGGGTTGCCGGTAACCGAAGCGGTCAGTCGTCGCGAAGTAACCCTGCCGCTCTACCCGGGCCTGACGCAGGACGAGATCTTATTTGTGGCGCAGGCTGTACAGCGCGCGTTGCATGATTCTGCGCCAACATAACCCCTGAAAGTCGACCCGTTTTTTTTCGGGATGGTTGTTCGTGAATTTGTGCCCGGAATTTGGATTCAATAATTTTTTTGGAAGTTTTTTTCATTATTATCCAGGAGTCATAACAAATGGAAATTAGTCAGTACATAGCCATTGCCCGCCGCTGGGCCTGGTTGCTGATTTTGGGCACTGTCTTGGGAACAGCCAGCGGGTATTGGCTCAGCGCCACGCAGACGCCGATTTTTCAAGTTAATACGCGTATCATGGTCTCACGGGCGCCCTTGCAGGCCTCAGCCGGCTCGGACTTCTACTACATCAGCGACCAGCAATTGACGCAGACGTACATCGAATTGATGACCTCCAATTCGGTGTTGGACCGTGTCCAGGAGCAGTTGGGGTACAGGGTCATGTCGGGCTTGATCAATGCCCGCCAGGTGAACGATACCCGCATCATCGAGATCACGATTATCAATACCGACCCCCAACGGGCTGTGGATATTGCCAACGCGCTGGTGCAGGCTCTCAAACTCCAAAACGATGAGATCCAGGCCGGGCGTTACGCCGCCTCCGAAGAGAGCTTGGAGGCTCAAGTTTCCCAGGTGCAGTCCCAGATCACCAGCCTGCAATCCCAGATCGACCAGCTCTCCAACCAGAACCTTCAGCAGCAAATTGCCCAGGCTGAAGAGCAGATTACCGAAGTGCAGCAGAACATGAATGCTCTCCAAAAGGAGATCGATGAGCTGCGCCGCAAGGGCACTTTTACGGCCGAGGCCAAGGCCGCCCTGGCTGAAAAACAGGCCCAGATGGAGCAGATGCAGTCCATCTTCGACTTGTACCAACAGGCCTATGCCAACCTGGTGGTGTTGGGCAGCGCTGGGATGAACACCCATAACGACCAGACCAGCCAGCGTATTTCCCAATTGCAATCCACCCTGTCGCTGTACCAGCAGATTTACGTCAACCTGCTCAATAACCTGGAAACTGTGCGTTTCTCGCGCCTGCAGAACACGCAAAGCGTCGACCAGATCGAAATGCCGGTAAAACCCGACTGGAATAATCCAATCAGCCCCCAGCCCATCCGCGACGGCATGTTGGCGGGTACGGTCGGATTGGCGCTGGCAGGTCTCATCATCTTCTTGATCGAATACCTGGATGACAGCATCAAGACCCCTGAAGATGTGGAGCGCTTCCTTGAGTTGCCCCTGATCGGGTACATTGCCGAGATGCAGTCGAGCAACAAGGGCGATGCGTCGCAGGTCTATGTCTCGCGGCAGCCGCGTTCTCCTGTATCCGAAGCCTTCCGCTCCCTGCGCACCAACCTGGAGTTTACCGCGGTCGACCATCCGCTGCACACCATCCTGGTGACAGGCGCGGAGGCGGGCGACGGCAAGTCCACCATCGCCGCCAACCTGGCGGCCATCTTTGCCCAGGGCGGCAAGCGCGTCCTTTTGATGGATTGCGACCTGCGTCGTCCGCGCGTGCATCGCTTTCTGGGCATCCAAAACCGCATTGGCCTGACGGACCTGTTCCGCGACGGCTTGGATGTCGACTCTGTCATTCATCAGTGGGGGGATGTCAACTCCAAATCCATGTCTGTCATCACCAGCGGCAGCCTCCCGCCCAACCCGGCTGAACTGTTGGGTTCACACAAGATGAGCAGCATCCTGGCCGACCTGACCAGCCGCGTGGACGTGGTCATCATCGACAGCCCGCCCTCTCTGGTCTCGGATGCCCAAATCCTGGCTGCCAAGGTGGACGGCGTACTGCTGGTCGTCCAGCCGGGCAAGACCCACGCCGGAGCCGCCCGCGCCATGCGTGAGCAGCTCGATCGTGCCGGCGCGCGGGTGGTGGGCGCGGTCTTCAACCGTATTCCGCGCAACCGCGGCTATTATTATGGCGGCTATCGCTACTATTCCCCGTACTATTATCAGAACGACCGTTACCTGGCCGGCGGTGAAGCGGCCCAGTCACCGGCCCAGGCTTCTCCGGCAGAAGCGACCGCCCCCCAGGAGAAAACGTCCAAGTCCTTGTTGAGCCGCTTGTTCAAACGCGAGCAGAATCAGGCAGAGAAATGAACATTGCAAGCGCCCCTGCGCGGGGCAACCTGCTCGATGGGCAGGTGACGACGGCCGGTTATGCGTGCGAACGTTCCAGCGATGCGGTACCGAACTGGAATATGGAAAACCGGGGTTGTCTTGGCGGATAAATCGGTTGAGGAACCTGTTGTGATGGGTCGTGAACCTGTAAATACCTTGACGTCAGCCGGTCGAGTATGCCCCTACCTGGGCTTGGCGGATGATGCGGATACCTCCCTGGCTTTTCCATCTGCCTGGAATCATTGCCATCGCGGGCGGGTCACCCCCAGTCTGCGGCATCAGGCCGAATTTTGTCTGGGCGAGGGGCATGCCCAGTGCCCGGTCTTCCTGAACCGGCAGGCTACATTGCCACGGCACGCCCGCACTCGCGGTCAACAGGCCCAGCGTCAGATTCCGTCGCTGGCCTGGATCATCGGCATCATCATTGTCCTTGCCTTGGCAGGCCTTGGCTGGGGCGCCTTGACCCCGGGTGTGATCTTCCCGACGCTCACCCCCACGCAAACTCCCTCTCCCCTTCCCACCCTGACGCCCAGTCCGACAAAGACCGCCACTCCTTCGTTGACCTTCACCGCCACCAACACAGCGAGCATCACCCCAACGCTGGGTACTGTCACCATGACGTTTACGCCCTCGCGCACCTTTACGCCCTCGCGAACTTCCACGTTCACTCGCACGCCCACCTTGACCGCAACCCAAATGGCAACCTCCACGTTGACGCGCCCCCTTTCGAAACGCAGCCTGGAGATGCCGATCGGCGGAGAGTTGAAATTCGTGATTCACAAAGTGCGGGTGGGCGAGAACATGAACCAGTATGCGGTTAACTACGAGACCAGTGTGGAAGCCATTGTCATGGTCAATTACAATCTCAAGACCCCGCTTTGGGAGGATACCCTGCTGGTCATTCCGGTCGGCTTCACGGACGTGAGTGGGTTGCCCAGTTTCGAAGCCTACGAGGTGACCGAAGCCGACCTTAGCGCCGACGCATTGGCGGCCCAATTAGGGGTGAGCGCCGCGGACCTTAAACTGTACAACGCCATCGCCGCGGGAGAACTCCTCCAGCCGGGCGATTGGGTGCTGGTGCCCCATGCCCGCGCCGATCCCTGATTGTTTTCACGCCTTTTGCTGAGACCTCATGCCATCCGTCCTTTTCATTTGCACTGCCAATCGTTTTCGTTCGCCGTTGGCGGCCGCCTGGTTCCAAAAGCGCCTGCAAGGGGAGGTTGACGCGCGCGACTGGTCGGTGGGCAGCGCCGGTACCTGGGCCGAAGCGGGACAGACCGTTGTCCCCCCGGCCAAATGGATGGCGGAGCACTTTGGGGTCGATCTTGATGCCCACCGTTCCCAACGCGTGGGCGGGGACCTGCTGAGCCGCTACAACCTTGTGCTGGTCATGGAGAACAACCAGCGCGAAGGGCTGCTGGTGGAATTCCCGCAATTCGAAGGGCGCATCCTGCTGCTTTCCCAGGCCGCGACCGGCGTGGCCTACGACATCCCCGATCCGGGTGTGATTCCCGATGAGAGCTTTCTGGATATTGCCCGGGAGGTGACAGGGCTGGTGGATAAGGGCTTTCAAAATATCTGTCGCCTGGCGCGCCAGTCTGCGTCCTCCTGATTTTCCCCATGCCGATGTCCATCGACCGCGGCGTTCTCAGCTTGTTAATCACGGATCCCCCGCGGGTGGAGTGGACTTCCTTTTCCATCTCGGAATGGGGGGACTTGTTGTCTCTGGCTCAACAGGAGGGGGTGGGGCCGCTCTTATATTGGCGGCTTTCCCGCTCCGGGCGATTTTCTGTCCTGTCGGAAGGGGTTCGCTTCGGCTTGCGTTCGCTATTTGCAGCCTCCTGGGCAAAGAATCACAAACTGTTCCGGGAATTGGGAACGCTCCTGGTTCCCTTGCGAGAGGTGGGCATTCCTGCTGTATTGCTCAAGGGCGGCTGCCACGCATTGACGATCTATCCCGACCCTGGCCTGCGTCCCATGGGCGATCTGGACCTGTTGGTTCCCAAATCCCGCTTTCTCGAAGCTGTCCAGATTGTACGCTCCCTGGGGTATGTGGAGTCTGAACCGGAGGCCCTGCCCGGCATCCGATCCCTGTTGAGTCATGAAGCCTGCCTGGTTAAGGATACGGTTGTGGTGGAAATCCATCACAGCCTGGTGGCCGACAAGTCCTTTACCTATGCTGTCCCAGTCGACTGGTTTTGGGAACAGACCGAACCCCTGAATGGCCAGGATGCCCGCCTGCACGGGCTGCTCATGTTGACCCCGTCGGCCCAACTTCTGTACGCCGCGGCGCATGCCATGCTCCAGCATGGCGGCCATAAAGTTCCCCTGCGCTGGGAATATGACATCGACCAACTGGTGCGCAGCTATGCCGACCGCCTGGATTGGGATCTGTTGCTTTCCCAGGCGCGCGCCTTTGCCTGGACTTCGGCCCTGCGGGAGGCCCTGTCCCGCGCGCGGGAATACTTCGACACGCCCGTCCCGCGCGACGTGGAAAACCAACTGGCGCAAACGACCGACCGCCATGCGCGCCTGGTGGCTCAGAAACAGATCCGCCCCGTCACTCATATTCATAGGGAAAGACTGAAATGGCTATCCTTGAATTGGATGGGCCGCCTGCAGATGTTGGCGGCGCTGGTCTTCCCCAGCCCGGCCTACATGCGCTGGCGCTATGGTTTTCAGGGGCATGGGCGCCTGCCCTGGTATTATCTGGTGCGCTGGGCGGGGATTTTGAAGGGTGGCTTGCGTACGGCCGTATCGACAATGTGGGATGAGACGTGGTTCAAGTGATAAACGCCAAAGACAAATGTCAACAGCGATTGGTGACATTAAAATGACGAAATAGTATTTACTGGACTTAATTTGTCGGGTTAGAATAGAAAGTAGTTCTTATAACAATTTAGTGTATTGCATCCTGGAATGTGGTCAAACTCTTTGAAGATGACGCATTGATGTTGAACTTGGTCGATGAAGCATGTTCTACCGAGAATTTGACCCCGTTGATATAGCAACTGAAATATTTGTTTGAGCAACCATCTAATCGCAGATTGTCAAGCGCTACTATATCGTAAAAAAGAAAGGTTGTGCTATGTCCAGTGTTTCTGTATCTACCCGTTATGTATGTAACCCGGATGTCGTTCTTCGTGAAGAAGATGATGATGGGGGGTTGCTTTTTAATCCAGATACGAACCAGATAAAGGTTCTAAATCACACCGGGCTTTTTATTTGGAAACTGTGCGATGGCAGCCACACATTTTCCGATGTATTAACCGCATTGCGTGATTCTTATGATGGTCTGCCAGACACTGAATTGGAAAGTCAGGTCGAAGCCTTTATCGATCAGATGGTAGCCAACGGTTATATTGGTCGTTAGATTTGCAGCTCGAATTGGCTTTGTGCCACATAGGATATTTTCTTTGTCTCTGTTGGGATGAGACTCTTAATCCATGTGTGGAAGTGGGCGCAGCCTGATTGTAAATAAGTTTACTGACTTTGAAATTTACCGTTATTAGATTGGAGTTGTCTGATTATGTTTGCTCCCGGCCTTATAAACAGTGTGAATATTGCCATTACGGGACGCTGTAATTTACGCTGTGAATACTGTTTTTATGCCAATGAAATGGTGGCGTTCGGTGATTTGCCTGCGGCCTCCTGGCTGGACTTCTTTAAGGAACTGGCGCGTCAAAAAGTAATGTCAGTGACCCTTACGGGGGGGGAGGTTTTTACCCGGCCGGACATATTTGAAATCATCGATGGCGTTATTGATAATCATATGCGGTATTCGCTATTGACGAATGCCACACTTGTAGATGAGAAAATCATTCAGAAATTTGATGTGGGCAAACGCCGCTTGCGTCTTAATTCAATACAGGTTTCAGTGGACGGCTCATCTTCAGAAATTCATGATAAAAGCCGCCCGCACAGTTTTACCCGTACGATACGAGGTTTGCGGTTGCTCCGGCAGGCCGGCCTTCCTGTGACCGTACGGACAACCATAAATCGTCATAACTATCTTGATTTGGAAAACATTGCCAACCTGCTTTTGAACGAAATTCAGCTGTCATCCTTCAGCACAAACGAGGCTATGCCTATCGGGGCTGGGTGTGATAATCAAGGTGATATATCTCTTACCTCACCTGAAAAGGCTCAGGCGATGAAAATATTGGCAGGGTTGCTTGAGCGCTTTCCGGGGCGTATCACGTCCAGCGCAGGGCCATTGACCAAGCTCAAGATGTATGCGGAAATGGAGCATGCGCGCAAAACAGGCGAACTCGCGTCTTCCTGGCAAATGGGTTCTTTGTCGGCATGTGGGTGTATTTTTTCCACCCTGGATGTCCTACATGATGGGAGAATCGTTCCCTGCCACATGCTAAGCGATTTATCCATGGGCAATATCACGACCCATTCGATTGAGGAGATTTGGAAAACGCATCCCTTCCTGACTGCATTGCGCAATCGACGGGCGATTCCCATGAGCCAGGTTTCCGGTTGTGAGCATTGTAGTTGGACATCTTATTGTAATGGTAGTTGCCCAGGGTTGGCATACCAGTTGACAGGCGATTTTAATCGCGCCAATCCCGAAGATTGTTATAGTCGATTTTTATCGGAGACAAAGCAATGAATGATCATTTGACTTCCTCCCAGCAATCCACCGATTTGCCTTTTGGTTTGCCGGAAAACGTTCCGCAGTTGGCTTCTCTTTACATTTATGCTGCCGGTTCCTGTAATTTAGCCTGTCGCCATTGTTGGATCGTCCCTAAATTTCAGCCAAATGGGAATGGCGGGCCGTATATTAAGCTCGAAACGGTGGAAAAAATAGTGCGGGAAGGTAAAGGTCTGGGCCTGCGTACTGTGAAGTTGACAGGCGGCGAGCCTTTGATGAATCCTCAGATTCGTGATATTATCTCCCTGATTGACGATGCCGGTTTGAGTATCATGATCGAAACGAACGGCATACTGGTTGATGCCTCCATGGCTGAGTTTTTAAAATCCAAAAGCCACGTTGACTTTATCTCCATTAGTCTTGACGGTTCAAATGCAGAAACACACGATGGATTGCGCAGCGTTCCCGGCAGTTTTGACCAGGCTGTTCGCGGCATAAAAAATTTAGTTGAGGTGGGCTTTCACCCTCAGGTAATCTGCACCCTGCATCGCGGCAACTCACGGCAAATGGAAGAAGTAATAAATTTTGCCGCTGAACTTGGTTGTGGTTCTGTGAAATTTAATAATCTTCAATCGGCGGGACGCGGTGAAGGTTTTATGCGTGATGCAGGTTTGTCCACCGCTGAGATTGTTGACTTATACAAGCACCTTGAAAACGATATTATCCCGACCCGTCCGCTTCCTATTCACTTTGACATTCCCTTTGCTTTTCACCCGGTGCGCAGATTCCTGCAAGATTCGCTTGGAAAATGCGCTGTTCTAAATATTCTGGGCGTATTGTCGACGGGAGAGTTGGCGTTATGCGGCATTGGAACGACCATCCCGGAACTTGTTTATGGTCATGCCGATACAGACGATTTGCGCGATGTGTGGTGTAACGCCGCTGGTTTGATTAATTTGCGTGAGACAGTCCCTTTCAAGATGGACGGAGTTTGCGGGCGTTGCATTCATCGTGATTTTTGCCTGGGCACCTGTGTCGCAAATAATTATCATGTGGCTGGCAGGCTGGATGCCCCATTTAGTTTTTGCGATCAAGCTGAAAAATTAGGGATGTTTCCATCGTCCCGTATTAGATAAATTCATTATATTCATGTATAAGGAGAATGACCATGACCAGTAATATGGCTAAACGCGCGTATGTTCCCCCCCAGGCCAGGGATTTGTCCTCGTTGGGAGTCCAGGGCGATGACGTTCATGGCGGTTGCAAGGCGGGCGCCGTCCCTCACTTTAATTGCGTCGACGGGCCTGCATACATTGCCAGTTGCACAGGTGGAAGCGGCGTCGATACTTCGTCCTGCACCCCCGGCGGTTATCACTCTTATCCCACCTGCACAGAAGGTGCGGTCGCTGCGACGATTTGTATCTCCGGCGCCACGCAAAATTAGCGCAATCACACTACAGGCCGCGCTTCCAACTATGCAAAGACAGTGTATTTTATTGCTTAGTTGATGCATCATCCTGTCAATTTGGTTGCTGATGCAACAAATGGCTCATGTGTAAACAAGGCGTAAAAGAAATTTTTAAGCTTTCTCTACATATGAGCCATAAGAACTTTTTTGCCTTTCAGGGAGAAACAATCACCTGGATGATTTTTTGAGTTAAAAAATTTAAGTGTTAACCAGATATGCTTTTTGAGTGAAGCCTGTTCAAGTATACAAAAGTCGAATAAACCAGGTGCGCATTATTCTGTGCCCGAAGGTAGAATTTTAAGCCGGATGAAACCGCACTGTTGTGAACTGCACAGATGGCTTCAGTTCTATTTTATTGGATGAGCACCTCTCCTTTTTGACAGTATTTTTATGTGGCGTCCTATATGCATGGGCTGCAAAAGATATGATGATGGTGCTTTTGACAAAATCTATTTGTATGTAGCCAAGATTGTATTCATTAAAGAATGCCCTGGGTGCGGTCTGGCAACGGAATGATGGCATTTAGTCTCCTGCTGGAGACTGTTTTTTTGTTACGATGACGCCGTCTTTAGCTTAATGATTCTGAAAAATGGCGGGTGCGCACGCCATTTATGGATTAATGGAGTTTTTACTTGTTATCTGTAACTGTTGTTGAAGTCGGCATGGGTAGTTGTTTTTTTGGATATGATCGTGGTGTCTTTTTGAACCATCTGTAAATTTGTCGATTGTGCCAGTCTTGTGACTTTCAGGCTGGTACAACTGGATCAAATGACAACCACCTATGGCAGCGCTTACCAATAAGCATCCTGGAAGAATGCGTTTTTACACTTGTGGTGTTGAGTATTACCATGTTTTTGATAAAGCATAGCATTGCAGGCATTGTTTTTTCCACAGAGTCTGATTTTTACCTCCCTCACATGGCACAACCAAACTTTGAGCCATTTTTCAGTGAGACGACTGGCGCCGATATCTGTTGTCGATTTCAGGCATTGAATCACACCGCATCGCCATCGGGTGTGTTGACCGAAAACCAACGTGAACGCCTTCTTGCAACCATTGGCTTTCCCCGTAAATGGTTGGATCGGAAAATTTTGAATCTTCCGCTTGTGAGGGAAAAGATCGAAGGATGTTTAACGTACCCGGATTTGGCGCATATTGGATTGCGGTGGGGGCGCGCAATTATTCGGAATTACCATTCAAATGAACTTGATTACTTCTATGATCCCGAAACTGCCGGTGAATTTTCAAATGGCATGATGGCGGCTCGTTATCGAAACTTGTTGGCGCCCTTTCTGCCTAATTTCTCCGCGTTTATGTCGCATGGCGGCGGAATCATTCGAAATGACATGGCAATGGTGTTCCTTGCTTCCGATGAGGGCGGCAAATCCTCCGCGGTTAAACTTGCTGTCGGCTGCCCTGTTTTGAGTGACGATCAGGTAATTTTGCGTAAACAGGGCAATAATGAGATCGTGGCTTATGGCACTCCTTTTGCCCCTCTGTCCAGCGGCAGGGTACAGGCGAGATTGGGGGGGATATTCCTATTGGAAAAGTCGGACAACTTTAGCCTTACCCCGCTCCCAATTCGGGATTCTGTTCAATTCATCTGGAAAGAACATATGCATTTGTGGTTCCTAATGCCCAAGGCCTTGAGGGTAAAGGCTTTTAATATCATTGTGGATGCCTGCGCACAGGCGAAAGCATTTCGGCTTGGGTTTTCCAAAGATTACATCGATTGGGATGCCGTCGACGCGGCGACAAAAAAATAACTCGTCTCTCAAGAAATGCAGATGTTTACGTGGCTTTCACAATTTCGCACAATCTTTGTCACCGGTCCACAACGATCTGGAACGAGGATCTGCGCCCAAATGATAGCTCATGACACTGGATATGAGTATGTCGATGAAAATGATTTTGGAATGGATAGCTTGTATCATTTGTCTTCGATCCTGGAAAATAAAGTTGATCTAGTTGTTCATTGCCCGGTGTTATGCCGCCATATACACTTGCTTACGGATGAAAATTCTGCTGTGGTTTTAATGCGGCGAAATGTGGAGGACATAATAGCCTCGCAGAAGCGCATTGGTTGGCGTTGGGAAAAACTCGAACTGGCGCGCTATGATTTAACCACTGGCGTTATTGCTGAGGTTAAATACAGATTTTGGGATGGGCACCAAAAATCTAAAATTCGACATGCCTTTGAAGTCCAATACGACGATTTGCGTTTGCATCCGTTGTGGCTTGATATGGGCGTGCGCGGAGATTTTGAACCCACACAAACTACAATTTTCCCTTTCCGATTGGGCGGTGATGGCTCAGGTTTGACATATCCCATTGCGGTGGCGGGTATAACCCAGGTTGACGATATTCCAGGCGAAAGCGCCTTGTTATGCAAGGTGAAAGAAAACATTCTTATGCTGAACCCGACAGGCGTTTTTATCTGGGGTTTGTGCAATGGAAAAAACACCTACCAGGATATATTACAGGAGTTCGTTAGGGAATATAAAGATGTTCCTGTTTCCCAGGTTCAACTGGATTTGGATAAGTTCTTAAGTGAATTGGCATCCCGTGGATTTATTCGATTCGGAAGCTCAAAGATCGAATGACGAGTCAGATCATGGACCAAAATTTTATATCTGAGATCGTTCTGGATATTCACGATGGAAATGGGGCGCGATTTTATTGTGGGAACAGCATGGATGACGTTTTTCTTTTGGGGGATCGTTTGTTGGTTGAGCCTGTTCACCACTCTGAAATTCATCCGGGCGACATAATCATCTTTCGTAAAATGTATAGTAATGGTGTGCAAGGTGAGGTGGTCCATCGGGTTGTGTCGAAAAAGCCGTTGGCTTGTTTTACACGCGGAGACAATAACCTTTTTGTTGATTACCCGCCTGTTCTTTGGGAGCAGGTGGTTGGGAAGGTGCATTCATTTGAGCGTGATGGGCGGAGAACAAGCGTGGTTGGAGGACTGCCCGGCTTGTATGCATCCCAGGTCCGCTGGTTTGTTTTACTGGTCAAGCGTTTGGGCAAGAGGGTGTTTAGGCGCTTTTATCATGTTTTGCGGCAAAGTGGATTCGCGCCAAAGGTTTGGCGTCCCACCATAAAAAAAATATCCCTTGAAACCAGTGAAGGCTTTCTGGTTAAATATCTTTATAATCAACGCACCGTCGCAGTGTGGAATCGCACCACCCGGGAATTTGTGTGCGATAAACCCTTCGATTTGGTAATACCCCCTCCGCAGGATGATTTTTAATGTTCGTTTTCAATGATGCGACCGATTTGAAGGTGACTGAGTAGAATAATATGGATAAAACAACACAGAACCATTCGCTTGATTCACAACTTTGCCTGTCTTGCGGCGTTTGCTGCCGGGGTATATTCTTTTATCATGACAATGATCCTTTTGCGTTTGGACGTTCTCCCGAAGTTCAGAATCCGCTTTTTCCAATGGCTTGCCGCCTATTGCATGAACAGGAAAATAGCTGCGTCATTCATGGCAATCCTGCGCGTCCGTCTCTTTGCCAAACGTTTCAATGTCAAGTGCTAAAGAGTCTTCTTCGAAGTGAAATTTCACTTGAACAGGCAAAACATAAAGTCAAGGTGTTTAGAGAATTGTTGATTTCGGTTCTCAACAGACTCCCGCATGATGATTCTACTCCTAGACCTGTTTATCTTATGCTTGAAAAAAATTTGTCTGTTTTGCGCCAGGAACTGGAAAATGGAAATCGGGAAAACTTAAATTTATATATGGACATAATCTGGTTGCGTTTGCTAATAGCCCGATATATTATCATTTCCCCGTAACTGGACATGTTTCAACCACTCCTCTTTCCCATGATCTTGATTTTATGTATCACTTGATTTGATGATTCCCGATTAGAAGACTTGCCATAAAATGCCCTCCTGGTTCAATTACCTGCGTCAAGGTTTATCTCGTACAAACTCCAAGGATAGAATAGGTGGAGAAAAAAGCAACACCAACACGCCTGCCAACCTTGAGTATCTGCGCCCTTATTTTCTTCGCCACTGGCGCAAGGGAGTCATCGGGGCGGGGCTGATTCTTTTCACCAGCCTGCTGGCCTTTCCGCAGCCGCTGATTAACCGTTTTTTGATCGATGACGTGATGCTGGCGCGGCGCATGGATCTGCTGCCGCTGGCGATCCTGTTGATCGGCGGGGTCAAGGTCCTGGCGATGGGCGCGGGGGCCTTGCAGCAGTATTTCTTCACGCGCTTCGAGCAGGCGGTCATGCGCGATTTGCAGCATACCCTGCTCGACCATGCCCTGAGCCTGCCCAAGTCCTTCTTCGACGACAAGGAGGTCGGCTACCTGATCTCGCGCCTGTCCTCGGATGTGTGGGGACTGCGCTGGTTCTTCTCCAGCAATATCATCTACATCATCAGCAGCCTGTTTCGCTTCCTCGGCGGGGTGGCCTTCCTGCTTTACCTGGAATGGCGTCTGGGACTGGTGACCCTGGTGGCCCTGCCCCTGCTGGTGTGGGGCACGCGCTATTTCTCGGAGCGCATGCGCGCGCTCAGCCATCACGGCATGGAACGCTACGCCAGCGTGACCCAGCGTTTCCAGGAGACCCTGGCCTCGGTGCCGCTGATCAAGGCCTTCGCCGCCGAGGGGCGCGAGAGCGGGCGGGTCATGTCTGCCGTGGCCGACAGCCAGCAGATCGAGATGGAGCAGGTCACGGTGGGTTCGGTGGCCAACCTGATCCTGGGCACGCTGCCCAGCCTGGCGGGCGGGGTGGTGCTGGTGGCGGGCGCGTACTGGGTCATCCGCGGCGAGTGGACGCTGGGGTCGCTGCTGGCCTTCCAATCCTACCTGGGCTACGTCTACGGCCCGGCCATGTCGCTGTCCAATGCCAACCTGCAGCTCCAGAACGCCCTGACCGCGCTGGAACGGGTCTCGGCGGTGTTGGAGGTGGTCCCGGAGGAGAAGACGGGCGTGGGCCGGCCGGTGGAGCGGCTTAAGGGGGAAGTGCGCTTCGAGTCGGTCTCCTTTGCCTACCCCGGGCAGGAGGCGGTGCTCGAAGACCTGTCGTTCACGGTGCGGGCGGGGGAGCATGTGGCCGTGGTCGGTCCGAGCGGGGTGGGCAAGACCACCCTGGTCAGCCTGATCCTGCGTTTCTATCGCCCAACCGGCGGCGACATCTTTTTCGACAGCCTGCCCGCCGGTCAGTACGAGTTGAAGTCGCTGCGCCAGCGCATCGGATACGTTTCACAGGCCGCCAACCTGCTGGCTGGGACGCTGCGCGACAACCTGCGTTACGGCAACCCCGAGGCCTCCCAGGCGGAGATCGAGCGGGCGGCGCGGGTGGCGGGCATCCACGATTTCATTGCCAGCCTGCCCGAGGGATACGATGCGCCGGTGGGGGAGCGCGGGGTCAATCTCTCGGAGGGGCAGAAACAGCGCCTCTCGATTGCCCGCGCCCTGATCAAGGATCCTGATATTCTGATCCTGGACGAACCCACCTCGGCCCTCGACAGCCTGACCGAGAACGCCTTTGTCGAGGCGCTGGAGGGCATGACAAAGGGACGCACGGTTTTCCTGATCGCCCATCGCCTGTCCACCGCCCGACACGCAGACCGCATCCTGGTGCTCAACGAGAAGCGCCTGGTTGCCAGCGGTTCGCATCGTGAGTTGATGCGGGAGAGCGGGTATTATCGCAGCCTGGTGGAGAACCAACAGATTTTGTCCTAACACGGGTGGCATACAGCCGTCTTGATTTCAGTCAGTCGTTTTCATGGTTTATTTGCGTCCAGTACCCTGACCCGCTCGATGACCGCCCGCAATAGGAGGATGCCGGCCAGGGCCGCCAGGCTGTCCAGCAGAATGTCCCAGCCGGACATGGAGCGGTCCGGCGTCAGGCTTTGGTGGATTTCATCGGTGAGGGCATAGACGGCGCACAGGGTCAGCGTCAGGAGCGGGGCATTTTTCCGCTCGAGCAGGGCAAATAAGGTGGAGAAGCCCAGGCAGAAGTAGCCGATCCCATGCCCCACTTTGAGCCAGTCGATTTGCAGGGAGGGCGCGGCCGGTTCCAGGGCTGGCACGCTTTGGGTGGGGGCCGCCAGTGTGCTGACGGTTTCGGAGAGCGCATCGAAAGATTCGGCCACTTCCTCGCCGGGGGTGGCCGAAAACATAAAGATCAGGCTTGCGAATAGGAGAGCTGGGAGCCACTTCAACCAGGCCCAGCGGCGGGCGAAAAGGCGCATTGTCAATTTCCTTCAAGTATGGTTGAATTTGCGTATGCGTTCCTCCTTGCGAAGATGAGAACCACATCATCTTCTGCGGCTGCAAAGTGCATTGCGGGTGCAGCCAAATTTGTTGGTACAATCCAACCTTCGCAAGGCTGGCGGAACGGTGAGCATTCGGCCTATCGTACCAGCAATCCATCCTGATACCCCTTTCATTTATGATATGAGCATTGTTACCCCTGAATACCTGGAAGAATTGAAAGACATTCTCGAAAACAGCCTTCACCCCGAGCGGCTGGACGCCCACCCCTGGACGGACAGCCCGATCGTGCAGGAGGTGGATGCTTCCGCCGGCCCGGGCCGCAGGCTGGTTCTGGCGGTCAGTCAATTGTTTGCGCAGATGAGACCCAGCACGCCGCCGAAACGCGGCAAGCGCCTGGACACACGCTGGGGCGAGTTTGGCCTGCTGGCGGCGCAGTATTTTGCCCCGCTCCAATATGGAACGCCTTCGCCCGCCTCCCTGCGCGATGCCTGGGGGCGCATCGACCAGGCCATCCTGCTCTTCGTGTACGGGAAACCCGCCGAGGCCCTGATGCCCATCGAGCAGGATGTCTTCAAACTGGTGGGCGACGAACCCGAGGTGGCCCCCTCCAGCACGCTCAGCGACTGGCACCGTAAGGGCCTGCTGCGCCTGGCGGAGATCATCCAGGCGCGCGAGAAGTACCTGGATGAATCCGTTCCCGCCGCCCCGCCCCCGCAGGAGGAGCCGGCCGCGCAGCCGGCTGCAAAGCGCGCCACCTCGAAGCGCGCGCGCGGGATCGTGTGGGCGATCATCCTGCTTCTAATTCTGGCGCTGGCGGGCATCCTGACCGTGGGCGGCCTCAAGGCGCGCCGCGCCTATGACCTGGCGCTGGTCCTGCGCCAGGATGCGCAGGAGCTTCAATCCCTGCGAAATTTGGAAACGAGCCGCATCGAACAGGCGCGCCAGGCCGGCCCGCTGCTGGTCAGCCTGCGGCAGGATTTCGACGCCCTGCAGGCCGAGGTCGGCCCCTACCTGTGGATCGCTCCCTGGCTGGCTTGGGTGCCCACCTATGGCGGCGACCTGGCCGCGGCCCAGGACCTGGTCGAGATGGCGGATGGCCTGCTCGAAACGGCGGAGCTTTCCTACCAGGCAGGGATGCCCATTCTGGAAGAGAACGAACGCTCCAGCCTGGACCTGCCCCGCCTGGCCGATGAACTGGTCGAGGTGCAGCCCCAGTTGGCCGAAGTGCAGGCCAGCCTGGACCGCGCGGTTGCCGTCCGCGCCCGTATTGCGGCGGAGAGCCTTTCTCCCGAAGTGCGGGAGATCGTGGAGGATGTGGACAAGGTCATCTCCCTGTTGCAGGACGGATTATCCCTGGGTGCGGAATTGCCGCGCCTGTTGGGCGCCAGCGACGAAGGTCCCAAGACCTACCTGTTGTTGGTGCAAAACGAGGATGAATTGCGGCCCACGGGCGGCTTCATCACCGCCTGGGGAACCCTGTTGTTGCAGGATGGGCGCATGGGCAGCCTGGATTTCTCGAACTCGGGCGAGGCCGAGGATTGGACGAAACCCTACCCCATTGCGCCCTGGCAATTGCAGGCTTATATGGATACCCCCGTGTTGGTCCTGCGGGATGCCAACTGGTTCACGCACTACCCGACCGCCGCCCAATATGCGGAATACCTGTATTCCCTGTCCAGCGATCATTCCGTGGATGGGGTGATTGCCTTCGACCAGCACCTGCTGGTCATCCTGCTGGGCGTGACGGGACCGATCCAGGTGGAGGGCGCGGACTATCCCGTCGATGCGGGCAATGTGATCTCCTACATGCGCGCGGCCAAATTGCGAACGCCCGAAGCGGAAGGCCAGATGGAGTGGGACAGCAAAGCCTTTCTCGACCCGCTTACCCGAGCGCTGCTGGAGAAGATTTTCAGCGACGATACCAACCTCGAAGACCTGGTGCAGGCCATTATCCTGGCGCTGAATGAGCGCCACATCCTGCTGCAGGTCGATAACTCGCAGGCTGGCGATTTTTTGGCGAAATATCATTGGGACGGCGCCGTCAGTCCGGCAGAGGGTGATTTCCTGATGGCGGTGGACACCAACGTCGGGTTCAACAAGACCAACGCCGTGGTGAAAACCAGCCTGACCTATGAGGTCAACCTGACCAAGTCCAATTCCCTGACGTCAACTTTGACGGTCTTTCATGAAAATGGCTCGGTCGGCATCGATACGTGTCATCATCGCGATAAGGTGCGGGTGATGGGTGAGGAGAAATATCCCATCCAGGACTGCTATTGGAATTACCTGCGCGTGTACACGCCCAAAGGCACCTTCCTGGTGGATGCCAAGCCCCAAACCATCCCGTCGGCGTGGATGATTGGCCAGGCCAGTCCCCCGGCTACGGTGGATGTCCTGTCGGAGCAGGCCGAGAAGGTCGAAGGGGCGCAGAGCTTTGGGACGATCCAGGTGGTGCCGGCTTCCTCCTCCCTGTCCACCGAGTTTCAATTTCTCCTGCCCCTAAATGTGATGCGTGTAACCGAAGATGGTCAACTATCCTACCGCCTGAAGGTGCAGAAACAGCCCGGGACCCAGGCTATCCCCATCACGATCCACATTCGCCTGCCCGAGGGGGCGCAGGTCACCCGCATGCCGCCCGGGGCTACCGTCGACGAGACCGGCGTCCTGATCCAGGCGGACCTGCGTCTCGATCTGCAAATCGAGGTTGTCTATCGGATTCCGTGAATTCGGACGAAATCCGAAACCCGATTTTCAGGCGCGCGGGTAAAATAAGCTCAACCTTATGGCCTGCCGGAAACTTCCATAACGCGTTTTTGGCAGGCTCCTTATCCTAAAGGAGGATGTTTTATGAAAAAGTATGTTCAAATCTTCGTCGCACTGGCCGTGGTTGTGGCCGTGATTGGACTTGCCCAGGGCGGAACCGCCTGGGCGAGTGGCCTGCCGCAGCAGCTCAAGCAGCTGACCAACTCGGCTGAACCGGTCAAGGCCGTCAATCAGTCGCTGCTGGCCCCGCCCCCGATGCGCATCGAAATTGGCGAGAGCGGCCTCTACAACGTCGGCGGCATCTGCCTCATGGATGTGGAGTACGAGGGTGCCAACCTGTCGGATGAAGTCGACGCTGAAATCCCGGTCGACGAATCCAGCCAGGTTCCGTTTATGTACCCGGAGAACCTCATCTACCCGGGCTGTCATGTGGTTCACACCAAGGACGGCCAGGTTGTCAATCAAGTGACCCCCGAGGATGGTTCCTGGCAGGTGTGCTTCGGCTCCAATCCCTACCTGGACCAGAAGGTCTATTACTACCTGGATAACCCTGAAGACGGCGTCAAATCCTGGGTGGAGATGCCCTCTTCCCTGGACGTGCGCGAAGGCTACATCTGTGCGGATGCCCCCTATACGGGCGTGTACATGCCCTCTGGCAAGATCACCCTGGATCCCGGCACCGGGCCCGGCAGCACGGACCTGTTCCCCGATGGTGACCCCGACGGCTCGATCCTGCCCCCGCCCGAACAGATCACTGTGACCGAATCCGGTACCTATGCGGTCGGCGGCGTGTGCGCCATGATCATCCAGTACTTTGTGCCCAACCTGTCGGACCAGATCTACGTTCACTACCCGACCGAGGACACCGAGCAGGTGCCTTTTATCGACCAGCCGAATGATGCGCTCTTCCTGCCTGGCTGTCACGTGGTCCACTATGAGAACGCTGAAATCCAGCCCGAGATGACCCCCGAGCAGGGCGACTGGAAGATTTGCTTTGCCAACCGCCCGGACATGGTGGTGACCATCTACCACTACCGCGACGATCTCTCGGATATCACCCCGCCGTGGCAGCCGCTGGAGACCACCGTGGAAGGCGGCCTGGTGTGCGCCCCGCTGGCTGATTACTCCGCCGTGTACGCCCCGGCTGGACACGCTCCCTAAACGCACCACAAGCCATTTCGACAGGGTGGAGGCGCAAGCCTTCACCCTGTTGTATTTAAGATGCGAATTCCACGGACCCTGACCCTCCTCCTTCCGCCGGCCATCCTGGCTGGAATTTTGCTGGCGTTCTACCTGAACACTCTGGCCCCTGGCCTGACCTGGGCCAATTACGGCTCGGACGGCGGCGACCTGATCACAGCGGCGGCCACGGGCGGCGTGCCGCATCCCAGCGGATATCCGCTCTACCTGCTGGTGGCGCGCCTTTTCCAAGTCCTGCCGCTGGGCACGCTGGCCTTCCGCACCAACCTGCTCTCGGCGCTGGCCGTGACCGCGGCGTGCGTGCTGGTCTACGGGCTGGCGGCGCGTTCGCTGCCGTTCGCGGATGGACGCCCGAACTGGGCGGCCGGCCTGGCCTCGGCGCTGGCTTTTGGCCTCGCGCCGCTGGTCTGGTCGCAGGCGGTCGTTACCGAAGTGTATGGCTTGCACAGCCTGTTCGTGGTCATTATTTTGTATTTATCCTCCGATGTTCGACCTGGCTTTTTCACCCCGCGTCGACTCGACCTGGCCCTGGGGGTAACCTTCGGCCTCAGCCTCGGGAATCACGTCACCACGGTCCTGCTTCTGCCCCTGTTGTTTTCCGCAGGAGCCCTGCCTGACCCGTCCCGCCGTTCCGCGATTCTTCGCCGCCTCGCCTGGTTGATGGGAACGGCCCTGCTGGTTTACCTGACCCTGCCCCTGCGCGCCTTCTTCGACCCGCCGATCAACTGGAACGATCCCGTCACGTGGCAGGGATTCGTCTCGCTGGTCTCGGGCGGGTTGTACCAGGGCAAGCTCCTGTCCCTCGCGCCGCTGGAGGTCTGGGAGCGGCTCCGTTCTGCGGCGGGATTGTTGCTCGACCAGGCAGGCATCGTCGGCCTGGCGCTGGCCAGCCTGGGATTGATCGTCTTCTTCAAGCCGACTGCCCTGTATCGGCATACCTTATGGATTGCGGTGATCAACCTCGCCTTTGCGCTGGTCTATGGCACGCACGATTCGTTCGTGTACCTGATCCCCACCTGCCTGGGATTTGCGCTCTGGATCGGCATGGGGCTGGCGGGGATCCTTTCCGCGCTGCCACCCCGCCTGGGACCTGCTTTGGGGTTGGCCCTGACCATCTTCCTGCTTCTGTTGGGATTCTCCCACCGACCCCTGGTCGACGCCTCGGGCGACCAGCGCGCGGAGGCTTTCGGCAGGCAGGTGCTGGCGCTGGCGCCGGCCGATGCGGTGATTTACGCCCGCGGCGACCGGGCGGTCTTCACGTTATGGTATTTCCATTTTGCCCTGCATGAACGCCCCGACGTGGCGGTGATTTCCTCTGAACTGTTGGGCTATGATTGGTACCAGGAAAATTTGGCTTCCACCTACCCCGACCTGCACCTGCCCGGGCCGATATCCTTTGCCGAGCGCATGGCGGCCCTCAACCCCGGGCGGGCGGCCTGTTACGTGGAGTACGTCGACCGCGCGCAGATTGCGTGTTATCCCGCGCAAATTCCTTAAGAAAATCCTTTGCTGACTCATAAAACAACTCCCTGCTCGTCGAGCAGGGAGTTGTTGATTCATACGCTAGGGCTTGCCGCCCTGGCCGCCCGGCGTGGGCTGGGGCGTACCCAGGTTGCCGTTTCCATGGTTGCCTGCGGTCGGCGGAGGGGTCTCCCGGTTCCCATTGCCGTTGCCGCCCGGAGTGGGTTGGGGCGTGCCTTGATTTCCATTGCCATCCCAGTTGTCATCGCGTGTCGGGGCGGGGGTGTTCCCATTTTGCGGGTTACCGTTGCGCTGCTGCTGGCCCGAACCGTCCAGGACAGGGGTGCAGGATCCCAGCGGGGTGGGGGAGACCTCAGGGGTGCTGCTGGGGAACGGGGTGTCACCGGGGGTGGGCGTGTTCGTTGCGCCCGGAGTCTGGGTGAGGCGCAGCTGGTTCTGCTGCCGATACCCGTTGCGGAAGGCCTGCGGGTCGTCGAGGCCGCCCTCGGCGGTGTGCAGTTGGGTGCGCAGCATGTCGCGCGTCTGCTGGAGGATCGGGCCGCATTCGGCGCAGGCGCTGGTTTGCGCCTGGGTCATCAACTGTTCCTGGGCTTGCAATTGGGTGCTGATGCGGGACAGTACGGCGGTCATGGCGCCCTCGTCCAGGCTGGCAGCCAGTTGCAGGGCCTGCTGGATGTTTTCCCGGGCGCGAATCGTCAGGGCTTCGTCGGGCGCCAGGCCCTGGGAGCTTAGCGCGACCATTTCTTCCGTGCGGGTCTGGGCCTGATCCATCAACAGTTCGATCCTGCTGATCGGGTTGGCCGTGAAGGCGAGCTGCGCCCCCTCACTGGCCAGCTTGACCTGGTACAACGAGTCAGTGGGCAGGGCTGCTTTTGCAGCGCCGAGTGTGGCTCCGCCGCCAAACAGCAGGCCGAGGACGAGCAGGGCAAGAAGAGCGAGTTTCATGGTGAATGTTTCCTTTCGTTGGAAGAGTTGTGTCCACCAACTCTGACGCGCTGCGCTGCGGGCGGATACGGCCTGGGCCAGGAATCGGCTGCGAGCGCGGGATGCCGCCTGAGGGTCCCGGGTGGGGATGGGTTTGAGATTCTCCAAAAGGGAAGCCAGTCGCGGGTCGAGTTCATCGTCTTTTTTCATGCTCATGCCTCATCCAGTAACAATCGTTTCAATCTTGCCAGCGCGCGGTGCTGCAGGGATTTGACCGCGCCGACCGGTTTGCGCAGGGCGCGCGCAATTTCATCGTTCTCCCAGCCTTCCAGGAATTTGAGCGCGATGACCTGCTGCTGGTCTTCGGTCAGCTCGCGCAGGGCGGCGCGCACATGGCGCTGGCGCAGGTTCAGGCGGGCGCTTTCCTCGGTGTTGTCTTCCTGGGCCAGGGACTCCTGCAATTCTTCGGCGGGAGGCTGGCGGCGATAGTGGTCGGCGACGATGTTGTGCGCCGTGCGGAACAGGTAGGCCTGCAGGTAATCACGCGGTCCCTTGTTTGCCTGCAGGGCGTTCAGGAAGCGGCTGAACGTTTCTGCCACACAATCCTCGGCCGTACAGGCATTGCCGAGCAGACGCATGGCGTAACGATACAGGCGCGGACTGTACAGGTCGTAAATTTCTGCCAGCGCCTGCGGGTCGAAGGAATGGGCCGACTGTAACAAATCCTGTTCGGGGGTCACGATGGTTTCACTTTCTATGACGCTGGGGGAGGGTGGGGGATACGGGCGCGCCCGCGCTACTGGCTGGTTCCGCTGCCCCTGCCGCTGCCGGACCAAAGCGGCTGGCCCGTCTCGCTGCGGAAGGAGTAAACCTGGCTGCGACCGGCGGGATGGTCAAGGGTGACTGTGATGGCGCTGAACCACCCATCTTCACCCGTGAAGCCGAGGAGGGTGACGCCCTCGCCCACTTGTGGGGCAAAGCCGATGGATTTCGCGTAGCGTGAACTGCCAAGTTGAACGTAGAGCGAGGTTCCGTCGTCGAGGTCGAGGGCCAGGCCTTCGCCGTCGTAGCCGTTGACCCAGCCGTGCAGGCTGACTGGCTTGGGCGTGAGTTCCCCCTCCGCCCCGCCGTGGTTATGCTGGCCCTGTCCGCCTCTTTCGGTTTGCCACAGTCCCAGGGCGGAGAAGGCCGTGACGCCGCCGAAGATCACGATCAACACGAGCAGGCCCAGGACCCTGGAGTTGACGCTCATTCCATGCCTCCCAGGCCCAAGACCACCGTATCCTTCACGGGGCAGCAGGCCTCGGAGGTGCATTCCAGGCAGGTGATGCACTGATGGTCGCGGATGACCTTGTGTTTGCTGATGGGGATGTTCATCGGGCAGAGCGTGGAACAGGCCTGGCCCGGGCGGCAGGTGCCCTCGTCCCGGCGGATGGTAAAGATGCGAAACAGGTTGGTGACGCCCAGCAGCGCCCCGAAGGGGCAGGCATATTTGCACCAGGGACGTTCCACCACGAGGCTGAGCAGCAGGGTGATTTCCAGAATCAGCAGGGCGGTGGGGGCCGCCTCTCCTGTCCAGAAGTTGAATAGGGCAAAGTAGGGATCGTAGGCCTGGAAGGCCAGTTTGGCGCTGGTGATCGTGGCATACAGCACCCAGGCCAGCGCGCCGTAGCGGGCGTAGCGCAGAACCCGGTCGAGGCCGGCGGGGAGGAAGTGGTTGTAGCGTTTGGGGCCGAGCCAGTTGCGCCCCACCCTGCCGACCCATTCCTGGATCGTTCCCAGCGGACAAACCCATCCGCAAAAGACCGGGCCGAAGAACAACGCCAGCAGCAGGATCAAATCCAGCAGGAGCACGGAGGAGACGCGCACCTGCTGGATCAGATTGCCGCTGGTGAGAAGTGCGTACATGCTTTCCACGCCGCCAAAGGGGCACAGGGCATGCAGCGAGGCATTGGGTAAAAAGGAAACCCCGCCGCCGTTTTTGGACAGGGTGTGATTGAGGCTGGTCAGCGCGATGAGCAGGAAGAAGATGAATTGCAGTACCTTGCGCGGCCAAATGCTGCGTTTGCGGAAGATCTGAATTCCTGGGATTTTCACGGAACTGTCCTTTTGCGAAAAAGTGACTGTCACCTATCGGGTGACAGTCACTTTCAGAATGAATGTACGGGATTAGTGGTTGCCGCCGTTGCCCTTTCCGTTGCCGCCCGACCAGAGCGGCTGGCCCGTTTCGGTGCGGAAGGAATAAACCTGGCCAGTGCTCCCGAGCGTGACCGTGATGGCGCTGAACAGGCCCTGGTCGCCGTTGAAGCCGTAGACGGTGACCGTCCCGCCGACCTGCGGCGCGAAGCCGATGGACTGGCTGTAGCGGGAGTTGCCCAATTGGACGTACAGCGCGCTGCCGTCATCCAGGGTCAGGCTCAGGCCCATCTGGTCATAGCTGACGACGGTGCCGTGGACGGTGGTTGCGCCCGTGACATTGGCCTG
>JBMOMS010000254.1:28665-35471 GCA_049324895.1 Chloroflexota bacterium
TGGGTGTACAAGGCTTGCAGGTCCGGGTTGGTGAATTGACCGGGCGCCAGCGCGGGGTCGGCCAGCCCGTAGCGGTCGAGCAGGACTTTGATCTCATCCGTGTGCTTCTGTTCGCTGGCGGCGATGTTCTGGAAGGTCGGCTGGCCCCAGGCGGTGAACAGGAAGTTGTACACGTCGCCGGCCAGTTTTTCCTCCTCACGCATGTAGAGCAGGGCGGCGGCTTCGTCGGCGCTCAGCTCGGAGGCGGGGATGTCCAGCACGGAGGTGCCGGTGCCGTTTCCGCCGTTGCCGGCATTTCCGTTGCCATTGCCGTTCCCGTTTCCATTCCCATTGGCGGAAACCGCCTGCGGTTGGGATGCGACTGGATTGCTGCCCGGCGCGGCCATGGCAGAGTAGACGCTTGCGCCGATGGCGACCAGGAGTGTTGCGGCCAGGATCCCGGCCAGGATGGTTTTCAGTGATTTGAACATGGTTATTTACCTCGTTTGTTTTTTGTTTGAGGGGCTGCTTTCGTTCGCAACCTTGCCCGTATGATAGTGCGCCAATGTAAAGGGTTTATAAAGTTCCAAAAAAGATTGTGCGAAATATGTGACACGGTCAGCGCAAAAAAAACTCCCACGCAACCTGCCATTTAGAACTAAGACGCGGAAAAGCGCCGGCAGATACTGCCTGAAAAAAACCGCTGTCTCGATGAGGTCGGGCCTGCTTTCATTAAGTAACCCAAGTTGCTACCTTGAAGAATAGATAGGAATGTGTCGCCCTGAGGGAGCGTTCTCTGCGACCGAAGGGCCTCTATGATGGTCGTAGAGATGCTTCGGGGCCAAGAACACCCCTCAGCATGACACGATGAGGGGATGGTGGCAACTTGAGTTAAGTACATTTGGTTCATGCCGCCTTGAAAACCAGCCTTTACCAAACCTTTACATTATCTTTTCCCCAGCGCCAACTTCCCTTGATTTAATGGGTCAGTCTTCATTACAGATCGGAGCATCCATGACTGAACCAACTTCCCGACCCTCCCTCTTCGAACGGATCCGCGCCCGCCTCGCGCCGAATGAAATGCCCAGCGACGACCGCGGCCGCATGCGCATGGTGGTGGACAGCCTGGTCCTGCACCTGCATCCCACCAAGGTGATCGTCACTTCCATGAACTGGACCTATAGCTGGGGCCTGGGCGGGCTGGCTGCCATGCTGATGGCCATCCTGGCGCTGACGGGCGTCGTGCTGCAAAACAACTACACCCCCGCCGCGCCGCAAGCCTACCTCGACGTGCTCGAGATCAACTCGAACGTCTGGTTCGGGGAATTGATCCGCAACCTGCACCACTGGAGCGCCAACCTGCTGATCGTGGTGGCGGTGCTGCATCTCATCCGCGTGTTTGTCACGGGCGCCTACCGCCCGCCGCGCGAGCTCAACTGGCTGATCGGCGTGGCCATGCTGCTGCTGACGCTGGGGGCGAATTTCACGGGCTACCTCCTGCCGTGGGACCAGCTGGCCTTCTGGGCCATCACGGTCGGGACCAGCATCCTCAGCTACGTGCCGCTGGTCGGCAATTGGCTGAGCCAGCTCATTCTGGGCGGGCCTGAAGTCGGCGCGAATACCCTGCTTAACTTCTACGCCATGCACATCTCGCTCATCCCGCTGGCGATCTTCGGGCTGATGTCCTATCACTTCTGGCGCGTCCGCAAGGATGGCGGCCTGACCCTGCCGAAGAAACTGGATGCGGTGGAGGAACCCAAGCCCGAGCGCGTGACCACCATCCCGCACCTGGTGCGGCGCGAACTGGTCTTCGCCCTGGGGTGGTTTGCCGTCCTGTTGATCTTTGCCATGTTCGTGCCCGCCCCGCTGGAGGGCATCGCCAACCCGGACGTTTCCCCGAATCCCGCCAAGGCGCCGTGGTATTTCATGGGCTTGCAGGAACTGCTGCTGCACTTCCACCCGTTGGTGGGAGCCATCATCCTGCCGAGCCTGGCCGTCCTGGCCATCTTCCTGCTGCCCTTCTTCGACATCAACCTGGACAGCGTGGGCATCTACTTCCGCTCGCGCCGCGGCCGCTCCCTGACCCTGCTGGCGATGGGCCTGGCCCTGGTCGCCACCCCGCTGTGGGTCGTGCTGGACGAGTTCGTGCTGAACTGGAGCGCCTGGCTGCCGACCTGGGACACGCTGCTCTCGAACGGCCTGATTCCGCTGGCGGTCATTTTCATCCCGCTTATCCTGCTCGACGAGTGGACGGTCAAGGCCTTCCACGCCGACACCGAGGAGCGCGTGCTGTTCATCGCCACCTTCCTCTTCACGGCCTTCGTTGTCCTGACCGTGGTCGGAATCTTCTTCCGCGGGCCGGGCATGTCGCTGTATTGGCCGTGGGCCATGCCCGTGCATTAGTCTGATGGTCGAATAGTCACCTGGTCTCATAGTTGGCTCGCCAATTACGAATTACTGTTTACCAATTACCAAGCTCCCGGAGTCTTCATGTCTGAAACCACCCTCACAGAAAAAAACGTCTCCCGCCGCGACTTTCTCAAAATTGCCTGGGCCTTCTTCGGCGGACTGGCCCTGCTCGAAACCGCAGGCGTCTTCATTGCCTATCTGCAACCCCGCCTGGCCGAAGGCGAATTCGGCTCGGTCATCTCCGCCGGCCTGGTGGACGACTTCCCGCCCAACTCGGTCACGCATATTTCCAACGGGCGCTTCTACGTGGTGCGCCTGGGCGACGGCGGTTTTATGGCTGTCTATCATCGCTGCACGCATCTCGGCTGCACCGTCCCGTGGGACCCGACCGCGCAGAAGTTCATCTGTCCCTGCCACAACTCGCAGTTCGACCAGCAGGGCACGGTCGAGAATCCGCCCGCCCCGCGCCCGCTCGACCTGTTCGCCGTGAGCATCGAAAACGGCGAGGTCAAAGTGGACACGGGCGACCTGCGCCAGCGTCAATCCTTCGAATCCGCCCAGGTCGTCTACCCGTAGCGCAAATTGCCAATTTGCGCAACAAGGAAACCTCATGAACAATCGCACCCGACTCTTTGAAATCCTGGCTGGCCTGCTGGCGACGCAGTTGATCGTCTTCGGCCTGGCCATTTACATGCTCAACGAACCCACGCGCATCGTCGAAGCCCAGGCGCGGACCCTATCGATTCAACTCGACGATGCCATGACGCTCTACGCCGAGAATTGTTCGGTCTGTCACGGCCTGGCAGGCGAGGGCATCGGCGCGACGCCCGCGCTCGATAATCCCGCCCTGCAAAGCATGGCCTACGACGATCTGGCCAAGACCATTGCGCGCGGCCGCTTCGACACTGCCATGCCCGCCTGGAGCAAGGAGGACGGCGGTCCGCTCAGCGATTACCAGATTTCGGAACTGGTGGCGCTGGTCCAATCGGGTGACTGGAACGCGACCCGCGACCGCGTCGTGAACCTGGGGCTGGCCCCGCTGGTGCCGTTCACCACGGAGCCTGATGCGGCCCTGCTGGCCGAGGTGGCGAAGCTCCCTGACGGCGCGACCCTGCAAACCGCCATCGGCATCTACGCCGCCAACTGCGTGGCCTGTCACGGCGCGGACGGACTGGGCACGGGCATCGCGCCGGCCCTCAACGATCCCGCCGTGCGCGAGAAGACCGCCGACGAACTAACCCGCACGGTCACATTCGGCAACCCTGGCACATTGATGGCGGGCTGGGATAATACCCTGGCCGCCGAAGAGATCGACGCCATGGTGACCCTCGTCCTGCGCTGGGATGAGGTGCCCACGGGCATCCTGCCTGCGCCGGATGTGCCAATCCCCACCACGGCAGAGTCCATCGCCCTGGGCGCGGACCTGTTCTCGGCCAACTGCTCGCGCTGTCACGGCCCCGAGGGACAGGGCACGCCGCGCGCGCCGGCGCTCAACGTCAAGTCCTTCCTGACCGACACCAGCGACCAGGCCATCCAGCAGATCGTCACGCAGGGCGTGCCTGGCACCGCCATGCCCACCTGGGGCGACCGCATGACCGAAGCGGACATCCAGGCCATCGTGGGCTTTATCCGCCAATGGGAGCCGACCGCGCCCGAAGTGGCCGTGGCCACCCGCCCGGGCGGAGGCGGTCCGCCGTGGACGCGGAATACGAACAATTCCGCCGCGGCTGGGGGCACGCAGCAAATGAACGCGGACATTCAGGGCCGGGGGAATGTTCAAGGCCAGGGCCAGGGACAGGGGCAGGGACAGACCCAAACCCCGGCCTGGTGGCAGACCCTCGACTGGCGCATCCTGCTGCTGGTCACAGGCGGACTCTCGGTGGCCTTTACCTTGATCTTCATGGGCTACGAGGCCCTGCGGAACAAAAAACCGAAAGACGCGACTCCCTCGTAAAACGGAACCAGGCCCACGTCCAGATGGATGTGGGCCTGGTGATTTAAGGTATCATAGCCCTGCAAACATCCCCTCCAAGGCAGGCACCCATGACCCCTCTTGAACTCATCCTGGCACGCTTCGAACAACTCTCGGCTGTCCCGCGCGGGACGAAGAACGAGGCGGGACTCCGTCAATGGCTGACCGATTGGGCGGGCGCACGCGGACTCGAATCACGCGTCGATGCGATTGGCAACCTGATCGTCTACGTGCCTGCCAGCGCGGGCTACGAGGATCAGCCCGCGCTTATCCTGCAAGGCCATCTCGACATGGTCTGCCAGAAGACGCCCGACTCGCCGCACGATTTCATGCGCGACCCGATCCGCATTTTGCGCGACGGCGACTGGCTCAAGGCTGACCGCACCACCCTGGGCGCGGACAACGGCATTGCCATTGCCTTGATGATGGCCCTGGCCGAGGATGCAGGCGTGGCGCATCCGCCGCTCGAACTGCTGCTGACGATTGAGGAGGAGGTCAGCGGCGCGGGCGCGGATTACATCGATCCCGCCAACCTGACGGGCAGGACCCTGCTCAACCTGGATTCGGAATCCGAGGGCGTGTTCGTCGTCGGGGCGGCGGGCAGCGGATCACTCTTCCTGCACCTGCCCGTCACGTGGAGTCCGCCCGCGGCGGGGGAGGCGGCCTTCCTCCTGCGTGTGGACGGCTTGCAGGGCGGGCATTCGGGCGTCGACATCCATAAGCATCGCGGCAACGCCAACAAACTGCTGGCGCGCGTCCTGGATGGCTTCCAGCGCGAGATCCCTCTGCGCCTGGCGGAGATCCAGGGCGGGACGGCCCGCAATGCCATCCCGCGCAAGGCCGAGGCGGTTTTCCTGTGCAGCGCGGAGGCGTCGCCCCGCTGCCATGAGCTGGCCGCCGATTTCGAGCGCATCCTGCGCGCCGAATATGCCGCCACCGAAAGCGGACTGACGCTCACACTCGAAGCCGTCGACGCGCCTGCCCGCGCCATGAGCCAGGCCGAGAGTCAGACGGCGATCCTGTTTCTGCACAGCCTGCCGAACGGCGTGTCTGGCATGTCTGCCACGCTGGCGGGCTTCGTGGAAACCTCCAACAATATCGGCGTGGTGGAGACCCGCGCCGACGAGCTTTATCTCATCAGCAGCCAGCGCAGCGGGGTCTTCACGCGCATGGAGGAAATTACCGGCCGCATCGAGTCGCTGGCGCGGCTGGCGGGTCTGCGTGTGGAACGCGAAAAGATGTTCCCGCCCTGGCAGGCCAACCTCGAGTCGCCGCTGTTGAAGAAGGCTCGGACAGCCTACGAAGGTTGTTTCGGGGTGCAGCCTCAGGTGGAAGTGATCCACGCGGGCCTGGAATGCGGCATCATCAGCGACCGCTGCGGCGGGCTGGATACGCTCTCCTGCGGCCCGACCATCCGCAACCCGCACTCGCCCGACGAGCAGCTGCACGTCCCGTCGGTGCAGAAAGTGTGGGACTTTTTGATCGCCCTGCTGGCCCTGCGGTAGAATCAGCCCGTCATGGGACAAATCTCTCCGCGCATCCTGCGCACCAAGATCATCCCGCCGCCGCGCAACCCGCGCACGTTGACGCGTCCGCGCGTCAGCGCCGCGCTGCGGGAGGCCTTCGAGTACCGCCTGACCATCCTCCAGGCGGGCGCGGGCTATGGCAAGAGCACGGCGCTGGCCGAGCTGGCGGCGGAGATTCGTCCGCTGGTCTGGTACCAGGTTAACGAGGAGGACAACGATCCGCTGGTCTTCCTGCTGCACCTGTTCCACGCGGTGCGCGAAGCGTTGCCCGACCTGCCCATCCCGCTGCTGGATATCTGGGATGGGGCGCAGGGGCCGCTGCTGTGGCGTGGTGTGCTCGACCAGTTCCTGAACGCGTTGAGCGCCCACGCGGATGGCCCCATCCTGTTCGTGATCGACGACGCGCACATCGTCACCGAAAGCGGCGAGGTGGCCCAAATCCTCGACCGCCTGATCGGGCTGGCGCCTGCCTCGGTTCACGTGCTGCTCTCGGGGCGGCCCACCATCAGCCTGCCGACGCTGGCGCGCTGGAAATCGCAGGGCGAGGCGCTGCTGCTCGACCAGTCCATCCTGACCTTTACCGAGTCCGAGACTTCGGCCCTGTTCTCGGGCCGTTACGGCCTGGAACTGACAGGCGAGGAGGTCGACTCGCTGCTGAGTTTTACCGAAGGCTGGGCCATCGCGCTGCAGCTCATCTGGCAGAGCATCCGCAGCCAAAGCTCGGTCGGGCTGGAGTTTCCCGCGCACTGGCAGGCCGAGTCGCTGGATGCGCTCTTCGATGTGCTAACCCGCGAGGTCTTCGCCCGTCACCCCGCCGACATCCGCGACTTTTTGCTGGTCACCGCCACCCTGCGCGACCTGGCCCCCGAAGCCTGCGACGCGCTGCGCCTGGCGGCGGGCCGTCCCTCGGGCGACTCGGC
>JBMOMS010000255.1:0-4638 GCA_049324895.1 Chloroflexota bacterium
CCGGCGCGCCCGCGGACCTGGAAAAACTCTACGACGCGCTCCAGTCGCATCCCGACTGCACAGGCAAGGTCGGCTCGGTCGGCTTCTGCTTCGGCGGCAGGATGTCGCTGGCGCTGGGCCTGCGCCGCCCGCTGGACGCGGTCTGCACCTTCTACGGCGGACAGATGCAATTGCTGTTCGAGCAGATGCGCGCGAACTTCCACGCGCCCGTGCTCGGCCTGTTCGGCGACGCGGACGTTTCGATCCCCGTCGGCACCGTGCAGGAGTTCGATCACCTGCTGGGCGAGATCGGCGTGGAGCACGAGGTCATCCTGTACCCCAATTCGGGCCACGCCTTCTTCCGCGACAGCGACCCGAACGTGTACAAGCCCGAGGCCGCCAAGGATGCCTGGGAACGGGTGACGAAGTTCTTCGCGAAGCATTTGAAGTAACGGTTCGCCAGACTTCAGCAATCGTTTTGGCCGGCTGAACGCTTCCACCACAGATAAACACAGATGAACACCGTTTTTTGGATAAAAACCAGGAACAAATCTCTTGAATCCGCTCCAATCCCTTTTATCTGTGTTCATCTGTGGTGATTTTTTGACCTACTAAACATTCTCTCACCCTCGAAGACTTCCGAGGTCTTCTTTATTTTGTGGGAAAATAGAGTCATGGAACTGACACCCGCCCAACTCGACATTGCGCAAGCCCCGCTGGATGCGAAGATCTTCCTGTCCGGCTACGCGGGGACAGGCAAAACCTTCGCGGCGGTGGAGCGGCTGAAGTCCCTGCTGGCCCAGGGCGTGCGCGCCGATTCGATTCTGCTGCTCGCGCCGCAGCGCTCCCTGCACGAGCCTTACCTCGAAAGCCTGTACCTTGACCCGTACGCGGGCGGCGAGGTGACTCCCGCCACGCTGGGCGGCCTGGCGCGCCGCATGGTGGATCTGTTCTGGCCGCTGGCCGCCGAAGCAGGCGGCTTCGCCCGTCCCGACCTGCCGCCCGTCTTCCTGACGCTCGAAACCGCGCAATACTACATGGCGCACCTGGTGCGTCCGCTGCTGGACGAGGGCTTCTTCGAGTCGGTCACCATCGACCGCAACCGCCTGTACTCGCAGATCATCGATAACCTTAACAAATCCGCGGTGATCGGATTCCCGCACACCGAGATCGGCGCGCGGCTGGACCTGGCCTTTTCAGGCGATCCCGCCCAGCGCCGCGTGTATGCCGACGCGCAGGAATGCGCCAACCGCTTCCGCGCGTATTGCCTGCAAAACAACCTGCTTGATTTCTCCCTGCAATTGGAAATCTTCGCGAACGTGCTGTGGCCGCAGTCGCAGGTGCGCGACTACCTGGCGCGCGCCTACCGTCACCTGATCTACGACAACGTGGAGGAGGACGGCCCGCGCGCGCACGATATCCTGCGCGACTGGATCCCGGACTTCGACTCCGCGCTGCTGGTCTACGACGAGGGCGGCGGCTTCCGCTACTTCCTCGGCGCGGACATGGACACGGGGTCCGCCCTGCGCGAACTATGCGACCAGCAGGTTCTCTTCGATGAATCCTTCGTGATGAGCCAGCCCATCGCGGATTTGAGCGAACATCTGCCGCACGCCATCGCCCCGGGCCAGGTCGCTTCGCCCGTTTCGGAAGCGACGGGCATCGAGGCGCTTTCGATCATCCAGTCCCGCTTCTACCCTGAGATGCTGGATGTGGTGGCGGGCGAGGTCAGGCAACTGCTGGACGGCGGCCTGCCGCCCGCGGAAGTGGTCATCCTTGCGCCCTATCTTTCGGATGCGCTGCGCTTCTCGCTCACGCATCGACTCGAAAGGCTGTGCATCCCGTGGCGCTCGCACCGTCCCTCGCGTTCCCTGCGGGATGAACCTGCCAGCCAGGCGCTGCTGACGCTGGCAGCGCTGGCGCATCCGCACTGGGAGATCCGCCCGCCGAAATTCGATGTGGCCTATGCCCTGATGCTGTCCATCGACGGCCTCGACTTGGTGCGCGCGCAGCTGCTGACGGAGATCGTCTACCGTCCGCGCGAGTTGGCGCTCGCCCCGTTTGACGGGATCAAGCCCGAGGTCCAGGAAAGAATCACCTTCTCGCTGGGATTGAGCTACTCCATCCTGCGCGACTGGCTGCTGGCCCAGCGCGAGGCGGAGCCGCTTCCGCTCGATCATTTCCTGCGCAAGCTGTTCGGGGAGGTGCTGTCGCAGCCTGGCTTCGGCTATCACGCGGATTTCGACCGCGTGCGTGTGGCCGCCAGCCTGATCGAGTCTTTCAAGAAATTCCGCCTGGCTTTGGATCTGACCGGTTCTGGAAACTTGTCGGGGCTGGGCAGGGAATACATCGCCATGCTGCAAGACGGGGTGATCGCCGCCTCGTACGTGGAGGCCTGGAGACAGCAAAACACCGACGCGGTGCTGGTGGCCCCCGCGCACACTTTCCTGCTGATGAACCGTCCCGCCGCGGTGCAGTTCTGGCTCGACCCGGGTTCGAGCGGATGGTACGAGCGTCTGGCACAGCCGCTGACGCATCCGTACGTGCTGGCGCGCGGCTGGCCCGGCGGACAGATGTGGAGCGACGCGGACGAAGTACGCACATCCCAGGCGGCCATGTCGCGTTTGATCGACGGGCTGCTCAGGCGCTGCCGCGAACGGGTCTACCTGGGGCTGGCTGAGTTGGGCGAGGCGGGCTTCGAACAGCGCGGCGAACTGCTCAGGGCCTTCCAAAAAATCCTGCAAGGACAGGCCTCGTAACCATGCGAAAACAGACCCTCGTCACGGCGCTGATCGTGCTGATGTTCGCGCTGGCGGTTGTGCTGCGCGTTGTCAGTTTTCCGCGCCAGAACATCGATACCAAAGGCTACCTGAACTGGTACAGCCACTTCGAGCAGCGCGGCTTCGCGGCCCTGGCGGATGACTTCTCGGTGTACACGCCTCCTTATCTGTATCTCTTGTGGCTGGCCTCGCTGGTGCGGGAGACCATCGATCCCAGGCTGGCGCTCAAACTAATCCCCACGGCCTTCGACCTGTTGAGCGCTTACGCGGTCTACAAGTTGGTGCGGCTGAAATATCCGCAGGGACAAACGCCCTGGCTGGCTGCGGCGGGCTTCCTGCTGCTGCCCACGGTCATCCTGAACAGCGCCTACTGGGGGCAGATCGATTCGTTCTATACCAGTTTCCTGTTGCTGTGTGTGTACTTCCTGCTGACCGAACGGCCCACGCCCGCCATGCTCATGCTGGGACTTTCGCTGGCGATCAAGGCCCAGGCGGTTTTCCTGCTGCCCTTCCTGGCAGTGATGTTCTTCAAGAAGCGCATCCCCTGGCCGACCCTGTTCCTCCCGCCGCTGGTGTTTGTGTTGAGTATTCTGCCTGCGGTGTGGGCAGGGCGTCCGTTCATGGAAGCGCTGACCATCTACGTTTCACAGTCGGGGGAATTCCAGCAGGTATCCATGCATGCGCCCAACCTGTACTCATTCGCGGTGGGACATCCCACATGGAGACAGCCTATCTACTACGGTGGCCTGGCGCTGACGGTGATCCTGCTCGGCGGCTGGGTCTTTGTCTACGCCCGCCGCCGCTTCGCGCTAACCCCGAGGCTGGTGCTGCTCACGGCGCTGGTCTCGGTCATTTTGGCCCCCTTCCTGTTGCCCAGGATGCATGACCGCTATTTCTACCCCGCGGACAATCTTGCGCTGGTATTGGCCTTCTTTGCGCCCTCCTACTGGCACGTGGCTCTCGGCTATCAGGTGATTTCCAGCCTGACTTATGCGCTCTTCCTATCCAGGCTGACCGATGCGCAAAACAACCTGTTCCTGCTGGCTGCCATCCTGCTCAACACGTCAATGGTCGGATATCTGGTTGTGCGTCAGTGGCTGGAGACAAGGGAGGCCTAGTCCATGTCAGAAATACAAGTAAAGTCAGGGAGAAAGGATGCACACATGAGCACAGACATCGATGCAATTGCCGCAGACATTGTCGATTGCGCCTTCCAGGTTCACAAGCAGTTTGGGCCAGGACTTTTGGAATCCGCCTATCAGGCCTGCCATGCGTATGAGCTTCGCAAACGCGGCAGGTTCGTCCTGACCGGGGTCACACTGCCGATCGTGTACGACGGCCAGGAGTTCGACGAAGGTTATCGTATCGACGAATTGGTCGATAATCTGGTCATCATCGAAAATAAGGCTGTCGATACCATTCTACCCATCCACCTGGCGCAACTCATCACCTATCTCAAATTGAAGAACTGTAAACTTGGCTTTCTGATAAACTGGAATGTAAAATTGATCAAGAACGGCATCCAAAGAGTAGCCAACGGCCTCGAAGAACCTGCCGCGCCCGTCAGGTTCATCAAAAGGCAATAACACCCTTGACGGTCCATAATCGTCCCACCACCAAGCACGCCAAGCACGCGAAGAAAACCGATTAAAAAAACCTTGGCGCTCTTTGCGCCCTTGGCGGTTCAAAATCGTCCCACCGCCAAGCGCGCCAAGCACGCGAAGAAAACCAATTAAAAACTTGGCGCTCTTTGCCTCCTTGGCGGTTCAACAATGTCCCACCGCCAAGTACGCCAAGCACGCGAAGAAAACCAATTAAAAAAAACCTTGGCGCTCTTTGCGCCCTTGGCGGTTCAAAATGTCCCACCGCCAAGCGCGCC